>DATARC010000114.1:0-11194 GCA_036264335.1 Candidatus Dormiibacterota bacterium
CGCCCTTACTGTTGGCAACGGCCCCGAGGGAAACGTTCGAGACAGCAGGAACAGGCCGCAAGGCCGGTACCAGCAGTCAAGAGGCGATCCGTCGGGGTCATTTCTTTTCTAGGGCTCGCGACTTATAGTCGCGCCGGATGCCGTACCCGCTGCCGTTTTTCATTTCCAAGACGCTGGCGGTCCAACCAAGCCCTCCTCGACAAGTGGCCACGCTTGGACTGGTTCGGGCGGTTCGCCCCTGTGCTCGACGGCCTCACGCGGTCGGACCCTGGATCGACGACTGCATGAACGGCGCCAATCGTTAGGCTCTAGCGGAATGTCAGTTGCCCAGCGCGCGCCCAAACAGGCGTCGTCGACGCCAACCGGCGTAGAGGTCTCGATCGTGATGCCCTGCCTCAACGAGGCGGAGACCCTGGCCAAGTGCATCCGGCACGCACAGAACGCCATCGCGGAAGGCGGCCTGGCAGCCGAGATCATCGTCGCCGACAACGGCAGCACCGATGGATCGCAGAAGATCGCCAAAGACCTTGGGGCGCGGGTCGTCGACGTTTCGAGGAAGGGCTACGGCAGCGCCCTCATCGGCGGCATCGATGCCGCGCGAGGACCGCTCATCGTCATGGGCGACGCTGACGACAGCTACGACTTTGAGGCGATCGGCCCGCTTACCGACAAGCTGCGCGAGGGTTACGACCTTGTGGTCGGGAACCGGTTCACGGGCGGAATCCAGCCGGGTGCCATGCCGTGGTCGCATCGCTGGGTGGGGAACCCGGTCCTGACCTTCATCAGCCGCGTCTTCTTCCACGCCCCGGTGGGCGACACGCACTGCGGGCTGCGCGCCTTCAAGAAGGACGCTTACGAAAGGATGCGCCTGCGCGCCACAGGCATGGAGTTCGCGAGCGAGATGGTGATCAAAGCGTCGCTCAAGGGGATGCGCATCACGGAGGTGCCGGTGGTCCTACGCCCCGATGGGCGATCGCGACCCCCGCACCTGAGGACGTGGCGAGATGGTTGGCGCCACCTGCGCTTCATGCTGCTGTTCAGCCCACGATGGCTCTTCCTGTACCCGGGGCTGGCGCTGTTCGTGGTGGGCGTGGCTCTATCTGCGCTGCTTCTCGGCGGCCCGCTCCATGTGGCGGGGGTGCGGCTCGACATCCATACCTTGCTGGTGGCGGGCTTTCTGGCGCTGATCGGCTACCAGCTCGTGCTGTTCGCGGTGTTCACCAAGATCTTCGCGGTGCGGATGGGCTTCCACCCACCGCATCCGTTGCTCGAGCGGCTCTTCAAGTTCATCACGCTGGAAGTCGGCCTGCTTGCAGGCGCCCTCATGGTGCTGGCGGGGATCTTGGCGCTTGTGCTGGCCGTCGTGAGCTGGCAATCCGTCGGTTTCGGCAACCTCAACCCATCCCTCACGATGCGCGAGGTGATCCCCGCGGTGCTGCTGCTGGCTATCGGCACGCAAACCGTCTTCGCCAGCTTCTTCATCAGCATCCTCTCGATCGACGTGGAGGGAGGCGCGGTCTCCGAGACCGTTCAGTAGATCGGTGACTCCACGGTCACGGCCTCGAGCCACTTTCGGCACGACACCAGGAACCTCGCCGCTTGCAGGCCGTCGAGCACCCGGTGGTCGAATGAGAAGCAGAGGTACATCATCGGCTTGATCCCGATCATGCCCTTGATGGCCACGGGCCTCTCGACGATCGCCTCCATCGTCAGGATGCCCGCCTGGCCTGGGTTGATCACCGAGTAGCTGAAGAGGGTTCCGAACGTTCCGGAGTTGTTGACCGTGAACGTTGCTCCCGCCAGATCGTCGGCCTTCAGCTGCTTGGTGCGGGCGCGGTTGGCGACGTCGTTGACTGCCCGCGCCAGACCTGCGATCGACAGGCCGTCCGCGCGGCGGACGACCGGCACCACCAGCGTGTCTTCGAGTCCGACCGACACGCCGAGGTTGATGTCGCGGTGCACGATGAGCTCGGTGTCATGGAAGGTCGAGTTGACGTCCCGGTGCTCGCGCAGCGCGGAGACGGTGGCCGCCATCACGTAGGGGAGGTAGGTGAGGGAGAAGCCCTCCTGCTGCTGGAACGCGGCCTTGTTGGCGTTTCGGTTCGCCACCACGCCTGACATGTCGGCCTCTTGCGTCTGCCAGGCGTGCGGGATCGTGGTCTTGCTGCGGGTCATGTTCTCCCCGATCAACCGGCGCACGCGAGTCAGCTGGACAACCTCGTCGCCCTCGGCCGGCGTGACCGGGGTGGCTACGGGGCCGGGTTTGGCCGCGGGTGCAGCTTTGGCCGCCGCGGCGAATTCCTGCACGTCCTTCTTGGTGACCCGGCCACCGATGCCCGTGCCATTGATCTTGGAGAGGTCGACCTTCAGCTCGGAGGCGGCCATCTGGACCGCCGGCGAGTAGCGATGCTCGCCGCCCTCCAGCGTTAGGGAAGGTGCTTTGGTCGGAGCCGGTTCGGGGGCGGGGGCAGGTGCCGCTGGGGCTTCGGCCTCTGGTGCCGGGGTGGGCGTCGCCGCGCCCTTGGCGGGCTGGGGCGGCGGTGCTGGGGCCTCGGGGGTGGCGGTCGCTTGGGCCTCCGGCGCCTTCTTGGCCTCGCCCTTCGCCGGCCGTCCGTCCCCCTCAGCCGGAGCCGCCCCGTCTCCGCCGATCTCCACCACTGCGATTTCCGCGCCCGCCTGGACTGTTTCGCCTTCCTTGGCCAGGATCTCCTTGAGGATTCCGGTGACTGGCGCGGGCACCTCCGCGCTCACCTTGTCCGTGTCCACCTCGAGCATCGGCTCGAACTCGACCACCTTGTCTCCCGGTTTGACGAGCCACTTCGAGATCGTGCCCTCATGCACCGACTCGCCCAGCTGTGGCATCACCACGCGCTTGTCGGTGCCCGCCATCAGAACGCCGCCAGCTCTCGGAGGGCCTGAGTGATCTTCTCCGGGTTTGGCATGAAGAAGTCTTCCATCGCCGGGGCGTAAGGCATCGACGGGACGTCGAGCCCTCCCAAGCGCTTCACCGGCGCGTCGAGCCAGCGCCAGGCCTCGTCGGCGATGAGGGCAGCGATCTCGGACCCGACCGACACGCTGAAGTTGTCCTCGTAGAGGACCAGGCACTTCCCGGTCTTGCGCGCCGACGCGATGATCGCCTCGCGGTCCAGCGGGTAGACCGTGCGCAGGTCGACGATCTCGACGCTCACGCCCTCGGCATCGAGCGTCTTGGCCGCATCCATCGCGTAATGGACCATGAGGCCGTAGCAGAACACCGAGATGTCGGTCCCCTCACGCGCGGTGCGTGCGACCTGGAGCGGAATGAGGTACTCGCCCTTGGGCACCGGCTCCTTGAACATGCGGTACAGCCGCTTGTGCTCGAAGAAGAGCACGGGGTCCGGGTCACGAATGGCCGCCAGCAAAAGGCCCTTGGCCTCGTACGGAGTGGAGGGGATCACGATCTTCAAGCCCGGCGTGGCGAACCTCGCCTCGATCGACTGCGAGTGATAGAGCGCGCCGTGCGCGTGGCCGCCCATCGGTGCGCGGACGACCATCGGCACCGACCAGTCGCCATCGCTGCGGTATCGGAACTTGGCGATCTCGTTGGTGATCTGATTGAAGGCCATGTGGGCGAAGTCGGTGAACTGCATCTCGGCTACCGGCCGCTTGCCGGCGAGCGCAAGGCCCAGGGCCACCCCCGCGATCGACGATTCGGCGAGCGGCGTGTCGATGACGCGCGCCTCGCCGTACTTGTTGTACAGCCCGTCGGTCACCAGGAACACGCCGCCCTTCTTGCCGACGTCCTCTCCTAGCACCATGACGCGCTCGTCGCGCTCCATCTCCTCGGTGAGGGCTGAGCGGAGCGCTGACACAATGTTCATCTCTTCGGTTTCGACATCGGCCGCCGGCTCGATCGCCTTGGGCACGTTGATGCCGTACACGTTGGTCAGCGCGTTCTCGGCCGGCGCATCGGGTGACGCCATGCCCTCGTTGGTCGCCTTGGCCACCTCTTCTTTGACGCGGTCCTCGTACTCGGCGACCTCTTTGGTGCTCAGCACACCCTCGTCGAGGAGCCGCTTCTTGAACTGCTCGAGGCAGTCCGTGTGCGCCAGCCGCTCGATCTCCTCCTGCGTGCGGTAACGGCGCTGGTCGTCCTCGGAGGAGTGTGCGCCAAGCCTGTCGACCAGGCACTCGATAAGGGTGGGGCCATCTCCCGCTCGTGCGCGGGCGATCGCCTCCTTGGCGACGAAGTAGGCGGTGACCGGGTCACGACCGTCGAGCGTCACGCCCGGGAATCCGTAGCCCGCAGCGCGCTGTGCCGCGTACTCGATCGCGTACTCCTTTCGCATCGGGGTGGAGATCGCGAAGCCATTGTTCTCGCAGACGAATATCTCGGGCACCTTGTAGATCGCGGCGAAGTTGAAAGCCTCGTGAGCATCGCCCTCCGAGCCGGAACCCTCCCCGTAGCAGGTCATCAGGACCTTGTCCGTGCCGTCCATCTTCAACGCGTATGCCACGCCCGCGCCACGCACCAGCTGTGTCGCCACCGGCGAGCCGCCGGAGGTGATGTTCAGCCGCGTGTCGGAGAAATGTCCGGGCGTCTGCTTGCCGCCTGAGGCAGGGTCCGCGGGCTTGGCGAGAACCGAGAGCATGAGATCGAGGGGAGTGACACCCATGCGCAGGCAGAGCACCACGTCGCGGTAATAAGGCGAGACCCAGTCGTACTTCGGCTTCAGCCCCCAGCTCACGCCTATCTGCGCCGCCTCGTGCCCGGCGCACGAGATGATGAACGGCGCCCGACCCTGGCGGTTCAACACCTGGAACCTGTAGTCGACCTGGCGGCCGAGCAGCATGTAGTTGAACCAGGCCTTGAGCGTCTTCTCGTCCAGGTCGGTGTCGCGCCACTTCACTGGTTCCTGGAAGCGCCATTCCGGGCTGAACGTGGGTCCCTTGGTCTTGACTGTGGTGGCCATCAGAAGCTCAGATGTGGATCGCGTGGCCGTCGACCGCGAGGGCTGCTTCCATGACTGCTTCGCTGAGCGTGGGGTGCGGGTGAATGTTTCGGCCCATCTCCCAGGCGTCGCCCTGGAACAGCTGGGTGAGCGCCGGTTCGGCGATGAGTTCGGTCGCGTTTGGCCCGACGATATGGGCACCCAGGAGCTGCCCGGTCTTGGCGTCTGCCACCAGTTTGGCGAAGCCGCCGGTCTCGCCATGGATGATCGCCCGGCCGAGCGCGCTGAAGGGAAACTTGCCGATCTTGACCTCGCGGCCCTTTTCCTTCGCCTGCTTCTCGCTCATACCCACCGATGCGATCTGCGGGTGTGAGTACGTGCACCGGGTGACCAGATCCTGGTCCATGGGCGCGACGCGCTGTCCGGCAATGTCCTCGACCGCGGTCATGCCTTCGTGCGCAGCCGCGTGGGCGAGTAAGAATCCGCCAACGACGTCGCCGATCGCGTGGATGCCTTCAGCAGAGGTGCGCATCCATTCGTCGACCTTGATGAACCCGTTGGGGTGGGTCTCCACGCCGACTTTCTCGAGACCGACGTCCTTCGATCGTGGCGACCGGCCGACTGCGACGAGCACCTGGTGGGCCCAGACCTCGCCCTGCTCGGTCTCGACGCTTACGCCACCGCGCGCTTTCTTCGCGCCTTTCACCTTGACGCCGACCCGGCAATCGATACCGGCCTTCTTGAAGGCGGACAGCATCTCCTTGGAGATGTCTTCGTCCTCCAGGGGCACCAGGCGGTCGAGCCCTTCGAGTAGCGTGACCTTCACGCCGAGCTGGCTGTACAGCGTTGCGAACTCGACTCCGACCGCGCCGGCGCCGATGATGCAGATCGACTCCGGGACCTTGCTCGAGAGCGTGGCGTTGTCGGACGAGATGATGAGCTCGCCGTCGAACTCGAGGCCCGGCAGCGAGCGCACGGTGGACCCTGTCGCGACGATCAGGTTCTTGGCACGCAGCGGCTTGGCGCCGACGTCGATTGTGTTGCGGTCGCGCAGCCGTCCGCTGCCGGCGATGACCTCGATCTTGTTCTTCTTCATGAGGAACTGCACGCCCTTGAAAAGCTGGCTGACGACGGCGTCGCGGCGTGCGCCGATGCGGGCGTAATCGAACCGGACGTTGTCGGTGTCGACGCCGAACTCTGGGCCGCGGGCGGCGATCCGGTGATACAGCTCAGATGACTCGAGGAGGGCCTTGGTGGGGATGCAGCCGACGTGGAGGCAGGTGCCGCCCAGCTTGTCGGCCTCGACCAGGCCCACCTTCAAACCCAGCTGGGAGGCGCGGATGGCAGCGGGGTAGCCGCCCATTCCACCGCCAAGGATCAGTACGTCGAAGTCGTCAGCAGGCATTGATTTAAGTGTAGAAGTCAGCGCGCCCGGGCTTTCACTTGCAACCTGGCGTCCGCAGGTTGGCCAGCGCCTGATTGAAGTCGACCCGATCGACCACCAGCAGCCCGGATGACGGATCACCGTACTTGTCGATCGCTCGAAAGTACTGGGCGGGGCTCGTTTCTACCGGCATGACGAACGGATCAACCGCCCCGTTCGGATTGAGGCATGGATCCGCCCGCTCCGCCGCCAGAGCCTGTAGGTCCGCCACCTGGCGTTCCATCTGGACCTCCTTCGCGACGACAAATTCGAGAAGTAGCACGCCGCTGCTGAAGGTCGCGAGGAAGAGGCATGCGATCAGTGCAGGCCGCCAGGTCCCGCGCCAGGGCAGTAGACGTGCCGCGTCGGCCAGCAACAGCAGCCAGAAGACTGCTCCCACATACGTATAGCGGCTGGCGCCTGACTGCTGGTACCCGATCTGGACCCTGATGACGCCGGTCACCGCGTAGAAGGCGACGACCGCGGCTGCGACGCCTATTGCGAACGGATCAATCCCTTCGTAACGCCAGGCAAGGGCGACTGCCAGCGCCGCCACAAGCAGGATCGCGAGTCCGGCCGAGCCGCCCACCCCGATCAGCCCTGCGACGCTGGTCCCCAGTCCCCAGACGACATAGAGAGGTAGGGCGGCGACATCGCCAACCGACAAAGCAGAGTTCTGACCACCGGTGCGCCCGATGGCAACGAACCACACGGCAAGTGCGACCCCGGTCGGCGCCAACCAGAGCAGGTCCCGCCTGCGGCCAGAAAGGATTAGCTGCACGACCGCGGCGACGCCGAAGAAAAGCCCGACTCCGGAGAACATCAACGACGCGGTCAGCAAGGCCGCCGCGATGAGGAGATTGCGGCGACCCGCTCGTGACTGCAGTGCGAGGAGCATTCCGAGACCGCATGTGACCGAACCGATGAACTGCAGCTGGAACGCCCACAGCAGGTCTTCCCAGCCGGCGCCCAGGACCATCAACAGCACCGCACACGACACTGCGATGAGCTCGCCGGCGCGCCGTCGAACCAGCTCGAACATCAGCGCGACATTCGCTGCGTGCAGTACAAGCAAGACGGCCATGTACGGGACATAGGAGCGCAGTCCAACCGTCGACAGCAGCGCTGCGTAGATGGCGCGAGTGAGCATCACGGGGTGCTCGTTGTGGGGCTTGAGGAGGGTGGCCCAGGTCCAATCGGGTGCGGAGATGATGAAGGTCCACTCGTCGAAGTAGAAGGTGTAGCCGCGCGTCAGCAGCAGGATCGCGCCGCAGACCAATATCGCCGCGATCACGACGTAGAGCCGCGCGTGCGGCACGCGCACCTCTGAGACCTTCACGGTCCGGAGACTAGCGCTCGGCGAGCGGTACTGGCTTTCGGGGTTCCGGGCCGATGTACTCCGACTGCGGCCTGATGAGCCGGTTATGCGAGCTCTGCTCGAGCACGTGCGCCGACCAGCCGGCGACTCGCGCGACGGCGAAGGTCGGTGGGAAATACTCCTTGGGCAGCCCGATCGCCTGCAGGACTCCCGCCGAGTAGAACTCCACGTTGGTCGCCTGCGGACGCTCCGGGTGCTCCTCGTGCAGCAGGGCGAGGGCGGTCTCCTCGACCTTGGAGGCGAGCTCGTAAAACTTTGGATTCAGCCGCTGGCAAAGTGCCTTGAGGATCTTCGCCCGCGGGTCGTAGGTGCGGTAGACGCGGTGGCCGAAGCCCATGAACCTCACCTTCTCTTTGCGGGCCTCGCGCATCCAGTGCTCTGCATTGTCTGCGGTGCCGATCTGCTCGAGCTGGTCCATCACCGCGGATGGCGCTCCGCCGTGCGCCGGGCCTTTCAGGGCGCCGATCGCGCCCACCAGGCACGAGGCAAGATCTGAGTCGGTCGACGCGATGACGCGAGCCGTGAAGGTTGACGCGTTCATGCCGTGGTCCGCGAGCAGGACGAGATATGTGTTCAGGGCTTGCACGATTTCGGGCGAGGCCTCTTTGCCGTTGAGCATGTACAGGTAGTTCGCGGCGTGGCCGAGATCGGCTCGAGGCTCGACCGGCTTCAGGCCCTGAGTGAGCCGGTGGAAGCTCGCGAGGATCGTCGGAAACGAGGCGGTGGCGTGGATCGCCAGCGGGATCGTGGGTTTCTCCAGCTTGTGCTCGACCCCCTGGACCGAGACGACGCTCCGCAAGACGTCCATTGGATCCGTGTCCGCCGGCAGCGCTTGCAGGGTGGCCAGCGCGGGTGGAGTGAGGGAACGCGAGCCCGCCAGCTCTTTGGTCAGCGCATCGAGCTCGGCGCGCTTGGGCAGGCTGCCATTCCACAGCAGATAGGCGACCTCTTCGAAGGACATCTCCTCGGCCAGGTCGGCGATGACGTAGCCGCGATAGACGAGGCGGCCGTTGGCGCCGTCGACGAGGCTGATCTCGGTGCGCGCCGCAATGATGCCTTCGAGGCCGGGGACGTACTCGACGCTCATCGTTTGGCCAGTGCGAGCGGCTTCTTGCCCGGCTCCGGCCCCGTCCACTTCGATGCGGGCCGGATGATGCGCAGGTCTTCGAGCGATTCGAGGACGTGGGCCGTCCAGCCCGCGACGCGCGAGGTGGCAAAGACGCAGGTGAACAGAGCTTTCGGAATGCCGGCGCCCGTCAACACGACCGAGGCCCAGAAGTCGACGTTCGTGGCGTTCGGCCGCTCCGGGTGCGCCTCCTGGAGGATGCGCAAAGCCACCTCCTCGGTCCGATCCGCCTTGCGGTGCAGCTCGGGGGCGGCGTCCGCGGCGAGCTCCTTGAGGATTCGCGCTCGAGGATCGTATGTCCTGTAGACGCGATGTCCGAAACCGGCGAAACGCTCGTTGCGGGCATGCGCATCCATGAGCCACTTCTCGGCGAGCTCGGTCGAGCCGATCTTGTCGAGCATGGTGCGGGCCGCGAACGTGGCCCCTCCGTGCGCGGGTCCTTTCAACGCGCCGATGGCTCCGACCACCGATGAGCACAGGTCGCTGCCGGTCGACGCGATGACCCGCGCAGCAAAGGTGGAGGCGTTCAGGCCGTGGTCCGCGAGCAGCACCAGGTACAGCTCGAGCCAGCGGGTGCGGTCGGCGGACGGTTCCTTGCCATCAATCATCCACAGCAGGTTGGCGGCATGGCCGAGGTCGGCCCGCGGCTTGACTATCTCGTGCCCCTGGCTGCGGCGCCAGGTGGCGGCGACGATGGTCGGAAAGATCGCGGTTAGGGCGACCGCCTCGTCGAGGCTGGGTTTGGTCGGCAGCTTGGTCGAGCCCTGCGCCGAGACGACCGTCCGCAGGATGTCCATGGGGTTGGTCTCGGGGTCGGCGGACTCAAGGGTGCGCTGCGCGTGCTGGGTGAGGTTGCGGGCCGCGGCCATCTGGTGCTTCAGGGCATCGAGCTGAGCGGTGTCTGGGAGCTCGCCGTGCCACAGCAGGTAGGCGACCTCCTCGAAGGTCACGACGGGCGCGAGGTCTTCGATGAGGTAGCCACCCCGGTAAATGAGGCGACCGTTGGCGCCATCGACCTCGCTGATCGAGGTTTCGGCGGCGACGACACCTTCCAGCCCGGGGCTGAATTCAGGCACGAGACTTAAGTCTACGGACGCCCGATGGGCGACCGCGCTATGTGGAGGCGGCGCCGCTGCCAATTCGCTGCAAGCGGCGACATCTATTCATAACTAATCCAGCCCCGACCCGTTACCGCTGCAGGCGATGAAGAGAGCAACCTGGTTCCGAGCGCTGGCCGTCACCGCATTGGCGGCATCCGCCTGCGGCTCGCTCCCGACGCCGACAGCCGGAAATGTTTCGTCGGCCACCCCGACGGTCGCTTCCGTTTCGCCAAGCCCGACGGCAACTCCATCAACAACCGCGCCCACGACGCCCACGCCAACAGCCGCCCCCAGGCAGACACCGCCGCCATGCTCGGCTTTCACTGCGTCAACGCCCTCCAGTCGCAACCTCGCGCTCGTCTTCCTTCGCAGCGTTGATGGCTATGTCGTGCGCGACATCACCGATATCACTCACCCAAAGACGATCAGCAACTTGGGGTCTGGAATCTCCGTGCCCGCGTTCGTGAGTGGGTCAGAGATTTCGTACGCCGGTGGCATCGGTCTCGTACGCGCGCCGCTAAGCGGTTCACCGCAGAAGTCCTGGGCCACCAATCCAGCATTTATCTCCTACGCCTTTGCCTGGAGCCCAGACGGGACTTCCGTCGCCTACCTGACGACCGGTAATGCAGGGATGGCGCTGCATCTACTGAAAGACTGCAAGGATCGCGTGGTGGGCGGTTCCATGCCGGGAATGCCTGTCGTCGGGTGCGAATCCCAGTTCTGCTCGGTTGGGGTTGCCGACTCGTGGGACTTTCGGTTGTCGTACTCACCCGACGGTGCGTACATCTCTCTCGTGACAACCATCGCTAACGTGAGTGTGTTTCGCCTTTGGTCATCGGCCGGCAAACTGATCGTCAGCTCGAACTCGCATTCACCGTTCATGTCGGCATGGTCGGGCGATGGCCTTTACTTTCGAGATGCAAAGGGTGTTGAGGTGCGGCGTGCCGGCGTGATCTCCCCGGTTCTACCCGGCGTGGCCTGGATAACGCCCAAGGCGTCTCCAACCGGGGGCCAGATCGTTTACTCCGTCAGCGATGCGCAAGGCTGGCACCACACATTTGTCCTGGACACGGCAACGAAACAAGCCCACGAAGTGAAAAAGGGTCGTTTCGGTCCGGCCTTCCTGACCTCGCGCTACATCTGGTATGAGGGCGAGCGTTCGTGCGTGCCCGCAGACCAGTGCCCTCCTGGGTGGGGACCAGTCCCGAGCGGAAAGACGTACATCTACGACCTTCA
>DATARC010000117.1:0-24081 GCA_036264335.1 Candidatus Dormiibacterota bacterium
CCGCACTTGGTCTGGTCGTAAGGCGCCGGGCAGCCCTTCATGTTCTTGGCCACGTTGAAGGTCAGGAACTCGTCGAGCAGTCCGGTGATGGCGACTGTGTTGTAGCCGCTGATCGACTGCAGAGCCGGAAGGTCGGCAGCAATCAGGTCGAGGCCCAGGTCACTGTCGCCCGCGGCGAGTCCTGCGATCTGGGAAGGCTTGGTGCCGTAGATCTTGTAGATCACCTTGTCGAGGTACGGCGCGTGGTTGAAAACGCTCGCGCCGCTGCGGCCGTCGGCGTAGTGGGGGTTGGGCACCATCACGACCTGGGCCGCGTTGCCCGGGGTGAAGCTGTCAACCATGTAAGGACCACTGGTGACGGTCGGCTTGACGTTGAAGTAGTCGGCCTTCGCCCAGTCGGAGTGCGGGATGTTGCCCAGCACCGACTTCGGGAAGACCTGCTCGTTCAGCAGCAGGTACGGAGCGTAGATGCCGCTGGTGAGCGGAGCCGTGAGACCGCAGCGGTAGGTCGGGTTGCCCTTGGCGTCCTTCGCGGACTGGGTCGTCTCGGGGCCGAAGTGCCAGACCGTCTGCGTGTCGCTGACCTTGTCGATCGATACGACGTGGTCGTAGCCGGCGGTGCTCGGGTATCCGGCCGCCGGGTCGCAGATTGCGTTCCAGGTGAAGATCACGTCATCGGAGGTCAGCGGCGAGCCGTCGGACCACTTGAGACCTGACTTCAGGTTGACGGTCATGTCCATGTGGGTGGCGTCGATAACCTTGATGCCGCCGTTGTCCGTCGCGGGTACCTGGGTTACGAGGTCCGGAACTGGGACGTTGGTCGGGTCGTATGTCCACAGGGAGAGCCACAGCATGGTGGTCGCCTGGGAGATCGTCGCGGCCGACGAGCTGAAGCCGAACAGGTTGTTCACGGCTTCCCAGTCGGAGTAGACCAGCTGTCCGCCCTTGACTCCGGGCTTGGCCGTGTAGGTCGTCGCGGGAAGGACTGACGTCGTTGTGTTGTTGTTGCCGCCGGGGCCGCAGGCGACGATCGCAAACGGGATTACAAACGCGAGCGCGACCGCTCGTAAACGGTTGCCAAAATGCATAAGCGTCTTACCTCTCTATGACTGACTATCCTGCAGCCTTCTTCCCGGAAGCTCTGATGAACCCGGGGCGAGAGTGCGCCGGCAACAGGTCTACTCACACACAGCCTCTTCGGCTTAAGACGAATTCTCTGGCTCCCAACCAGTAGGTGTCAAGTATGGGCTATCCAAAGGGGGAACGCCTGTTCTGGGCGCACGTGCTCTTTGAGCACGCCCTCCTTCTTCTTATCTCGGGGAGATGAAGATCGAGGCTGGAAAAAGGGCGCCCGGCCATTCGTCGATCGAGGTGGGCGTGATGCTCTTGACGTAGGGCTTGACCAGGTGCCAGCTCACGGTTTGGGCCAGAAAAGCCACGGGCGCGTCGGCGACGAGCATGGCCTGCGCCAGCTGGTATTCCTGGTCCCGCCGGGCCGGCTGCACGTCCACGCTCGCAGCGCGCACGAAATTGTCGTACTGCGGGTTCTCGTAGAGGCTGACGTTGTGGAAGCTCGTCGTCAGGAAGACCGGGAACCAATCCGATGGATCCGGGTAATCGGCTGTCCACCCGCGTGGCCCGGCGATCTGGAAGCTGCCGCTCCCCAGGCGGGAGCTCAGCGTGTTGGTGTCGAGGCCCTGAAGCGTGATGTCGACGCCGAGGTTGGCTTTCAGCTGCGCCTTCACAAAAGCCGCAGTGGCCTTCTGGAAATCAGACGAGCGGTCGTACGAGAACTTGATGCCGGACAGCTGCTTGGCGCTTACGCCTGACGATGCCAGCGTCGCCCGCGCCGCCGTCGCGTCGAACTTCTGAACGTTCCCCCCCGCTCCCGGCGCGTAGCCGTGCATGCCTTGTGGAATGAACGCCTGGGCCGGAATCGCCTGGCCCTGAAAAACCTGGGCCACGAACGCAGACCTGTCGATCGCCTCCGCGATCGCCCGGCGAACCCTGACATTGTTCAGGGGCGGCGAGGTGACGTGGAAAGCCAGCCAGAAGACGCTCAGCGAAGGCGTTTTCATCAGCTCGCGGCTCAGCTGGGAATCCCCGGCCACGCCCGCCGCTTGCGCGGGCTGGACGTCGATCACGTCGAGCTGGCCGCTCCGGTATTTGGCGAGAGCCGCGGCGCCGTCGTTGACGACCAGAAAATCGATCGCCGTCAGAGTTGGGTGCGAACCCCAGTAATGCGGGTTCTGGACCACGTTGACGTGGTCCGCCGCCATCTCGTCGACCTTGAATGGCCCGTTGGTGACGAGGGTGCTGGGTGAGGTTGCCCACTTGTCGGCGGCGGCCTTGACCACGTCCTGGCGGATCGGCGCGCCGGCCGGCATCGCGGCGAGCCAGATGAAGGCCGGATCGGGATGCGAGAGCGTCACCTGGAAGGTGTAGTCGTCAGTTGCTTTGAGACCCAGGGACGCGACCGCGGCGTCGAGCTTCGATGCGTCGCGCCGCGGGTCCAGCAGTGAAACCCGGTCGCCGTTCAGCACCGCGCCGGCGAAGAAGCCCTCGCTGGGAGAGGCGAGCCGGGGGTCGATGAGCCTCTGCCACGCAAAGACGAAGTCCTGCGCCTTCACCGCCGTGCCGTCCCAGTACTGCGCGTTCCGCCGGAGGTGGAAGGCGTAGATGGTCCCGTTCGGGGACACGTCGAAGGTCTCTGCTGCCGCGGGCCAAACTCCGTTCATGTCGGGGCTGGGCCTCAACAGCGGCTCGGAGATCGCGCGCAAAACTGACGTCTCGTACGGGTACTGCGTCTGCCCTGGATCCAGGGATGCCGGTTGGTCGTCAAGCAACACACGCAGCGTCTGGTCCTTGTCGAGCTTCGCCCCCTGGGTCAAGGAAGGAGGGCTTGGCGTGCACGAGAGCCCCGCGACCAGAACCACCGCTGCCACCGAGATGGCGCGACGGCACCATCGGTCAGGAGTCACGGCCTCATGTTACCCAGCGCAGCGGCAGGCCTATAAACAATTGAAGGGCCACCCGAGTGGCGGGCGACCCTTGTGCACGTACCGCTGACTGTAACCGAAAACGGGCGGATTTGGCCGGTGAAATTAAAGGGGAGAGAGCGCGCCGCTCCCTCCCCTCCAGATCAGCTAGACCGAAAGCGTTTCCAGGTCGATCGGCTCCTCCTCGAGGATCCTCGCCGCCTGCTCACGCTGCTTCTTGTAGTAGTCGAGCCCGGTCCCCGCTGGGATGAGCTTGCCGATGATCACGTTCTCCTTCAACCCTCGCAGCCTGTCGACCTTGCCGGAGATCGCGGCCTCGGTGAGGACGCGAGTGGTCTCCTGGAAGGAAGCTGCGGAGAGCCATGACGTGGTGTTGAGAGCGGCCTTGATCAGGCCGAGCAGCACCGTCTGGGCGGTGGCCGGCTCGCCACCCTCGGCCAGCGCCCGCGCGTTGGCTTCCTCGTACTCCCACTGCGAAACGATCTCGCCCGGGAGCAGGCCCGTGTCGCCCGCCGAGTCGATGCGCACCTTGCGCATCATCTGGCGAACGATGACCTCGATGTGCTTGTCGTTGATATCGACACCCTGGCTGCGGTAAACCTTCTGGACCTCGTCGACGAGGAAGGTCTGAACAGCCTCCTTGCCCAGGATGTGCAGCAGCTCCTGCGGCGAGATGGAGCCCTCGGTGATCTGCTGCCCCGCCTTGATGAGCACCTTCTGCCCGTCTCTGCGGTCGAGCTCGGGCCGGATGCGCACCTGGTGCGGTATCGCGTACTCGCGGACCTCTTCGTCGATGGTCCGCACGACGATCTCCTTGGTGCTCACCGCGACCTTGCCGGCGTGCCGCGTCCGGATGCCGTTGCCCTTGGCGTCACGGGCCAGCTCCTGGCCCTCCATGACGTCGTCCTTGTTCTTGACGAGGGTCTGCATCTTGGGGTCGACCGGGTAGGAAACCTCGAACTCCTCCTTGGACGTGACGCGCACCTTGCGCGAGCCTTCGGCGCGGATGATCTCGAGCTCCCCGTCGATCTCGGAGATGATCGCCTTGCCCTTGGGGATGCGAGCCTCGAAGAGCTCCTCCACACGGGGCAGGCCCTGGGTGATGTCCACGCCGGCCTGTCCGCCGGTGTGGAACGTTCGCATTGTCAGCTGTGTGCCCGGCTCGCCGATTGACTGCGCCGCGATGACGCCCACCGCCTCGCCGATCTCGACGATCTTGCCGGTGGCCAGGTTGCGGCCGTAGCACGTGCGGCAGACGCCCTCGCGGGCCTCGCACACGAGCACTGAGCGCATCTTGACGGCGACGCCCGCCGCGATCACCTGCCGTGCCGCGTCGTCGCTGATGGGCGACCCCGCAGCGACCAGCACCTTGCCATCGACAACGATGTTCTCGGCTGAGATCCGGCCGGCGATCTTCTCGAAGATGGGCTCGCTCTTCGCCCGCTCGGGGGTGATGTCGCGAACCCAGATGCCGTTGGTGGTTCCGCAGTCTTCCTCGCGCACGATCACGTCCTGGGCGACGTCAACGAGACGGCGCGTCAGGTAACCCGAGTCGGCCGTTCGGAGAGCGGTGTCGGCCAGACCCTTGCGCGTGCCGTGGGTCGAGATGAAGTATTCGAGCACGGTCAGGCCCTCAGTGAAGTTGGCCATGATCGGCAGGTCGATGATCCGGCCGGTCGGGTCGGCCATCAGGCCTCGCATGCCGGCGAGCTGGCGGATCTGCTGGATGTTGCCGCGGGCGCCCGAGCCCATCATCATCCAGATCGGGCTGAACTTATCGAAGGCGTGCTCGGTGGCATTGCCCACGTCCTCGTAGGCCTTCTGCCAGAGCTCGATCACCTTGCGGTATCGCTCGTCGTCGGTCATGACGCCGCGGCGGTACATCTTTTCGACGTCCGCGACCTCGACCTCGGTGGCGTGAATCGTCTTCCACTTCGACTCCGGGTGCGGAATGTCCATGGCCGAAACCGTGATTCCCGCCTGGGTTGCGTACCGGAATCCGAGCCGCTTGATGTCGTTGGCGACGACGGCGGTGGTTTCGCTGCCGTAAAGCCGGAACAGCTCCGCCACCAGCGTGCGCAGCAGCTTGCGGTCGTAATGGGCGTTCTGGAAAGGCAGGGGCTGCATCGTCGCTTCGACCGGCTCCTTGCCCACGGGCAGCGGCTGGTTGAAGACCACGCGTCCGGGCGTGGTGACTATCAGCTCCGTCCCGATACGGACACGGATCCATTCCTGGAGCTTGACGACCTTCGCCTCGAGGGCCAGGACCACCTCGTTCTCTGAGCTGAAGGCGCGGAGTTTCTGCAGCGCCTCGGCGCCGCTGGGCATCTCGCCGCGGGCGGCGGTCAGCCAGTAGCAGCCGAGCACGACGTCCTGCGTTGGCGCGACCACAGGGTGGCCGTCGGCGGCCGACAGGATGTTCTGCGAGGACATCATCAGGTTCTTGGCTTCGGCGATGGCGCCGCTGAACAGGGGCACGTGCACGGCCATCTGGTCGCCGTCGAAGTCGGCGTTGAAGGCTGCGCACACGAGCGGGTGGATCTGGATGGCCGAGCCCTCGACGAGCACAGGCATGAAAGCCTGGATGCCGAGGCGGTGAAGGGTCGGGGCGCGGTTGAGAAGCACCGGGTGCTCGTGGATGACCTCGTCGAGGACATCCCACACCTCGGCACGGCTGCGCTCGACCATGCGCTTGGCCGACTTGATGTTGGTCGTGTAACCCTTGTTGACGAGCTCGCGCATCACAAACGGCTTGAACAGCTCGAGCGCCATCTTCTTGGGCAGGCCGCACTCGTGCAGCTTCAGCTCGGGTCCGACCACGATGACGGAGCGGCCCGAGTAGTCCACGCGCTTGCCGAGCAGGTTCTGGCGGAACCGACCCTGCTTGCCCTTGAGCATGTCGGAGAGCGACTTCAGCTTGCGGTTGCCCGTGCCGGTGATGGCACGGCCGCGGCGGCCGTTGTCGATGAGAGCGTCGACCGCTTCCTGGAGCATGCGCTTCTCGTTGCGCACGATGATCTCCGGGGCGCCGAGCTCGAGGAGCCGCTTCAACCGGTTGTTGCGGTTGATCACGCGGCGGTACAGATCGTTCAGGTCGGAGGTCGCGAACCGGCCGCCGTCCAGCTGGACCATCGGTCGCAGCTCGGGCGGGATGACCGGCAGCACCTCGAGCACCATCCACGTCGGGCTCGAGTTCGACTTGCGGAAGTCTTCGACAACCTTCAGCCGCTTGATCGCCTTCTGCTTGCGCTGACCGCTCGAGGATCGGGACTCCTCACGCAGGCGGTACATCTCTGACTGCAGCTCGATGCGCGACAGCAGCTCGCGGACTGCCTCGGCGCCGATGCCGGCCTTGAAGGCGCGGCCGAACCGCTCCTGGAAATCGCGGAACTGGGTATCGGTGAGGATCTGCTTGGCGTGCAGGCCTTCGAGGTCCGTGCGGGTCGCCTCGATCTCCTGCTGCAAAGCCTCGAGCTCACCCTGGATCGCCTCTCGCTGTGTCTTCGTGGCGCCCTCGATCTGGGCGTCGATCGCCTTGCGGTCGGCGTCGAGGCGCTCCTTGGCGCGCTTCTGCTGGGCCTTGGTGTTGGCTTCTAGCTTCTCGATCTTCTCCTGGACCTTGCCGAGCACCGCGCGCGACATCTCCTTGGAGAGCAGCTCGCCCTTGTCGACGACAACCTCTTCGTCACCATCCAGGCCGATCGACATCGCACGGCGCGATTTGGTGCCGATGCCTGCCTTGATGTGCTCGGTCGCCTTCTTGCCCTGGGTGGTGATGGTGTCGACGGACTCCTGGAGCTCATCTTCGAGGCGCGCCACCTCGGCATCGACCTCGGCCCTCAGCTTCTTGGTCTTGCCTTCGCTTTCGGCGCGCAGCTCCTTGCTCTTGAGGTCGATGTCGGCGCGCATGCGGATCGCGCGCTCATCCTTATCCATGTTGAGGACGGCCAGCATGTCGTTGCGGACTTCCTCATGGACGTCGGTGACGATGTAGTTGGCGAAGTAAAGGATCTTCTCGAGGTTGCGCGGGGACATGTCGAGGAGAAGGCCCATGCGGCTCGGGATGCCCTTGAAGTACCAGACGTGGCTCACGGGCGAGGCGAGCTTGATGTGGCCCATCCGCTCGCGGCGCACCTTCGAGCGGGTGACCTCGACGCCGCACTTGTCGCAGATGATGCCCTTGTAGCGGTATCGCTTGTACTTTCCGCAGTGGCATTCCCAGTCCCTCGTCGGACCGAAGATGCGCTCGCAGAAAAGGCCGTCGCGCTCCGGGCGGAGCGTGCGGTAGTTGATGGTCTCGGGCTTCGTGACCTCGCCGTGCGACCACGACATGATCGTGTCCGGCGACGCCAGCGAGAGCTTCAGTGCATCGAAGTTTTCTAGCTTCAGCAAGTTCTCTTTCTCTTCTCCTACTCTGCCGAGTCTTCCCCGAGCTCTTCGCGCTCGAGGCTGATACCGAGGTCCAATGGGATCTCGGGGATATCTTCTTCAGACAACACGATCTGGCGCTCGTCCTCGCTCAGGATCTCGACCCCGAGCGCGAGCCCTTCCAGCTCCTTGACCAGCACGCGGAACGACTCCGGGATGCCGGCCTCGAGCGTGTTGTCGCCCTTGACGATCGCCTCGTAAGCCTTGACGCGGCCCACGATGTCGTCCGATTTCACGGTCAGGATCTCCTGGAGGACGTGCGCCGCGCCGTAGGCCTCCAGGGCCCACACCTCCATCTCTCCGAACCGCTGTCCGCCGAACTGAGCCTTGCCGCCCAGCGGCTGCTGGGTGACCAGGCTGTAAGGGCCCGTGGACCTGGCATGGATCTTGTCCTCGACCAGGTGGGCCAGCTTGAGCATGTAGATCATTCCGACAGTCACCGGCTCATCGAACATCTCGCCGGTGCGCCCATCGCGCAGGCGTACCTTGCCGTCTTCCGGCAGGCCGGCCCGCTTTAGCTCGGACACGATGGTGGCCATCGGCGCCCCGTCGAACACGGGAGTCGCGACCTTGATACCGAGGGTGTGCGCCACCCAACCCAGGTGGGTCTCGAGGACCTGCCCCAGGTTCATTCGGCTTGGCACACCGAGCGGGTTCAGAACGATGTCGACCGGAGTCCCGTCGGGGAGGTACGGCATGTCCTCGGCGGGCATGATCCTGGCGACCACACCCTTGTTGCCGTGGCGGCCGGCCATCTTGTCGCCGGCCGAGATCTTTCGCTTCTGGGCGAGGTAGACGCGGACCATCTCGTTGATGCCCGGTCCAAGCTCGTCCTTGTTCTCGCGGCTGAAGACCTTGACATCGACCACGATGCCGCGTTCGCCGTGCGGCACCCGCAGGCTCGAGTCGCGAACCTCGCGCGCCTTCTCACCGAAGATCGCGCGGAGGAGCCGCTCCTCTGCCGAGAGCTCGGTCTCGCCCTTCGGAGTGATCTTGCCCACCAGGATGTCGCCCTGCTGGACCTCGGCGCCGATGTACACGATGCCGCGCTCGTCGAGGTTGCGCAGCGCGTCGTCGGCGACGTTGGGGATGTCGCGTGTGATCTCTTCCGGACCGAGCTTGGTCTCGCGCGCCTCGGACTCGTGCTCCTCGATGTGGATCGAGGTGTACATGTCCTCCTTGACGACGCGCTCCGAGAGGAGGATTGCGTCCTCGAAGTTGTAGCCCTCCCAGGGCATGAACGCCACGAGGACGTTCCGGCCCAGGGCCATCTCGCCGTCCTCGATCGCGGGACCATCGGCGAGGATGTCGCCCTTTTCCACGTGCTGACCGGGCTTGACCCTCACCTTGTGGTTCAGGCAGGTGCCCTGGTTGGAGCGCGCGAACTTCTGGAGCGGGTAGTGCCTGTCGGGGCCGCCGCCTTCGGGCTTGACCACGATCTCGAAGACCGGCGTGGCGTGGACGGCTTTGATGTCCTTCGGGTGTGCGATGTCGGCGACGACGCCCGCGACGTCGGCGACGATCATCTCGCCCGAGTCCTTGGCGGCGTAGTACTCGACACCGGTGCCGACGAGCGGCGCGTCAGTGACCAGCAGAGGCACGGCCTGGCGCTGCATGTTGGCGCCCATCAGGGCGCGACCCGCGTCGTCGTGCTCGAGGAACGGGATCATCGCGGTGGCGACCGAGACGATCTGCTTGGGCGAGATGTCCATGTACTGGATGTTGCCGACGTCCTCGATCTTGAAGTCGCCGCGTGCGCGGGAAGGCACGCGCGCGTCCGCGAAATGGTTTTCAGGAGTCAACGCGGCGTTGGCCTGGGCGATGCCGTACATGTCCTCTTCGTCTGCCGACAGGTACTCGACCTCGGTCGAGACCCAAGGCACGATGTCGACGCCGGCGACGTGCGCTTTGACGAGCTGCTGCACGGTCTTGGCGTCGAGAAGCTGTGCGGCCGGCAGGATCTCCTTGCCTTTCGGGTCGAGGGCGGGGCGGCGCAGCGTGCGGCCGTCCAGCCTCGCGGCCGTGTCGTCGTTGACCGACATGCGGTTGTAGACACGCCGGAATGGCGTCTCGACAAATCCGAACTCGTTGACCTTGGCGTATGTCGCCAGGTTGCCGATGAGTCCGATGTTCGGACCTTCGGGGGTCTCGATCGGGCAGATGCGGCCGTAGTGGCTGTGGTGCACGTCGCGCACGTCGAACCCTGCCCGCTCGCGGGAAAGGCCGCCTGGGCCGAGGGCCGACAGCCTGCGCTTGTGGGTCAGCTCGGACAGCGGGTTGTGCTGGTCCATGAACTGGGACAGCTGGCTCGACCCGAAGAATTCCTTGATCGCGGCGACCACGGGCCGGGCGTTGATCAGCGATGCCGAGGTGACCGTGTGGGGGTCGCTGATCGTCATTCGCTCTTTGATGATTCGCTCCATGCGGATCAGTCCCATGCGGAACTGGTTCTGCAAAAGCTCGCCGACCGCGCGCACCCGGCGGTTGCCGAGGTGGTCGATGTCGTCGGGGATCTGCTTCTCGCGCGGCGCGTTGTTGAGCTCGATCAGCTTGCGGAGGAATGCGATGAAGTCGCCCTTCTCCAGGATCCGCAGCTCACGCTGGCGGACGCGCGCGAGGATATCTGCCTCGTCGCGACCGAGACGCTTGTCGACCTTGTAGCGACCGACGCGGCCGAGGTCGAACCGGCGCGGGTTGAAGAACAGGCTCTGCAGGAGGTTGCGGGCGTTGTCGACCGAGGGGGGATCGCCCGGGCGGACGCGCCGGTAAAGCTCGAGGAGCGCGTCCTCGGTCTTCATGGTCGTGTCCTTGTCGAGCGTGGACTCCATGTAGCGATGCTCGGGGTTGTTGTCGACGTCCCCGAACATCTCCATCAGCGCGCGCTTCTGCGCCTCGCGGTCGTTCTCGGTGCCCTTCAGCTGCGGCAGCTCGAGGGCCTTCAGCAGCACGGTCACCGGGACCTTGCGCTTGCGGTCGATCTTGACCGTGAGGAGGTCTTTCGCCGAGGTCTCGATCTCGAGCCAGGCGCCGCGGTTGGGGATGAGCTTGGCTCCGAAAAGCTTGCGGCCCGTGTTGGGGTCCTCGGCGGCGGTGAAGTAGACGCCGGGCGAGCGCACGAGCTGCGAGACGACGACGCGCTCGGTGCCGTTGACGATGAAGGTGCCCTCGTCGGTCATCATGGCGAAGTCGCCCATGTAGACCTCGGACTCCTTGATCTCGCCGGTCTCCTTGATGGTGAGGCGCGTCTTGATGCGCAGGGGCGCGGCGTAGGTCATGTCGCGGTTGCGGCATTCCTCGACCGAGAACTTCGGCTGCCCGAACTCGTAGTCCAGAAACTTCAGCTCGAAGTTCTTCCCCGTGTAGTCGGTGATCGGGTTGATCTCGTCGAAGAGCTCACGGAGGCCCTCTGACTTGAACCAGTGGAACGACTCGACCTGTGTCGCAATGAGGTCCTTCAGCTCGACCAGGTTCGGGATACGGCCATAGCTAAGGCGCGAGGGAGCTCTCATCTCTGAGATCATTCGGTTCTCCTTAAACGGAAAAGGGCGCGCTCAGGAAATAGGCATGATGAGCGGCCGGGCGTGCACGAACGGCAAGTATACGACGAAACGCCCTCTCGTGGGGACGAGTCATCGAAGCCAGGCGAAACTCCCGCCTGACTGAGCTTTCCGGGCACTATAGCACCGCCCGGCCACGGTTGCCACCCCCCTTGGCAACGACTTGTGGGCGCGGAGTTAGCCTTGTCGGTGATGCCCGACTGGAAGGCCCTGCGGAGCGAGTTTCCCCTCCTCGACAGGTACATCTACTTCAACGCCTGCTCCCTGGGCCCCCTACCCCGGCGCGGCCATGCTGCCCTCGCCCGCTACGCCCAGGACTGGGACGAGAAGGGCACCCCGGTCTGGTTCTCGGACTGGATCCCCCTGCTGGGGCGGTTCCGGGAGCGCATCGCCGAGCTGCTCCACGCTCCGGCCGGCAGCACTGCGATCGCCCCCTCGGTGTCCGTGGCCTTGACGACGCTGGCGACCGGCCTGCCGCTTCCGGTGGGCCGCGACAAGATCCTGATCGGGGAGCTCGACTTTCCGACCATCGGCCACCAGTGGCTCAGCCGGCCCGGCTACGAGGTCGAGTTCGTGCCCAGCCGGGACGGCATGACAATCCCGCCTGAGGCGTTCGCCGAGCGGATCGACAAGCGCACTGCGCTCGTGGCCACGACCCACCTCTTCTATACGACCGGGTATCTCCAGGACGTACGCGCCATCGCGGACGCCGCGCACGCCGCCGGCGCCCTCTGCCTGATCGACGGCTACCAGACCTGCGGCTGCGTGCCGCTCGACGTCGAGGCGATGGGCTGCGACGCCTTCGTCGGTGGGTGCTTGAAGTGGCTCAGCGGCGGCCCCGGGAACGCCTTCATCTATGTTCGGCCGGAGCTGATTCCCCGGGTTCGCCCCCAGGGAACCGGCTGGTTCGCCACGGCCGACCCCTTCTCGTTCACCTTGCAGGAGCTGACCTTTGCCGACGACGCCAAACGCATGGAGACCGGGACCTGGGCGATGCCGTCGCACTACGCCGGGTTGGCGGCGATGGAGCTCATCCTCGAGGTCGGCGTCGAGAACATCCAGGAGCGCCTGCGCGACCTGACCGACCGGATCCTCGAGCGCTGCGACGAGGCGGGGGTCAAGACATTCACGCCTCGCGAGCGCAACCGCCGCTGCGGGATCGTGACGCTGCAATGCGACAACCCCGAAGCGGTCGAAGCGCAGCTCCACGCCGAAGGAGTGATCGTCGACTCCCGCCCAGGCCGCGTGCGCCTCTCACCACACTGGTGTGTGACAGGGCCGGAGCTGGAGCGCGGGATGGATCTGGTGCTGGAAAAGGTGAGATCGCCGGTCAGCTAGACAGCTATATCCGCTCGAGGCGGCGCATCAGCCCGAGCAGGGCGCCGTTGAACCCGCCGAACAGGACGCCCATCGCGGCGAGGACGGCGATGTCCACTCCGGGCACAAGTGCTGCGGCGCCGGCTCCGACGGCGACTCCTGCCGCAGCGCCGGCCAGCCCCCCGGTGACGCCGTGGGTGGCGACGCCGCGACGGGGCCGGACGGTTGTGACGGCTGCCCTGGCGGCCGGCAGAGGGACCGAGACCCGGTGCTTGTAAGTGACGCTCATCGTGACCTCCCTTGAATAACTCGCTGACTTGGACAAATCAGAAGCTATGCCTCGAGCCTTGGCGGTTGATGGGAGTCGGCTTAGAGAACGCTGAACGGATAGATCTTCCCGCGTACACTCGACGGCGAACGTCTCGATGTGGCACGCCCGCGCGAGCCCTCAAATCAAAGGAGACCTCCACTGTCTGAGCAGCCGCCGGCGAAGGTAGATTCCTCAACGCAGGATTCGGGCGAGGGTGCCTGGACGGCATGGGCAGCAAGTCAGCCCGATATTCCGAAACGTCAACGCCAGCGAGCAGCTGACGCCGCACTGGCGGTCCTGCGTGCCGGAGGATCCGCCGAGCAAGCGGTCATCGCCGGGAAGGATGCGGCCCGTCAGGGCTATGCCAGCTACTACGCGGACGCCTCAATCATCGTGGGCGCCATCAGCGTCGCGATTGCCCTCGCCACCGGCGGCCTCTCGATCCTGTTCGCTGGAGGCACGCTCTTTGCGGGCTACCAGGGTTTGAAATCGCGCACCCGTCACACGCAGGCGATCATCGGCCTGGTCCTAGGCGGCGTCTCCGTGCTCGTCTTCGTCGCTCGCCTTGTCATTCGGTACCTGTTGACCGCTGGGTAAAAAAAGAGCCGGGCCACGCGCCCGGCTCTCCCTCCAGCCTTCTTGAACCGCTCTACTTCATCTCCGCTGTCGCGCCGGCTTCTTTCAGCCTGGCCACTGCCTTCTCGGCGTCGGCCTTGCTGACGTTCTCGAGCACATTCTTCGGCGCCGCATCGACGAGGTCCTTGGCCTCTTTGAGTCCAAGCTGCGTGAGCTCGCGGACGGCCTTGATCACATTGATCTTGCTGTCGCCGACCGCGGACAGGGTAACTGTGAACTCGGTCTGCTCCTCTACCGGCTCGGCGCCTGCGCCGGCGACCGGCGCGGCGGCTACGGCCACGGATGCCGTCGCGGCCTTGATGCCGAACTCGTCCTCGATCGCCTTGACCGCCTCGACGACGTCGAGGATGCTCCAGTCTTTCAAGGCCTCGACGAAATCCTTCGGGGTGAGCTTGGTTGCCATGTTTACGCTGCCTCCAATTTGGTCTTGTACGCGTTCAGCGTGCCCATGAGCTGCTGAAGCGGTGTCTGCATGATTCCGACGAGCTGCGCGACGGGCGACTGAAGAGTGCCCATCAGCTGGGCGATCAACGTTTCACGTGAGGGAAGGTCGGCCAGCTGCTTGATCTGGTTCGACGTGAACACCCGACCCTCGACCAGGCCGCCGACCACATCGAGCTTGAGCCTCGTGGCGCGGACCCACTCGTTGATCAGCCGGGAGGGAATGCCAAGGTCGTCGTACCCAAAGGCGATGGCGACCGGCCCCTTGATCTCGTCTTGCAGCTGAGGGAAGCCCGCAGCCTCCGCCGCGCGCCTGGCGAGCGTGTTCTTGACGACGCGGTACTCGACGTCGCCGGTACGCAGCTTGCCGCGAAGGTCCTGGATCTGGCTGACCTTGAGCCCGCGGTAATCCGTCAGGACCGCCACTTTGGCGCCCTTCAACTTCTCGGTCAGAAGCTCGACCTGCTCGACCTTCTGCTCTCTCCTGGCCTTCGGCAAAATAAAAATCCTCCCTGCCCACAACGAGAGGCAGGAAGGATCCAACGTCCTTCACTTCTTCGCCTCGGTAGGAAATTAAGCCGGCGCAATCGCCGGCACCTACGGTCTAGGGCAGGTCGCGATTATACAAGCCCCTTCAAGCGCCCTGCGATTTCTGCCAGTCCTCGCGCAGCACCTCGGTCACCACCTGGTCGACCCATTGGCCGTCGATGAACTGGTCCGCTCGATACCGGCCGACCTCGCGGTAGCCGGCCGCGGCCTGGGCACGGGCGCTGGCCTCGTTGCCGTCGAAGTAGGCCGACTTGAGCTTTCGCAAAGGTAGCTGCGTGAACGCGAAGCTACATCGCAGCCGCATCACCTCGCGGCCGATGCCCTTGCCCCACAGCGACCTGTCGCCGATGGTGGTCCCAGTCTTGCCTGACCCGTTCTTCCAGTCGATCTCGTGGATCGCGGTCGCGCCCACGGCGCGCCCGTCTTTCTCGACCACCCAGAAGATGTCGTCCGGGCTCTTCGCCATCCGGTCGAGCCACTCGATCTCCTGGCCGATGGAAGGCGGGAAACGCAGGAGGATGAACCGGGTGATCTCGAGGTCCTCGAACCACGTGATCATCACCGCGGCGTCCTCGGGTTTTGGCGGCCGCAAGCTGACGAGCTTGCCCTCGATCACGGGTCCATACATGGCGAGGAAGTATGAAATGCCGGACGTCTTAAAGTGCACCAGATGGGAGACCGCCTTCGCGCCCTGTGGGACTTCGATGACCCTGATGGCTCCGAGCGCCGGTTCGAGGAACAGCTCGCAAAAGAGACATCCGACCCCGGCCGCGCC
Source organism: Candidatus Dormiibacterota bacterium (assembly GCA_036264335.1). GTDB lineage: Bacteria > Chloroflexota > Dormibacteria > Dormibacterales > Dormibacteraceae > Palsa-872. The sequence continues at coordinate 15,013 of DATARC010000117.1, forward strand.
GAGGTGCTGACGCAGCTGGCCAGGGTGGAGGGCCTGCGCGGTGCCTGGGCGGACGGAGACCGGCTGCTCGATCGGGCTCAGGCGCTGTCGGACGGCAGCACCGCTGTCGAAGCCCGGATCCGGCTGGAGCGCGGGCGTCTGCGCAACTCGAGCGGTGATGGCGCTGCCGCCCTCGCGATGTTCGAAGCGGCCTTCCAAATCGCCGACCGCGGGGGTGAGGAGTTCCACGCTGCTGACGCTGCCCACATGGCGGCGATTGCTTCACCGGATCGGGAAGGCAAGCTCGCCTGGACCGAGCGAGGCGTCAAGATCGCGAGCGGGTCCTCCGATCGGGATGTCTCGTACTGGCTCGGGCCGCTCTACAACAACCTGGGCTGGGAGTACGAGGACGCCGGCGACCATGAAGCAGCCCTCGCGGCTTTCCAGCACGCACTGGCATCAAGGGAGCGCTACCCGGAGATGCCGGCCCTGATCCAGCACGCAAAGGAGGCTGTCGCCGAGGCTTTGCGGGCGCTCGGCCGCGACGAAGAAGCGACGCGGCTCTAGCCGGTTCCGAACCTCAGCTCGAGGTGTGGAGCTTGGCTGCCTCTTTGACGTCCACCGGGACCGACGGGCCCTGCGTTGCGGCGACGAAGAAGGTGCGCAGGTACTGGCCCTTCGAGGTGGTCGGCTTGTTGCGGATCAGCGCATCGACCAGGGCGGTCAGGTTCTGGTGCAGCTTCTCGCCATCAAATGACACCTTGCCGATCGGCGCGTGCACGATGCCGAACTTGTCGGTCCTGAACTCGACCTTGCCGCCCTTGACCTCGCGCACCGCGCGCGCGACGTCGAACGTGACGGTCCCGGACTTGGGGTTCGGCATCAGGCCGCGTGGGCCGAGGATCTTGCCCAAGGGACCGACCTTGGACATGATGTCGGGCGTCGCGATGGCCGCATCGAAATCCGTCCAGCCCTCGGACACCTTCTTCACCAGGTCGTCGCCGCCCACATAGTCGGCGCCCGCTTCCTGAGCCTCCTTGGCCCGATCGGCAGTCGCGAACACGAGCACACGTACCTTCTTGCCCGTCCCGTTGGGGAGCACCACCGAACCGCGAACCATCTGCTCGGCATGCCTCGGGTCGACGCCAAGCCTGATGTGAGCCTCGACCGTGGCGTCGAACTTGGAGATCGAGGTGTCCTTGGCCATCTGCACAGCCGCCTCAGGGGTCAGGCCTCCGTTGCCGTTGCCGGCCAGAGCCTCCTCGACCTTCTTCGCCGCCTCGATGTACTTCTTCCCGCGCTTCTTCGGCATTACTCGATCACCTCGAGACCCATGGAGCGCGCGGTGCCCTCGACCATCTTCATCGCGTGCTCGAGGTCGTAAGCGTTGAGGTCCTTCCGCTTGACCTCGACGATCTGGCGCAGCTGCTGGCGCGTGACGCGGCCCACCTTCTCGCGGTTCGGCTTGGCCGAGCCCTTCTCGATGCCTGCCGCCTTCTTCAGAAGGTTCACAGCGGGCGGCGTCTTGAGCACGAAGGTGAAGGTGCGGTCCTCGAAGATCGTGATCTCCGCGGGCACGACGTCGCCGGCCTGCTGGGAGGTGCGCTCGTTGTAGGCCTTGGTGAACTCCATGATGTTGATGCCGTGGGGTCCGAGCGCGGTGCCCACCGGGGGGGCCGGGGTCGCCTTGCCGGCCTGCAGCTCCAGCTTCAGGACCGCACGAATCTTCTTCTTACTCATCGAGAAGCGCGGGGGAGGCGGGCCTCCCCCGCGGTACCCCCTCCGAGTAACACTTTGCCTGGAGTCGCTTGGATCGGGCATATGAGACGGCCGGAGTGAATCCGGCCTTCCGCTCCACCTTGGGTTCTATTCATTAATGGACCTTTTCGACCTGCAGCAGGTCGAGCTCGACAGGCGTTTCGCGACCGAACATGTTGACGAGCACCTTGAGCTTGCCCTTCTCCGGGTTGATCTCATCGACCTTGCCGTGGAAGTCGGTGAAGGGTCCGTCGACGACGCGTACAGACTCGCCCACCTGGAACTCCACGCGGATCTTGGGCGCTTCCTGCTTCATCTGCTTCTGGATTGCGCGGACCTCTTTCTCCTGCAGGGGCACCGGGCTGTTCGCCGAACCGACGAAGCTCGTGACCCCTGGAGTGTTGCGAACCACGAACCACGACTCGTTTGACATCACCATGCGGACGAGGATGTAGCCCGGGAAGATTCGCTTCTGGACGTGGCGCCGCTTGCCGTCCTTGATCTCGATCTCGTCCTCCATCGGGACGAGCACCTGCAGGATCTTGTCCTGCATGTCCATCGATTCGATCCTCTTCTCGAGGTTCTTCTTGACCTTCTCTTCGTGCCCGGAATAAGCGTGGACCACGAACCACTGTGCTTCAGGCTCTGGCGCGGCGGTCTTCTCGACTGCCATCAGTGCGCCACCCCGCTGTAGATGAAGCGCTTGGCAAGCTCGCCGAGGGCATAGTCGACGCCACCGATGAAGCCGCCGATCACGATCACCGTCACGATCACGACCAGGGTGTAGCGATACAGCTCGCCCCATGTCGGCCACACGACCTTGCGGAGCTCGTCGTAGACCTCGCGGATGAATCGCACGAGGTTGAAGGAGGACGGCGCCGGTTCGGCACGCCTCTTGGTGGATACGGCCACTACTTGGTCTCCTTGTGCGGGGTGTGTTTGTGACACCACCGGCAGTACTTGCTCAGCTCGAGCCTGTCCGGGTCGTTCTTCTTGTTCTTCACGGTGGTGTAGTTGCGCCGCTTACACACGCCGCATGCGAGGCTGATGATGTCTTCCATAGTTGGCTCTTTGGGTGGGGCTGAAAAGAAAAAAGCCTAGGTTACCTAGGCGCTGTCAATAGTATCAGGGCAGAAGCGTCAGGGTCAGGGTGTCGGCCAGCCATTCCGTGTAGCGCTGGGCCGACCAGCCCCTGTCGACCCGCAGCAGACGGTGCGTTTCAGGGCTGGTGAGCGTCCACACGATGCCGGCAGCCGCCTCTTCGCCCATGCCTCCGCGCAACGGCCCGTTGGCGGCGATCCAGGATACGAACTTGAGCAGGTTCTGGAAACGCTGCTCCTGGAGGCGGGCGCGCAGGGCGGCGACCTCCGGGTCCACAGCCCCTGCGCCCCGCATGATTTCGTCGACCGGCCGGGCTCGCTCGATGATCGAGGAGACGTCCTTCGCAAACGCCTCGAGCTGCCGTCTCTGGTTGGGTTCGCTGCGCACCGCCTGTGGACCGGACCGGTCAAGCAGCGCGATCGGCTCGTCATCGCCTCCCACCCGCACGTCCATCAGCGCCGAGAGCAAGCCCCGTTTGCTGCCAAAGCCGGCATAGACCGTGTCAACGGCCACCCCCGCCGCCGTCGCGACCGCCTCCATGGTGCTGGCCGCATAGCCGCGCTCGGCGAACAGCCGCTGAGCCGAATCCAGGATCCGGGCCCGCGTCTGGCGGGCCTGCTCCTGCCTCAACGAGGAGCTGTAGGGCCGAGGCGCCTTGACTTCTCCCACGGGTTAATCCTACTATGTCGGTAATCATCCGAGTATTCCTAGGGTGAATTTGAAGGAGACGCGCCAAATGACCACCACCAATGAAGCGCTGTACCGCCGCATCATCGAGGAAGGTTTCAACCAGGGGAAGCTCGAGGTGGCTGACGAGCTCATCGCCCCCGGAGCGGTCGAGCACCAGCGAGGCAGCGCGGATGGGCCCGAAGGGTTGAAGAAGACCATCAAGATCCTGCGCAGCGCGTTTCCCGACTTCACGATCACGATCACCGAGATCGTCGCGGTGGGCGACAAGGTCTGGGCCATGCAGAAGGGCGGCGGCACCAACGACGGCGGCTTTTTCGGCCACCCACCGACTGGCCGGAAGGCATTCATCGACGTCATCGACGTCTGCCGTTTCGAGGACGGCAAGCTGGTGGAGCACTGGGGGGTTCCCGACCAGCTCGGGATGCTGATGGCGCTCGGTCACGTCGCTCCGCCGGCGCGCCCCGCACCCGTCACCGTCTAGCGCGATTCCCAGGCCCGCCACTCCGGTGGCGAAGCCTGGGATCGTCATCGCCCAATATGATTCGCTTGTGGTCGGCCCTACCGTGATCGTGCTCCATGGGGACCAGACCGGCGAGGAGCTTCTCCGCGAGGCGATCCGCCTGCTCGAGCCGGATGTGCTCGGATTTGAGGTCAAGCGCAAGGATTTCGACCTCTCGCTCGAGCACCGGCGGGAGACCCGGAACCAGGTGGTCCAGGACGCTGCCGAGGCGCTGAAGAAGACCGGCTTCGGCCTCAAAGCGGCGACCATCACACCGGAGGGCGCGGGCGACGTCGGCAGCCCGAACGCAATCCTGCGCAAGCAGGTCGACGGGCGCGTGATCGTGCGGACAGGTCGCCGCATCCCCGGCGTGCGACCGCTTGCCGGCGTCCACGCTCCCATCTCGGTGATACGGATGGCGGTGGACGACGCGTATGGCGCCAAGGAATGGCGCGAGGGCCACGGGCTCGACGAGTGGGCCTTCCGGACCGAGAAGATCAGCCGCCGGACCTGCCGCATGGTCGCCGACTACGCCTTCGCCCACGCGAAGCGGATCCAGGGCAAGGTGTTCGGCGGCCCCAAGTTCACCGTCAGCCCCGTGTACGAGGGGATGTTCAAGGAGGAGCTGGACGCGGCTGCCCAGCGCAACCCCGATGTCCGGTACGACCCGCAGCTCATCGACGCCACGTATGCGCTGCTGCTGGCGACCACCGGTGAGGCATTGGTGATCCCCGCCCTCAATCGGGACGGCGACACGCTCTCCGACCTCGTGATGCAGATGTTCGGAACGATCGCCGGCGCGGAGTCGACGCTGCTTGCGTTCAACGAAGCCGGGCAAGTCACCGTCGCCATGACGGAGGCGCCGCACGGCACCGCCCCTTCTCTTCAAGGCAAGAACGTCGCCAACCCGATGGCGATGATCCTCGCCGTCGCCTGTCTGCTCGGATACATGAAGGACGAGAAGGCTCACGAGGCCTCGCGCGCGATCTACGAATCGGCGCTCGAAGCGGTCTCGGACGGCATCCGGACGGCGGACCTGGGCGGGGACGCGTCCACCACCGATTTCAGCGACGAGGTGGTCCGCCGCGTGCGCACCAAGGTCGAGGTCTGGAGCTCTCTCGCCGACATTCAAAGGTGAAGGCGCTTCGCTACCTCGCGCTCGGTGACTCCTACACGATCGGCACCGGCGCTTCGAGCGAGGCCGCCAACTACCCGTCGATCCTCACCGCTCGCCTTTCTGATGCAACTGGCGCAGCCGTCGGCCTGACCAACCCCGCTGTCAACGGATTCACGACGCAGGACCTCATCGACCACGAGCTGGGGTTCATCGCCTCTGTCACACCCGACCTCGTGACCATCCTGATCGGGGTCAACGACATAGTTCAGGGCCGCTCGGCGCAGGTCTATGCGAAATCCCTGGTCGCGATCTATGACGCCGTCGGCGCGCTGGCGCTTCGACACGGCCGCGTGGCCTCGATCTCGATTCCCAACTGGTCGGTCGTGCCTGCGGCCGCCGGCTTTGGCGATCGTGGCCGGCTGCGCCGCCTGACCGACGACTTCAACGGAGTGGCCCAGCGAGAGGCGAGCAAACGAGAGTTCATCTGGGTCGACATCACCGAGGCCAGCACATCGCGCCACGGATCAGCGGGCTGGATCTCATCCGACCAGCTGCACCCCGGCGACAACCAGTACGCCGCGTGGGCCGATGTGATCTGGAACGCAGTCCGTGAGAGCTGGACGGCCGCGGTTGAGGACTAGACCTTGATTCTCTTGAACGACTCGGCGTACGTGTAGCCGGCCTTCTTGCCCACGTCGCGGTGTCGCTTGCGCATCCACTTCTCGTAGTCCCACTCCGCTCCGGGCTTTGCCACCTGGCTCTTGTGCTTCTTCAGCGACTGCAGCTTCAAGTCGAGGGTCTTGCTGATGTCGACGAAGAAATCGCCCGATGTCCAGTAGGGGACCCAGAGCTCCTTGACGACGAAGGCCGGGTAACCCTCCTTGAGCAGGCTGCGGAAAGCCCGCGGGTTCCGCGAATCGGGATAGACGGCGGCAAACGTGGCCTCCCCCACCGCGATGTGGTCTGGGTGCGAGCCGCCCATCGGTGCGTCAAGCAGGCGGCCCGGAAGATGGGTGATGACCACGTCCGGCTTGTACTTCCGGATCATCCGCACGATGTCCCGCCGCAGCTTGAGGTCGTGGGTCAGGTGCCCGTCCTTGTAGCCGAGGAACTCGACCTTCTTGACGCCGAGAACTCGGGCGGCGGCGCGCTGCTCCTTCTGCCGGATCGCAGCGAGCTCGGAGTCCTTCTGGTCGGGGTCCTCCCCGCCCTGCGATCCATCAGTGACGATGACGTAGGTGACCTCAGCCCCGTCCATCGCCAGCTTGGCGACGGAGCCTCCGGCCGAGAACTCTGGATCGTCCGGATGCGCCGAGACGACGAGGACGCGGTCGAACTTCGGGGTTTTCGGTTTCGGCTTGACAGCGGTTTTGCGCCGTGCCTTGGTTGCTGCCTTCTTCGTTGCCACGGCAATGAAGAGTACGGGATGGCCGAGGTCAGACGTTCTGGCGCAGGTAGTCGCCGGCTAGCGCGTCTTGCCTGGCGCCCCCAGCGAAGACAGCGGGATCGCCGGCTGCAGCGGTTTCCACAGCGCCTCGAGCTGATCGGCGGTCAGACGGGTGCGCGACGCGATCACCCGCCCACCATAGGCCGCGGTCTTGACCGCAGCCCAGCCGGCGCTGCCGGCCAGTCGCATCGGAACTGTGACCACCGCCGCGAGGGCTGCCGCTTCTTCGGCAGGTCTCGCGCTGCCGTCCATCATGGCGTGCGACAGCACATTCGACATCTCGTCGGTCAGCTGCCACGGCTGTGCCAGGGCCTCGCATTGACTCCCCCCCAGCCGTCCAAGCGCGGTCACGTAGCGCAGAACCATGGCGCCGCGGGCGCGCGCGCTCGTGGTTGGGATCGCCGAGGCAAACGGGGCATACGACGCCGCGAACTTGATGGGCGTCAGATGGTGCCTGCGAACGAGGGCAGCCACCGCGTGCCAGGTCGCGACGGCCTCGTCGTCGGACCGCTGCGCCAGGAAATCGGCGAGCGCGGTCCCCGAGTTGACCAGCGGAGCCACCACATCCTGGTTGACGGACGGCGCCGAGCCGGCGACCTCGGTCCACTCCTCAACTCTTAGCGATCGCAGCCTGTGGACGAAGTTGTCGGTATCGACCTCGTCCAGGGGGATCAGCGACGCGAAAGGCCCGTAGTGCTGGACGACCTGGTCAGGCCGCGATCGTGTCTTGGCCTCCACTGCAAAGCTGGCCCGCTCGACGGCAGCGAACGCCTTGCAGCGGGTGAACAGATCGAGCTCTGACGTGCCGTCGATCGCGGCCAGGAGCGCTCGGACGACGCTTGCCGGTTCGGCGCTGCCCTCCCTGGTCACGCTGGCGACGAGCTGCCTTCGATCGAGCACCCGCAGCCACTGGATCGCCGTCAGCTCGACCACCGCCTTCAGGAAAGCCGCGACCTCGCCGCTGTTGGGACCATAAGGAGCCGGTGCCTTCGCCGCCGGTGGGGGTACGGTCTTCGCCGGTTTGATCGTCTCCAGCGCCTTGGTGACGGCAGCGCGAACGCCGGTGCCGGCTCCCGTCTTCTTGGCTCCCCTCTCCAGCGACTTGTACGGAATCGCAGGCTCCAGGGGTGCCCACAGGACTGTGAGCTCCTCGCTGGAAAGCTCCGACCGCCGGCTCAAAACCCTGCCTCCGTGCACCGCCGTCCTGACCGCCGCCCATCCGGCATCTCCGCCGAGCGTCGCGGGGATGGTCGACAGCGCCGACAGGGCGACTGTCTCCTCGATGCTCAAGCGGCGATTCTTGGCGACGGCCTGCGTCAGAGCGCGCGACGCGTCGTGGTCCAGGCGCCAGGGTTTGGAGAGCAGCTCGCATTCCGCTGCGGACAGTTCCTCGACTGCCGCCAGGTACCTGCGGGTGATCGGATCGAGGGCGTCGGGCGCGGTGACCGGGATGAGGGCGGCGAACGGGGCGTAGTGCGCCGCGAACTTCAATGCCGGCATCTGATGCCGCAGCACCAGAGCCGAGGCCGCCGACCAGGCAGCCACGACCTTCTCATCGGTCCGTTTCTCGAGCGCCTCGAAAAGGGCTTCCCCGGTGCGGGACATGGGTTCGCTCAACCCGCCTTCGGTCGAGCGGATCGCGGCCTGGATCGCTTTTCGCTCCTGGGCAGGCTTGCCGGCGCCCTCTTTGGTCACCGACACCACGAGCCGTCTCGTGGCCAGGACCTGCCGCCACTGCCAGGGCGACAGGTGCGCCACCGCCTCGATGAAGGCCTCCACCTCGGCCGAGTTCGATCCGAAGCGCCTGGATGCGTCGTCGTTGGCCCTCTGGATCCGGCCTAGAAGGCCGTTCGACGTTGCCATGGCTCACAACTGTAGACGGCGTAGGGTCGGGTTCAACCCGGGTTAGGCGCGGTGCGGGCTCCCCCGCCCTGGAGAATAATCCGAGCCAAAGGAGGCAGGCCATGATTTTCGGCGCTCACGTGATTGTCTACAGCCACGATGCGGAGGCGGACCGCGCCTTCTTCCAGGAAGTTCTCGGGTTCGCGTCCGTGGACGCCGGGCACGGCTGGCTCATCTTTGCATTGCCCCCGGCCGAGCTGGCGCTCCATCCCGCGGCGGACGCGGTGCGGAGCGAGCTCTACCTGATTTGCACGGACTTGACGGCCGAGATGGCGAGGCTCGAGGCGAAGGGCGTCAGCTGCTCGGACGTGGAGGCAGCCAGGTGGGGCTCGGTGACCAGGATCCGGCTGCCCGGCGGGAGCGACATCGGCCTCTACCAGCCAAGCCACCCATCACCTCTCGTGCCACCCGCCGGCTGAAACCAACGCGCGTGGTTCGCCTCAGACGATCTCGACCTTGATCAGGTTGGTCTGGCCTGGACGCCCGACCGGGACGCCGGCGACCACCACCACCCGGTCCCCCTGCCGCACCAGCCCGCTGCGCACGGCGGCCTCGGTCGCGTTGGCGACCATCTGG
>DATARC010000248.1:0-2919 GCA_036264335.1 Candidatus Dormiibacterota bacterium
TCTCAGCGGCCCAGAAGCGATCGCCGTAAGCAACGCTCGGCACCCGCACGTACGTGATAACGGTCTATTATCCGGTACATGCGTCGACGGCAGGCGAGGCCGCATAAGGCAACAGGCATCGATCGCGCTGCGAGACTCGCGCACGTTATCCGGTACCTCGGCCGAAATGGACCATGACCGAGGCCGCCAAGCATCCAGGGCCGGAAGGCGCTCGCGTCACGCTGCGAGCGGCAGCTGAGGCGTTCCTCTCCTCACCGCGTTGCGCGAACGCCAACACGCGCCGCGCGTACGCGGGCGTGATCGACAAGATCGCGGTCCAGCTCGGCGGCGCCCGCCAAGTCGCCGACATCGCCGACTCCGAGATCGCCGCCGTACTCGAGGGCCTGTGGTCCACGGCCGCGGAGTCGACGTGGAATCGCAACCGCGCCGCAGCGAATGCCTGGCTGACCTGGTGCCGAGAGCGCCAGCGCTGGCCGGCGCCCGCAATCCCGGTCAGCTGTGAGCGGCGCAAGGAGCACGTCGACGCCACGAAGGACCTGCCGAAAGCCGCGATCGAACGTCAACTCTCGCGCCGCGACCTGCCGCTGCGCGACCCGGGTTCCGCAGTTGGTGGGTACACGACCGGGTTTTTCGGCCGGTAGGCCCAGTGTTTCCGGGCTTTTCGGGGCGTGCGTGTCGCTGAGCGGGCCGAAAGCGTGGGCACACGTCTAAGCCGGTGGGCCTAGTATTGATCGGCTGATTGTGGTAGTGATGTGGGCATGTACTTGCGCACGACGCAGCGGCGGCGCAAGGACGGGTCGACTGCGCGGTACGTGCAGCTCGCGCACAACCGGCGCGTGAACGGCGTGACGCAGGCCGAGGTGCTGGTCAACCTCGGCCGGGAGGAGGACCTCGATCTTGAGGGGTTGCGGCGCTTGGCGGCGTCGATCGGCCGCTACTGCACCGGCGACGGCGGCTCGGACGCGACCGGCGGGCTCGGCGTCCCGGTGGAGTTCGACGTCGTCGGGTCACGACCGATGGGCGGGGCGTGGCTGCTGGATGGGCTGTGGCGGCGGCTCGGTGTCGACCAGGCGCTCGCCGGGGTGCTCGGGGCGCGTCGGTTCACGACCGATGTCGAGCGGGTGTTGTTCGCGCTCGTCGCGAACCGGGCGCTCGCGCCGGCGTCGAAGCTCGCGGCGGCGGAGTGGGCGTCCGAGGACGCCCACATCCCGGGCCTCGCCGAGATGGACGAGAACCACGCGTACCGGGCGATGGACCTGCTTGTCGAGGCCGACACCGAGGGGCGCCTCCAGGAAGCGGTGTTCTTCGCCTGCGCGGACCTGCTGAACCTCGAGGTCGACCTGTTGTTCTTCGACACCACCTCGACGTACTTCGAGCGTGACGAGCCCGACCCCGCCGGCGAGCAAGGCGAGGCGCCGTTCCGCGCCTACGGCCACAGCAAGGATCACCGCCCCGATCTGCCGCAGGTCGTGATCGGCCTCGCCGTCACGCGGGAGGGCATCCCCGTCCGGGTGTGGGTATGGCCCGGCAACACCAACGACATGTCGGTCATCCAGGAAGTCAAGGACGACCTACGCGGCTGGCGCCTCGGCCGGGTCGTGACCGTCGTCGACCGCGGCTTCAGCTCCGATGAGAACCTCCGCTACCTCACCCGCAGCGGCGGGCACTGGATCGCCGGCGAGCGGATGCGCGACGGCTCCCCCGACGCGCAAGCCGCGCTCTCGCGCCCCGGCCGCTACCAATTGGTCCGCGACAACCTGCGCGTCAAAGAAGTCCACGTCGGTGAGGGCGACGCCGCGAAACGCTTCATCGTCTGCCACAACCCCGGCGAAGCCGACCGCGACAAGACCCAACGCGACGACACGATCACCCGCCTCGAGGCCGAGCTCGACCGGATCGCGACAGCCCGCTCCAAGGCGAAAAACGCGAAGACCTCGGCAGCTCACCACCGCGCCGAGTGCGCCCTCAGAGATCACCCCACCCTCGGGCGCTACGTGCGCCAAACCACCACCGGCCGGCTCCTGATCGACCGCTCAAGGATCAAGGCCGAGGAGCGCCTCGACGGCAAGTACCTGCTCTCCACCTCAGACCCCGACCTGTCCGCCGAAGACGTCGCGCTCGGCTACAAGAACCTCCTCGAAGCCGAACGCGGGTTCCGTGACCTGAAGACCACGATCGAGCTGCGCCCCGTCTTTCACCGCCTCGAGCACCGCATCCGCGCACACATCCTGCTCTCCTGGCTCGCGCTACTACTGATCCGCGTTGCTGAGCGCCAAACCAACCAGACCTGGCGACGAATCGCGCTCGACCTACAGCGCCTACACCTCGTCACGCTCACCGGCCCGACCGGCACGCTCCAGCAGACCACCCGCCTGACGCCCGAGCAGCAACAGATCCTGACCGCCGTCGGCGTCCCGGCGCCGCCCCGGATCACCGCGCTCGAGCCCGCCTAACCGCCGACCAAACGGCCTCTGCGCAACCCCGCGCGACCAGCCGCGCCGTAGGCACACGCGCACAAGCCGCACAAAGTCCCGAAACGCCAGCAACGACGGGCACTCTTGGCCGATCCGTGCGCCCACCAACTGCGGAACTCGGGGTCCTGACCGTGCTGCTACAGGCCGAGCGCCCGCTCACGGCAGAGGAGATCGGGACGATCGTCGGCGCAGGCCTTCCGCCGCTGGATCTCGCGACGATCTACCGCAACCTTGACGTGCTCGAACAGCTCTCGCTCGTCCACCACCTTCACCCGGCGCACGGGCCCCGCCACTATCGCCTGACCCGCCGGGAGGAGGCGGACTACATCGCGTGCGAGCAGTGCGGACGCATCGACGCGATTGCCACCACGCGCCTCGACACGGCCCGCGTGGCGATCGCCGAAGCCACCGGCTACCAGACGAACTTCGCCCATTTTCCAATCGT
>DATARC010000004.1:0-30240 GCA_036264335.1 Candidatus Dormiibacterota bacterium
CGAATACGAATTCGGTAAAGTACGAACATGCGTTCTGTGGCCGCTTTCGAGCATCAACCCAGCCCTGATTCAACCCCGTTCCAGGACATTCACCAGGCCCTCCAGCGCCTGCGTGATGAGGACCTCCATTCGGTGCCGGCGTCGGCGATGGGGCCGGATATCGAAGAGCTGCGCCGGCTCATCAACGGGATGGAGGCGGAGTGTTCTCGTCGCCTGCACCGTTTCGACTCGGGCGGCGGTTACGAGTCAACCCAGGCTCTGACCACCAAGTCCTGGCTGCGCTGGAAGTGCAACTTCTCGCCGGCAGCCGCCTCTGGCCGTGTCGCGGTGGCGCGAGAGCTGGCCGATCTCCCGCAAGCGATGCAGGCCTTCGCCGAAGGCGACATCAGCTATGGCCACGCGGCGATGATCGCCAGGACGGCGGAGAAGCTCGGCGACAAGATGGAGTCCAACGCCGAGACGATCCTGGTCACTGCCGCCAAAGAGCTCGACCTCGCTCGATTGCGGGTGGTCGCGCTGCAGCTGCAGCACTGCATCGACCCCGACTCGGTGCGCGATGAAGCCAACGAGTCCCACGAGCTGCGCTTCCTGCACTTCAGCCAGACGCTCGATGGCGTCTTCTACATGAGTGGACGGTTCGATTCCGAAGCCGGGGCCATCATCCAGACCGCGCTCAATGCGCTGAGTGGTCCGCCAACCCCAGATGACAAGCGCACGCCCAGGCAGCGGCGCGCCGACTCAATGGTCGAGCTGGCGCGTCAGAAGCTGAACAGCGGCACCCTGCCCGAGGTCGGTGGCCAGAAGCCGCACCTGGCGGTCACCGTCTCGATGGCGACCCTGGCCAACCAGCCGGGTTCACCGGCGGCCGACCTCGAGTGGGCGTCGCCGATTCCTGCCGAGATGGCGCGCCGATTGGCTTGCGATGCGGCGGTGACTCCGATATTCCTGGATTCCGAGTCCAGGCAGCCGCGGGCCGGGCAGACCAGCCGCTCGATCAGCGGCTAGCAGCGCAAAGCGCTGGTGATCAGAGACAAGGGCTGCCGGTTCCCCGGCTGCGACAGGCCGCCCGATTGGACTGATGTCCATCATCTGAAGCACTGGGCCGATGGCGGCAAGCACGAAATGGACAACCTGATTCTTTTGTGCCGCCGGCACCATCGCATGGTTCATGAGGAAGGTTGGCAGCTGGTCGTCAGCGCCAGAGGGAACATCGTCGCGCTGATGCCTGACCGGTTTGCTTTCGGGCCTGTTCCGCCGTAGTGGCGTTCACCACCACCCGCGCCTTCTGGCCACACGCCTGTAGTACCGGTCCTCAACCCACCTGAGCGGTGGCACTCGATAGAGCCGGCCAAGTGCTCGCCATCCGCGGCCGAGCTCCTGCAACACCCGGTTGATCGCCGCCGCCCCCTCGAACTTCTTCCCACCTGCCTCCACCGCCCACGCCGCCCGGTCCACCTCAGCCCTCGTCAGACCCAACGACTCGATCAGCCCCGTCTCCTGGCTGGCCCGCACGGACACGCGCCCCGGCCGGTCCTGCCGCTCGATCCACCGCGCCAGCCGCGTGCAGAACTCGCACTCCCCGTCGTACACCATGGTCAGCCGGCCATCCGCCACCCTCCGAACCTACACTGAGAAGTGAGATGGGGGGCCTCGATCTGCCGGACCGCTACAACGTCGGCGCCGACCTCCTTCAACGCAACCTGAAGACCCGCGCTTCGAAAATCGCGATCCACTCGGCCGCCGGTGACCTCACGTATGGCGACCTCTGCAAGCTCGCCTGTGGCGCCGCCCGAACCCTTGCCGACCTCGGCGTGCGTCGCGAAGAGCGAGTTCTCCTCGTCGCCTACGACAGTCCCGGGTGGGTGGCCTCCTTCCTCGGCGCGATCTGGATGGGCGCGATTCCCGTCCCGGTCAACCCGCTCCTCCAGCGGAGCGAGGACTACGACCACTACCTCGAGGACTCCCTGGCCCGCGTGGTCATCGTGGACGCGAACACCGAAGAGAAGGTGGCCGCGGCCACCCATCGCGCCGCCACCAAACCAGCAGTGCTCCGCGCCGACCAGGTCGCCGCCGGGCCTGAGGTACCCGTGGCGCCGACGCGGAAGGACGACATGGCCTTCTGGCTGTACAGCTCCGGTTCGACCGGCAAGCCCAAAGCCGTGGTGCACCTGCAGCACGACATCCCGTACACGGCGGTCACCTATGGCGAGCAGGTGCTCGGGATCACCGAGCACGACGTCACGTTCTCGACCACAGGGCTCTTCCACGCCTACGGCTTCGGCAACAACCTGTCGATGCCTTACTGGGTTGGCGCCTCCACCGTCCTGCACGCGGGGCGCAGCACGCCGGCGACGGCGCTGGACACGATCGAGAAGCGCCGGCCGACGCTGTTCTTCTCAGCCCCCACCCTCTACAACGCGATCCTGAACTTCGAGGGCTCCAAGGGTCGCGACCTCTCTTCGATCCGTCACTGCGTCGCCGCCGCGGAAGCCCTGCCGGCGGAGGTCTGGCGGCGGTGGAAGGACGCCTTCGGCCTGACCATCCTGGATGGCGTCGGGTCCACGGAGATGCTGCACATCTACTGTTCCAACCGGTTGGACGACGTGCGGCCAGGCTCCAGCGGCAAGCCGGTTCCGGGCTACGAGCTGAAGATCCTCGACCACGAGGGCAACCCTGTGCCAGCAGGCGAGGCGGGCGACCTCTACGTCAAAGGCGACAGCGCGCTGGCGCTTTACTGGGCGCAGCATGAGAAATCGAAGCGGTCGATCCTGGGCGACTGGTTCGTCACCGGCGACCGGTACCGAGTCGACGACGACGGCTACTACTGGTACGAAGGGCGCTCCGACGACATGATCAAGGTGAGCGGCCTCTGGGTCTCACCGATCGAGATCGAAGCCGTGCTCCTCGAACACCCGGCGGTCGGGGAGAGCGCGGTCGTCGGCATCGACCTCGACGGTTTCACCAAGATCAAGGCCTTCGTCATCACCAAGGGCGCGGTCACCGCCGATGACGCCCTGGTGGCCGAGCTCCAGGAGCACTGCAAATCGCGGCTGCAGAGGTATCAATTCCCGCACCTGATCGATTTCGTAAAGGAGCTGCCTAAAACGGCGACGGGCAAGATCCAGCGCTACAAGCTGCGCGAACCCGCGCGCGAAACGGCGTCCGCGTAGTGCCGAAGAAAATCGCCGTTCTGCCCTGCGACGGAGCGGGGAAGGAAGTGGTGCCGGAGGCGATCAAAGTCCTCCGCGCCGCCGGCGCCGACTTCGAGTTCGAAGAGTTCGACGTCAACGCCGACGCATACCTACGCGACGGTGTGCCGATAACCGACAAGGTCTGGGCGCAGCTCCAGAAGGCAGACTCGATCCTCTTCGGCGCGGTGGGCGACGAACGCGTCAATCACACCGGCTACCTCGCAGGCGTCCTGCTCCGCCTTCGGTTCGAGCTCGACCTCTACGTGAACCTCAGGCCGGCCAAGCTCTACGACGATCGGCTTTCACCGCTGCGGCGCGAGGAGCGGCGCCACGTCGACCTCCTGACGGTCCGGGAGAACACCGAAGGTCTCTATGTCGGGATGGGCGGACGTTTCAAGAAAGGAACGGAGGACGAGATCGCGACCCAGGAGGACGTCAACACCCATGTGGGCGTGACGCGGATCATCGAGCACGCGTTCAAGGTGGCGCGCCGCGAGGTCGTCATGATCGACAAGTCCAACGCGATGACCTACGCCGGCGGTCTCTGGCAGGAACGGTGGAAAGCAATCGCCGCACAACACCCAAAGACAAAGGCCCGTCACCTCCTGGTGGACGCCGCAGCGATGCAGCTGGTCAAGGACCCGACCCAGTTCGACGTCATCGTCACCGGGAATCTTTTCGGCGACATCCTGTCCGACCTCACTGCAGAGCTCGTCGGCGGAATGGGCATTGCGCCTTCGGCCAATATCAACCCGAGGACCGGAAGAGGCCTTTTCGAGCCCGTGCACGGCACGGCTCCAGACATCGCGGGCAGAGGCCTGGTCAACCCGACGGGGGCGATCTTGAGCGCATCTATGATGGTGAGACACCTGGGTGATCCTGAAATGGCAGACGCGATCGAGGGTGCGGTCGAATCGGCCATCCGAGCGCGCGAGTGTACGCGCGACATCGGAGGCGAGCTGTCCACGTCCCAGGCCGGGGACGCTGTCGTGAAAAGGCTGAGAGATTAGCTGATGGGCATGACGAAGACGGAGAAGATCCTGGCTCGTGGCGCCGGGCGCGACAGCGTGGCCCCAGGCGACCTGGTGCTGGCCAAGGTCGACTTTGCGATGGGCCACGACCTCACCATCCCGCCGGCCGGCCGGATCATGCGCGAGCAGATGGGCGCGGAGAAAATCTGGGATCCCGACCGCGTCGCGGTCACGCAGGACCACTTTCAGCCGGCGAAGGACGCAGCCAGCGCCACGCTGGGTCGGCTCACCCGTGAGTTCTCGCACGACATGGGGATCAAGTGGTACTTCGAAGTCGGGCAGGGCGGCATCTGCCACACGGTGCTGCCTGAGAACGGCCTTGTGCTGCCAGGCGAGCTGGTCGTCGGCGCCGACTCGCACAGCTGCACGTACGGTGCGCTGAACAACTTCGCAACCGGGATCGGGTCCACCGACCTGGCCTGCGTTTTCGCGCTGGGCGAGCTGTGGTTTCGCGTTCCCGAGTCGCTGAAGTTCGTCTACCACAACCGCCTGAAGGAGTGGGTCGAGGCGAAGGACCTCATCCTTTACGTAATCGGACAGATCGGAGTCGACGGCGCGCGGTCGAAGGCGATGGAGCACGTGGGCGAGGCGCTGCGTCACATCGACATGGAGGCCCGGCTGACGATGACCAACATGGCGATCGAGGCCGGCGCCAAGAACGGGATCATGGAGTTCGATGAGGTCACGAGGGCGTATCTCGATGGACGCGCCAAGCGCGCATACACGCCGGTCACCTCGGATCCCGACGCCACCTACGAGAAGGTCTTCGAGTTCGATGCGGAGAAGGTCGAGCTTGGCGTCGCCAAGCCGATGTCCCCTGACAACTACGCTCCGCTGTCGGAAGTCGCGGGCACGAAGCTTGACCAGGTCTTCATCGGCTCGTGCACCAACTCTCGCATCTCCGACCTGCGGCGCGCAGCCGCGGTTCTCGACGGCCACAAGGTCGCCCCAGGCGTTCGGCTCATCATCACGCCGTCCTCGCACCAGGTCGCCATCCAGGCTGAGAAGGAAGGCTTGATCGGAATCTTCCTTGCCTCTGGCGCTGCATGGACGACTGCCACATGCGGTGCATGCCTGGGCGGTCACATGGGGGTGCTTGGCGAAGGGGAGGTCTGCCTCAGCACCACCAACCGCAACTTCCCTGGCCGGATGGGGCATCCGAAAGCCATGGTCTATCTGTCCAATCCCGCCGTTGCCGCCGCCAGCGCTGTCACCGGGGTGATCACCCACCCGGGAGAGGTCCTCAAGAAGATGCCGGCTGGGATTGCATGACAGTCGCCCAGGTCGTCAGGGGAAAGTCCTGGAAGTTCGGGGCCAACATCGACACCGACCAGATCATTCCGGCCAAATACGCGATCTACTCCCTCGACGAGAAGGAGCTCGGCAAGCACGCGATGGAGGGCGTGCCAGGCCGCGAGGGCTGGGCGGCGCAGGTCACACCGGGGGACATCCTGGTCGCCGATTCCAACTTTGGTTGTGGATCGTCGCGAGAGATTGCGCCGATCGCGATTCGTGGCGCGGGCATCTCACTGGTCATCGCAGATTCTTACGCCCGCATCTTTTTTCGCAACGCCATCAACATGGGTTATCCAATCCTGCAGTCGCCCCAGGCGGCCGAGGGCATATCCGAAGGCGATGAGCTGGAGGTGGACCTCGAAGAGGGGATCATCCGGAACTTCACCAAGGGCGACGAATATCGGTGCGAGGCGTTCCCCCCGTTCATGAATGAGCTCATCCACATGGGCGGCCTTGTGCCGTGGGTGCGCAAGCAGCTGGAACAGAGACGGAAGGCCGCAGGGCGTACCGCCTGACTGTGGATGGTGTGAAACCGGTCGAGCTGCAAGAACCGCTCGAAGAGCTGGCCCGGGACCCCAAGCGCTTCGGCCACGATCTCCAGTTCCCTCCGGCCGGCAAGATCCGCGTTTACGACGACACTCTCCGGGATGGCGAGCAGATGCCAGGCGTCGCCATCTCACCCAAAGCCAAGTACGAGCTCGCGCGCATGCTCTCCGACATCGGGGTGCACATCATGGATGTCGGTTTTCCATCGGTCTCGGCGAGCGAGCGCGAAACGGTGCGGTTGATTCTCGAAGGACGCCAGCGTGGCGAGATCCGGCCCGATCTCGAGGTGGTCTGCATGATGCGCTCGACGAAGGGGGACATCGACGCCACCATGCGCGTCATCGACGAGCTCGGGCACAAGCGCGACGAGGTGACGTACTTCATCTTCACCTCCGCCTCCGACCTCCACGTGAAATACAAGCTGGGCAAGACGCTGCTGCACCGGGACGGCATTCCGGAATCGGAGTGGCTGGAGCTGCCGGTATCGCACTACCGTGAGGCCAACCTGCGCATGATGTGCGAGGCGATCAGCTATGCGCGCGAGCAGGGCGCAACGGCCATCGAGTTCGGCGGCGAAGACGGCAGCCGCGCCGATGTCGAATACATCGGCCAGATCCACCGCGAAGGCCTCAAGGCGGGCGGCACCCGTCCGTCGACCCCCGACACGGTGGGCTGCTACTCACCGTTCGCGGTCCGCGAGTACATCCCTCAGATCAAAGCCGCAGCGCCGGACGCGCCACTCGTCGTGCATTTCCACAACGACCTCGGGCTGGGCGCCTGGAACACGGTCATGGCCCTGGGTTCTGGCGCGGAGGTCTTCACCACGAGCGTCAACGGCATCGGCGAGCGGACCGGCAACGCCCCGATGCACCAGGTGCTCATGCAGCTCCGGTACCTCTTTGGCATCGAGATCCCGCACTTCAAGTACGAGAAGCTGCGCGAGCTGGCACGCCACCTGGAGCTGGTCAGCGGCATCCCGGTGCAGCCCACCGAGCCCGGCATCGGTCTCAACGTCTTCACCCACGAGTCCGGAATTCACACCGCCGGCATGCTCATACATCCCGCGATCTATCAGTTCATGCCGCCCTCAGACATGGGCGCAGAGGTTGAGTACGTATACGGCAAGCACTCAGGCGCGGTGGTCATCGAGCACGCGCTGCGCGAGGCAGGGATCCGGCCGGAGCCCGAGCTCGTTTCGAAGGTCATGACGGAGGTCAAGCGCATCCGCGAGGAGCGGGCAGAACGCGCGGACTTCTCCGACTTCCACAAGCGCTACTACGACCACCTGAACCGGCTGGGCCTCACCGCGGACGAGGTGGCTGACATCGCCAGGGCGCTGGCACCCACGGCATAGACTGAGGGCGATGGCCACCAAGGTCCGCCACCAAGCCGGAACCAAAGAGGAGTACCTCCAGCTTCACCACTGGATGTGCATGGCCAAAGCCCTTGACGACCGCATGCACATGCTGGTCAAGCAGGGCCGCGCCCCGTTTGTCGGCTCGAGCCGAGGACATGAAGGCATCCAGGTGGCCTCGACCGCAGCTTTGGGGCCCGAAGACTGGCTGGTCCCGCATTACCGAGGCCTTGCCAACGCGGTAGTGCGCGGGCTGACGATGAGAGAGTGGATGCTGGCGGTCTTCGCTAAGGCCGACGACCCGCTGTCGGCCGGCCGCAACATTCCCGGCGGCTGTTACAGCTATCGCCGGCTGAAGATCGCCTCCGTCTCTCAGGTCGTCGCCGCCTGGGTGCCGAAAGCGGCGGGAATTGCTTACGCCGCCAAGCTCCAAGGTGACGGGTCCGTGACGCTGTGCACGTTCGGTGACGGCGCCACGAGCCAGGGAGACTTCCACGAGGGGGTCAACTTCGCGGCGGTCCACCGCCTGCCGGTCGTTTTCGTCTGCGAGAACAACAGCTACGCCATCAGCGTGCCCATCCGGCTGCAGATGGGGAATCCCAACGTGGCCGACCGCGCGGCCGGCTACGGCATCGCCGGGGCGACCGTCGACGGCACCGACGTTCCCGCCTGCTATGCGGTTTGCAAGGAGGCGGTGGAGCGCGCACGGCGCGGCGATGGACCAACGTTGATCGATGCGAAGGTTTGGCGCATGAACTCGCACACTTCCGAGGACAACCACGTCAAGTACAGAGGGAAGGACGAGATCGATGACGCCGCGACGCATGACCCAATCGCCCGATTCGGTGCATGGCTGATCGAGCGCGGCTGGATGACGGCCGACGACCTCGCTCGCGCGCAAGCGGGGTGCGACGCGGAGGCTTCCGATGCTGCCGATTGGGCCGAGCAGCAACCCGACCCGATTGCGGAAGACGCCCTGAAGAACGTATTCGCCTAGCGTTGATGAGCATCTGCGAGCTTGTTGCCGCGGGGATAGACTGACCGCCCAGTGGACCAACAGGAAAAGGAACCTCAACCGCCGGACCAGACGGAGCCGGAGCTGCCCCTGGTCACGCCCGCCTTCGACCCGCTGACCGAGCCCGAGCTTCCGCTGTCGGCGGAGTCGCCGGCGGCAGAGGCGACAGTCGAGACCAAGCCTGTTGAGAGCGCAAACGAAACCCAGCCGAAGGTCGACGCCGAGCCGCAGTCGCCTCTTGGAACGGAAGCCCTTCAGGCAACGCTGGAGGCCGAGCCCAAACCCGCAGTGCCGATGAAGACGGCGCCGTCATGGGCTCAGACCAACCCCCCGGCTGATGAGGCGCCTGCAGTCGCGGACGACACCGAGCCCAGGCCCCCAGTGCCCATGCAGAAGCCGGCGCCTTCATGGGCGCAGACCTCTCCGGCCCCGGCCGACTCTGCCGGCGATCCAGAGCCGAGTCCGACCTCCCCGCCCGCGCGGTCGGCGCCTTTGACGTGGCCGCCAAAGGCACAGCCCGACGCCCCTCTTCCGACCCAGAGCGACATCTGGCCGCCTGAGCCGCCCACGGAGCACACGATGCCGGCATGGCCGCCGTCGGCATTTGGCGAGTCAGATTCACGGCTGCCAGACCTGCCGGCGGGGCCGACTCCTTCCGAGTGGAAGCCGGCAGCGGCCGCGACTGCGGCGCCGGCCGGGTCGGCCTCGGGCGACGACGCGGCCAAGACGTTGCCCCCAGGCACCGCCTCGCCGGCCATCGGCGCGACGCCGACAATGGCGCCCGCAGCCGAGCCCGCCGCGAGCTCTGGAGCCGCGACCGTGCCTCCGGCCACCGTGCCGCCGGCCAAATCCGCGGCGGCGACCGTGCCGCCTGCAACGGTGCCCACTGCCACGGTGCCTCCGGTCACCGCGCCGCCGACCGCGACCGTGCCGCCCGCCACAGTTCCGCCGGTGGCAACGCCTGCCACCGTGCCGACCAAGACGATCCCGCCTGCCCCCGCGCCGGTCAGCGAGGTGACCGCCCCGAGCGTTGCGGCAGCCGCCCCGGAGACCAAGCCGGAAACCATCACCCCGGCCCCAGCGCCGCAGGCGCCAGGCCAGCCCCAGGCGGCGCCGGCGCCGCAGGGAGGCAGCGCGTCGGTGCCCGCGTGGGCGCCCGCGATAGCGCAGGCCCCAGCGCCGACGCCGGAGGAGGAGACCCAATGGCCGGCGGTCGTCGACATACCGTCGTGGGCTCCACAGATCCACGTCGCCCCTGCGCATCCCACGCCGGCGCCCGTCATGGCCCCTCAGCCGCCGTCGGCCCCGCCGCCTCCAAAGCCGGCTGCACCGGTTCCTCCATCCCGACCTCCAGCCCCCCGTGCGCCGGCGCCGGCAGCCGCCGGCTCCACGTCCTCGTCGTCATGGGCGGTGGTCGATCAGCAGCGTGTCGAGGACGCAGTTGTCAAGAAAGAGGTGCCGACGCCAGAGGACCGCTCCTACGCGGAGTGGTTTGCCTGGGCCAAGCGGGGCGGCGCTCCAGTGCCCGCATGCCATGCAGCCGCCCAGGCGGCATTTGCCGCGCTCTCGAGCGGCAAGGATGTGGCGACCGCGGCCCAGATCGCGGCCGCTGCGATGGCTTCGCCGCCGCTGTCCGTGGAGGCGGGTCGCCAGACCTACTGCGCCTGGTTCGCCCTCGCCAACATCGACTTGAACCTTGACCAGGCACGTGCGCACCTTTTCGCCACGGCGGCGCTCCATGCCCTCGACCGGGGCGCCGACGCCAAGGGCGCGCACTCGGCCGGCTTGGAGGCGGCCGGGATCAAGTAGCCGCTGAGCTCAGCGAAGACCGCGACCAGCCACGCCGCCGGCTGGGCCGTCATCGCGGTGCTCTTTGCCGCGACGACGTGCGTCGAGAGCATGTCGTGGACGCAGCTGACCGCATACACGCCGGTCTATCTGCGCGAGCTCCACGTACCAGCGGACCAGGTGCCGGGCTGGATCGCCGCCATGTCGAGCCTCGGCTGGATCCTTGCGCTTCCACTGGCACCCTTCTGGGGAGTGCTCGCGGATCGCTACAGCCGCAAGCTGATCATCGTCCGGAGCGCGGCCATCGAAGCCCTCGTGTTCGGCGGTTGGGCGCTGTCCACGAGCCCGTGGATGGCCCTCCTCTTTCGGTCTTTGAATGGTTTCATCCTTGGCAACACCGGCGTCATGCTGGCGGTCCAGGCGTCAACGACGCCGAAGCAGAGACTGGCGCTTGCGGTCGGGATTGTCGGTGCCGGGTCTCCGGCCGGCCGGGCCGTTGGCCCGATACTGGGCGCGCTGCTCGTCCATTACGTGGACGTCCGTGGAATGCTGCTGTTCGACTCCGCCCTGTCGATTGTCATGGCCGTGCTGCTGACGGTCTTCATGCGCGAGACGCGCGATGCGCGGCCGGCAGACCTTCGCGTGCTGAGCCTCCTGCGCGGTGCGCTGGATGAGATTGTCAGCAAGCCTCTCGTGTGGCGGCTGTTCCTGGCCACGGCGATCACGCAGGTCGGGCTCTGGACGATTCTTCCGTACGTACCGATCTACATCGCTCGCCTGGCGCCCGAGGATGCGGTGACGGGGGTTGGCGTGGTGCTCTCGGCCGTGGGACTCGGCCAGGCTGTCGCTTCGCCCCTTTGGGGAATTGCGATGCAGCGATTCGGGCATGCCGCGGTTCTCAACCTGACATCCATCGGCGCCTTCATCGCGCTTATGGCGGTCGGTCTGAGCCATACCCTTTTGGTGTTTGCGATCGCGTTGTTCGTCAATGGCGTGTGTGCGGCCGCCATCCTCACGGCGAGCATGGCTGTGATGGCGGCCACCGTCAGCCCGGAGCGGCGGGGTGCGGTGCTCGGACAGATCCTGTTCCCGTTCTACGTGGGCGGGGTCATCGGTCCCTTGCTCGGCGCGGTGGCATTCGGTCGGGGGCAGCCCGTTATCTTCGCCATCGGCGCGGTGCTCAGCCTGGCGCCGCTGGTGGTGTTGCTGACGATGAGGTCGCAGCCGACGCGCACGCCGGAGTGAGCACACGGGTTGGCGTCGTGGCCGACACACACTGCCCGGAGTTCCTCGATCGCCTTCCAGATCGTGTTTTCGAAGTTCTTCGGGGGGTCGATCTCATCCTGCACGCCGGTGACGTCAGCGGCCCGGAGACCATTGCCGCCCTCGAGCGCATCGCGCCGGTCGAGGCGGTGCGCGGCGACCACGATCGCGCTCTGCCGGGGCTGGCGTTGACTCGCGAGCTGACCGTCGAGGGCCGTCGAATCGTTCTCGTCCACGGCAACCGGAGCCGGTGGGTGGAAGAACCGCAGACGCTGCTGTGGACACTGAGCCTGGGCTATCTGCATCCAAACGAGTCGCTGCCGCTGTCTCTCCGCCGGCGCTTTCCAGACGCTGACGCGATTGTTTTCGGGCACACGCATCGCGCTTACGCCGAGACGCACAGTGGGGCGTTGCTCTTCAATCCCGGCGCGGTGCACCAATGGACTCCGGAGACTGCCACTCAGCGCCTGGCGCGCGGGCCGGGCTGGTTTGAATGGTGTTGGCTGCAGGTCGCACGCCACATGCGGAGCTATCCGCGACCGTCGGTGGGGATTCTTGACGTGAGCAGTAAAGAGATCGTGCCCAAGCTCGTCGATCTTTAATGGGAGGTTAGAGTCAGGGGATGGTCGATTTCGTGTGCCGTCCGGCAGGGATCGAAGACGCCGAGCTGGCGTCCGACCTGATCACCAACTCGTACCCGGAGCTGCCAGACGATCCCAAGCTGAAGCGTTACTTCTGGGCGCACCCGAGGAGTGGGTGGCGTACAGCCCGCTACATCGCCGAGGTCAAAGGCGAGCCCGTGGCGCTCGTCAGCTGGACGCATGGACCATGGGAGCAGGTGGAGGCCCGCAACGCGTACGTGGAGGTTTACCTCGACCCGGCCCACCTGGATTCGGAAATTCCGGTGCTGCTGTGGGAATGGGTGGCTGCCGATGCTCTGACGGACGGAGCGATGGTCCTCGAGGCACAGGTCGTCGAGGACGAGACTGAGATGATCGAGGCCCTGGAGCGGGCCGGCTTCCATCGCGATCGGACTGAAAGGGTGTGGGAGCTTGACCTAGGCAAGCACGGAGCGCGACTGGTGGCGGACGCGGATGAGGCCAGGGCGAAGGCGCGAGGGGAAGGCATCGAGATGCTGACGCTCGCGGAGTGGACCGACCCAGATGGGCGGAGAAAGCTGCATGCCCTCGCCGAGCTGACGAGGCGCGACGTTCCCACCAGCTACCCGATCCCACCGCAAACCTACGAGGACTTCGCCGAGCGCATGAACAATCCGGATCGGCGCCAGGACCGGGTGTGGGTCGCCAGGGCGGGCGGCGACCCGGTGGCTTTCTCGTTCCTCAGGTTCCCGCCGGTCAGGGGCCCTGTCTGGACTGGATACACCTGCACGCACCCCGACTATCGAGGGCGGGGTCTGGCTCGCGGGATCAAGCTGCAGACGCTGGCACAGGCGGTGAAGCTGGGCATTCCCACGGTGCTCACCGACAACGACTCCGAGAACGCGCCGATGCTTCACATCAATGAGACCCTTGGGTACGACGAACGTCGAGGATTCGTCGGCTTCGTCAAGCGGGTAAAGATCAACTGATGCCAAAAACCAAGGATTACTACGAGGTCCTGGGCGTGCCTCGGACGGCAACGCAGAAGGAGATCACCGCTGCATTCCGCAAGCTGGCGCGGAAGCACCATCCCGACCTGAACGCAGGCGACAAGCAGGCGGAAGGGCGCTTCAAGGAGATCTCACAGGCGCACGACGTGCTGTCCGATGCCAAGAAACGAAGCCTGTACGACGAGTTCGGTGCGGACTGGGCGGCCGCCGCGGCGGGTGGCGTGCAGCCTGGGCAGAACCGCAGCCGGGTCCGGCAGCAGCCAGGCGGGGCTGGAGGCGCGCAGTACAGGACCGTGACACCAGAGGAGATGGAGGACCTGTTCGGCGATTCCGCCGGAGGGTTCGGCGACATATTCGGATCGATCTTCGGCGGCAATGCTCGCGGCCGCGGGCCGGTCGAGCCGGCCGACGTCGAAGCGCCGATCACAGTCAGCCTGGCTGAGGTCTACCGCGGGACGAGCCGGACGGTCGAGCTGCCGGGCGGGCGCCGTGTCGAGGTCAAGGTGCCTGCCGGCGTCAAGGAGGGCAACGTGCTCCGCGTCCCCGGTTTACGGGCCCGGGTGCAGATAGCGCCCGATCCCGTGTTTACCCGCGAGGGCAAGGACGTGCGCGTCGTCGTCCCGGTGCCCCTTCACGTCGCGCTTCGCGGCGGCGAGGTGGCGGCGCCGACGCTGAAGGGCGGGCGGGTGCAGTTCAAGGTTGCGCCGGAGACGCAGAACGGAACCAAGATCAGGTTGCGTGGGCTGGGGTTGCCGGACGCCAAAGGTGGCGCGCCAGGCGACCTGTATGCGGAGGTCAAGGTGCAGCTGCCGGTGCCGATGGATGAGAAGACGCGTAAGTGGGCGGAGGAGCAGCCGCTGCCGTAAACGGTCGGTCGCTATTCTCTAGGGCGCTTTGCCCCTCTCTCGACGACTGTTGCTGCCTCTCGTGTTTGTTTCGGGCATGGCCTCGCTGGGAGTCGAGTTCGGAGCTTCCCGTCTTCTCGCTCCGTACTTCGGCACCAGCCTCTACGTGTGGGGCGTCCTCATCGGCCTCATCCTCATCTACCTGTCCGCCGGCTACGTGATCGGAGGCCGCCTCGCCGACCGCCATCCCCGAGACGCGGTGCTGTTTCAAATCACGGCCTGGGCCGGCCTGTGGATCGGCTTGATCCCGCTCGTCAGCTACCCGATCCTCCTGGCGTCGCAGCAGGGATTCCGGGACCTGAGCGTCGGGTTGGTGGCAGGCACTCTCCTCGCCGTCGTGCTCCTTTTCGCGGCGCCGGTGATCCTCCTCGGTTGTGTGAGCCCGTTCGCGATACGGCTCCTGCTGAAGAACATCGAAACCGGGGGCAACACCGCAGGTCGCGTTTATGCGCTGTCCACTGCCGGCAGCATCCTGGGCACCTTCCTGCCCGTGTTCTGGTTCATACCGACATATGGGACGCGGCCGACGCTCGAGGGTTTCGGCCTGGCGCTGGTGCTGATCTCGATCGCCGGGCTCTGGCCTCGGCGCAAGCTTTTGGCCCTGTTCGCGGTGGCCGTGATCCTCGCGTGGATTGTTCTGCCTTCGGGGATCAAGCCGCCCGAATACGGATCGCTTCTGTATGAGAAGGAGTCCGCCTACAACTACATCCAGGTCGTGCAGGTGTCGACCAGGACCGAGCTGATCCTCAACGAGGGCCAGGCCATCCACTCGATCTATGACCCGAACAGCGAACTGACGCACAACTACTGGGATTACCTGCTGCTCGCCGACGCGTTCCGCCCTGCGCAGAGTGCTTCACCGATGCCCCGATCGGTGGCGATACTGGGTTTGGCCGGCGGCACGTCGGCCAGGCAATACCGCATCGCATACGGCAGCCAGGTCGACATCACGGGGGTCGAGATCGATCCGGAGATCCTCGCCATCGGTCATCGCTACTTCCACCTCGGGGATGCCGGCGCGCACGAAGTCCTTGCGGATGCTCGTTACTGGCTGGACACGCAGGCGGGGAAGTACGACGTGATGGTGCTCGACGCTTACCGGCAGCCCTACATTCCATTCCACCTGACGACCAGGGAATTTTTCCAGCAGGTTCGCGATCACCTGAATCCCGGTGGCGTGGCGGCGGTCAACGTGGGTCGCACGGCGACCGACTACCGGCTCGTCGACGCCATCGCCAGCACCATGGCGGCCGTTTATCCAAACGTTTATCTGATTGACGATCCCGACTTCACCAACACGCTCGTCTTCGGAACGACAGAGCCCGCCACTATCGAGGACGTCCAGCACAACCTTGGCCTGGAGAGCTCGCCCCTGGCGACTGAAGCGGCGCAGGCGACCCTGGCCGGGGGCTGGCTGAAACCGTCGCCGTACCACGGTCAGGTTTTCACCGACGACCTGGCGCCGGTGGAGCGCCTGATCGACGAGATCATCTTCAGCTACGTATCAGGACACTAGCCGAGCTCGGGCGGCTGCAACGACCCCTGCACCTGCTTGCCCGCGAGCTCTTGTTCCGGCTCGAGGCAGAGCAGCCTTACCCGGCCGGCCGCGACGATGCGCTCCTGGTCGTCCAGCACCCGCGCTTCCCAGATCTGGGTGCGGCGGCCGCGGGTGATGGGGGTGGAGATCGCATGCAGCCTGGCGCCCGCGCGAACTGCGCGCACGAAGCTCGTGTTGTTTTCGAGGCCGACCACCGATTGGTTGCGAGGCAACGCCACCAGCGCGGCGCCGATCGATGCGAGCGATTCGATAAGGCCGCAGTGGACTCCGCCGTGGACGATGCCGTAGCCCTGCAGGTGCTGTGGCCCGATCGTCAGCTCGGCGCGCACCTCGTCCACTGTGGCTTTGGTGATGGTCACGCCCATGGCCTGGAGCCAACCGTCGGGCAGGTCGTTGACGCGCTTGGCGAAGTCGCTCACCGCACGACTTTATCAGCGAGCGTGTGCCGTCAAAAAGACTAGGGGCCGGCGAACCGGCCCCTAGTTGTCGACGTTCGCAGTGCTTCCGCCTCCGACTCCAGGAGCCGGTTCCGGAAATGGAAGCCCTAGAGGCTCACGTCCTCCCGAGCTCCCGGCTGGCAAACGAGGCGGCTGGCACCACGATTCGGTTTATCCAAGCTTCCGCCTCACCTCCTTTGCCCCGCGGGCAGTGAACTTCGCACAGGAGTGTACCAGCGTCAGCACGGGCCGGAGGCGCCGCCACCGGCCCAACTACACTTTTCGCTCGATGCCCCGCAGTCAAAACGCCGACGCCGCAGCACTTGATGTGCAGAGCGTTCGCGAGGTGAGCCGGCCGCAGCGCTCGAAGAAGGCAGCCAAGCGTCTCAGCAAACGCCTGGTGCAGAAGAGCGACGGCCGCTACCTCATTTACTACGAGAAGAGTTGAGCGAGCTTCGCTGGCACCCGCTGCTCGAGGAATGGGTCACCGTCGCGCCGTGGCGGCAGGACCGCACCTACCATCCGTCGGCTGATCACTGTCCACTTTGCCCGACACGTCCAGGCCATCCCGAGACGGAGATCCCGGCGTCGGATTACTACATCGCCGTTTTCGAGAACCGGTTCCCGTCCTTCACCGGAGAGCAGGGTCGCTGTGAGGTTGTCTGTTACACGCCAGACCACGACTCATCGCTCGGCGAGCAATCGGTGGATCACATACAGGACCTGATCGAGGTTTGGCGCGACCGCACTGACGAGCTCGGTCGCTTGCCGAATGTTCGTTACGTCTACATCTTCGAGAACCGTGGTGAGGCGATTGGCGTGACGTTGAGCCATCCTCACGGGCAGATCTACGCGTATCCATTCGTGCCGCCAGTCATGCAGCATGAGCTGGCCGCGCACGCCCGCCACCAGCGCACGACCGGCCGCTGCATTTACTGCGACGTGCTGGCGGGAGAGGAGGGGGGAGAACGAACTGTGCTGCGCGATGAGCACTGGATCGCGTTTGTACCGCCCTTTGCGAGGTGGCCGTACGAGGTGCACATAGCGCCGTTGCGGCATCGCAATGGGCTGCTCGACCTTGATGCAGACGACAGCGCCTCGTTCGCGCGAATCCTCAAAGGCATGCTGCAGAAATACGACCGGCTCTTCGAGATGCCGCTGCCATACGTGATGGCGATGCATCAGAAACCCCCGGGACGCCGCGGGCCTGATCACCATTTCCACGTCGAGTTCTATCCGCCCAATCGAAGCCGGGACAAGCTCAAGTACCTCGCGGGATCTGAGCTTGGCGCGGGAGCATTCATAGTCGACGCCCGAGCCGAGGACACCGCTGCGGAGCTGCGTGGACTCTAAGAGAGGAACGTGGCTCGGGCGCGCGCCCGGCCGCGTGAACTTGATCGGGGAGCACGTGGACTATCTGGGCGGGGTCGTGCTGCCCGCCGCGGTGAACCGCCACACGGAGGTCACGGGAATTCCCGCCGCCGAATGGTCGATAAGCAGCCGGGTCAAGGGAGGGCTCGCCTATATCCGCGCGATGGGCGAGGAGCTCGGCGTCGAACCCCAGTCGGTCAGCGTGCGATCCGACATCCCGTCAGGCTCTGGTCTCAGCTCATCGGCCGCGCTGCTGGTGGCAATTGCGGCGGGGCTAAAGCCCGAGATGGACGGAGTCCAGGCGGCCCTCGCGTGTCAGAGGGCGGAGCAACGGGCGACCGGTGTGCAGGTCGGAGTCATGGACCAGTTCGCGTCCGCGCTCGGTCGAAAAGGTCATGCCCTGCTTCTCGACTGCGGATCTCTCGAGTACCGTGCTGTGCCCTTTCCCGCCGAGCTGCTCATCGCGATCATCGACTCCGGGGAGCATCGATCGCTGGCTCACACGCCGTACAACGAGCGCCGTCGCGAAGCGGAGGCTGGGCAGCCGAATCGGCGCCGCCACGTGGTTTCTGAGATAGCGCGAGTGCACGATTTCGTCGACGCACTCCTCAATCGCGACTTCGACAGGCTCGGCAGGCTCTTGAAGGAATCGCATATCAGCCTGCGCGATGACTTCGAAGTCTCCACTCCGCATGTCGACGCACTGGTGGAGAAGGCCTGGGCGGCGCCCGGGTGCTATGGGGCCCGCATCATGGGCGCAGGTTTCGGAGGCAGCATCCTCGCCCTGATCCGTCGTGGTGCCGAGAAGGCGCTGTCGTCCGCGGTTGAGAGACCGATCATCGTCTGCTCCACCGCCGACGGCGCCTATGTCGGCCCGCGAACAGAAGGCGGCGCATCGTGAGCGACTGCCTGTTCCTCCCGCTGCCGCAAAGGGCGGCAGGCGTCCGCGAGCTGTCAGGGTGGGAGGCGCTGTGGACGTCGCTCGGCGAAGGCGAGGCTGAGCGTTTGCCGATTGGGAAAGGACTGGGTTGGAAGCCGATCGAGGTGCCCCGCCAGCTCGCGGCGAGCCAGGGCCACCAGGCGGTCTGGTACCGGACCGAGTTCGCGCGGCCCGATCACGCCGGCCGCGTGCTGCTCCGGCTCGGCGGTGCCTTTCTCGCGACCAACGCCTGGCTCAACGGCAAGCTGCTGGGCTCTCACTACGGCTACTTCGCGCCGTTTGGATTTGACCTGACGCCTTATTTGAAAGCCGAGAACCTGCTGGTCATCTGCTGCGAATCGCCGGTCGAGCCGCAACCAGACAAGAAGCACCATGTGATGGGCGTCTTCAACGATGGCGAGCTGCGCCCCTATCCGGCGTCGGCTTACTCGAGCCTGCCGGAACCTTATCGATGGGAGGTGCCGATCGGCCTGTGGCGTCCGGTCGAGCTGGAGTACGTGGGTTCGATCACCGTCGACTGGCTGCGACTCAACCCGCATATCGAAGCGAATGACGGAAGGCTCGAGGTGGAGGCTCGCCTTCGCAACCTCGACGGACGCAACATGGACGGCGAGGTCGAGCTGATCGTCTCGATGCCGGGGCGCGATCCGCTGCGTTTGCGCCGTGACGTCCACCTCGCAGGAGGCAGCGAGCAGACGGTCTTGATGCGCCTTGCGCTCCCCGGCGCGAAGCGGTGGGAGCCCTGGCGCTTTGGCGGCCAGCCGACGTACCGCGCGGAGCTGGTCGCTTACGCCGGCGGCGCCGAATCAGCTCGCGTCGAGGACACATTCGCGTTCAGGGAGCTCAAGTGGGAGATCGGCCCGCGGCGTTGGAACTTCTCGGTGAACGGGCGCCAGATGTTCCTCCGAGGCGCGTGCTACGCGCCGTCGTATCGCCTCGACGAGCTGACGACTCAGAAGATCGAAAGCGACCTGCGCGTGGCGAAGCAGGCGAACATCGACGCCCTGCGCGTCATGGCCAACGTCCTTCCTGAGCACTTCTACAGGCGCGCGGATGCGGCGGGCATGCTGATCTTCCAGGAGCTCCCGCTGACCGGCATCTATGCGTATCACGCAAGGGGAGATGACTCGCGCTTTTTCGAGGCGGCATCGCGGCAGCAGCAGGTCGAGATGGTTGAGCTGCTACGCAACCGGCCGTCGGTGGCGGTGTGGATCGCACATGACGATCCGCCCTGGCTTTCGAGCAATGCCGACCTCGGCGACGTGCACGCCGTTCGGCAGAACCACCCGATTGACCAGGAGCTGAAGGCCTCGTTCGAGACCCTGGATGCGACAAGGCCGGCGCTCGCGGCATCCGGCGAGATCGACCAGCACCTGATGTACGGCTGGACCGACGGCACCTGGCGCGACCTGACCGAGGCAGAGCCCGTGATGGTCAGCGCGTTCGGGGCGCAGTCGCTGCCTTCGGCGGACTCGCCCGTCTGGAAGGAGATCGCCTCCCCGTGGCCGGTTGCCGACGACGACGCGTCCTGGCGCTTCGCAGGCTTTCAGCCTGTCAACTGGGCAGAGCGGGGCGTCGGTTTGCCCTCTGGCCAGAAGGGCCTGGCGTCATATATCGCGGAGTCGCAGGCATATCAGGCGGATGTGGTCCGGCTCGCCGCGGAGCATTTTCGGATCCGCAAGTTCGAGTCGTGCTGGGGTGCTTTTGCATTTCACCTCGTCGATCCATTTCCCGCCATCGGCTTCGGGTTGATGGACGGAGCACGAATGCCGAAGCCCGCGCTGGCAGCGCTGACGGAAGCGTTCAAACCGACGCGTGTCATCGCGGTGCCCCTCACGTTTGAGCCGGATCGGCCGTTTGGCATCCTGCAGCGACCGGATGCTGCTTTCAGCGCCCGGCTCGTGGTCGTGAACGACGACCCGGTGGTTTCCGGCCGTGGTGTCATCCGATGGTCGGTCACTCGAGTGCGGGCGGGCAAGCGCCGCGGCGCGCGGCTCATTCGCGACGCGATGCAGAGAAAGTCGTTCACCGGTGTGGTCGATGTCGAGGTGCCGACCGCATTCGAGCCATCCGTCAGCGCCACCACTGTGACGCTCACGCTGCCGGCCGAGGGCGACTACCTCCTGGAGGCGACGCTGACCGTCGGCGGCCGGATGATCGATCGCGCCGAGCTTCGATTCACGGTCACATCGAGCCTGCCCGGGCCTCGACCAAGACCGGAGCTCGCAAGGTATCTCGCCGAGCGGCTCGCGGACCTGTCGAGCCTGCGTTCGGAGCCAGACGGTCTGAGCTTCGCGCTGGAGAACCAGACGCGGCCGGCGGTGCTGGTGGGCCTGACAGGCCTTCGCCTCGACGGCGTCGTGATGGCCCGACCCGACCTCCAGGTCGAGACACACGCCGGGCGCGCGCCGCTGCCGAGGCGCCTCGACCTGCCTTTAGGGCGAACGCTGCGTGTCTATGTCGTCACCGGGCAGGCCCTCGGCGGTGGCAGCCACTCGCTCGAGGCGGACATCACGGTTCCCGGCGTGGCGTCGGGCCGGCTGGTGCTCGAAGGCACTGTTCTCGGCAGCAGGACGGCCACGCAGCCGTCGTAGCTTGACTCGAATGGGTCGGCTGCCATACTTCTGACCTGCGCGAAGACCGGCGGATCGAATGCCCAACCGGTACAGTTTTTGTAGTTAATTCATAGCCGGATTCGGCACAAGGGAGGCGCTCCACCGGATGGACCCACTTTATGGAATACTCGTCCTGGCGCCCCTTGCGGTCATCGTCGCCATCGCATATCTCTTCACCCGCCGGCGCCGCAAGCGTGGCAAGTTGGCGCCGCCGGTACGCCCCTCATCGCAGCCTCAGACGGTCTCGGCCTCTCATCCCGCCGGCATAGCGACGACCTGGGCGCCGCCCGCAGGCGCCCACGCTCCAAGCCCTGTCGCCCCGACAGTCGTCGCTCCTCCGGGGAGCGCTCCTGCCTGGGACCAGCCGGCTCCGGCACGGCCGGGCCAGGGCACGTGGGGTGCACCGGGTGGACCGCCGCCGCCGCCGCCAAGCCCCGGGGTCGCACCGGCTCCCGCATGGGGTGGTGCACCAGGCGCCGCTGCCCCCCCGCCGCCGCCGCCGCCGCCGGCCGGGCCGACCTGGGGCGCGCCGACGCCTGGAGGCCCGCCGCCGGGGGCCCAAACCTGGGGCGCACCGCCGCCGCCACCGCCTTCGATGCCGCCGCCGCCCCCGCCCGGGCCGGCCGCAGCGCCACCCGCCCCACCCCCCGGAGCTGCCAGCTGGGGCGCCACCGCAGCGCCGCCCGCACCCGCTTGGGGCGCACCTCCCGCGGCCGCGCCTCGCGCGCCGGCTCCGCCGCCACCCGCACCACCGCCGCCTGCGCCGGCGCCACCGGCCGCACCGCCCCCTCCCGCGCCGACCTGGGGGTCGCCTCCTGTGGAGTCGGCGCCGGCTGCCGCCTCGCCCGCGCCCTCATGGGATGCTGCGCCACCGGCCGCGCCCGCGCCCAGCACCGCGTCGACAGATTGGGGAACGCCTGCGGCCAGCGCTCCGCCCGAAGCCCCGCCGGCGCCGTCGTGGAACGAGCCCGCCGCGGCATCTTCATGGGAAGTGCCGAAGAGCGAACCGGCAGCTCCCGCAGCTCCATCATGGGGGGCGCCTGCGAGCGCACCCGAAGCAGCGCCGGCCTGGTCCGAGCCGGCTCCCGCCGCGCCGGCCGTCGCTGCCGCCTGGGCGCCGCCGGTGGCCCCGGCGCCGGCACCTCAGGGTTCGCCCACATCAGAGGAGCTGGCGGCAGGCGCGCTCGCCGCAGCAGCAGCCGCCGAAGCCGCAACGCATTCCGAGCCCGCCGCCCCGGCTGAGCCGGAGGCGCCCGCGGAACCGCACCCGCCGCCCGCAGCACCCTGGTCGCCGCCGGCACCGCAGGTCGGGGCGGTCCCGTCAATTGCCGCCACCATCCCGGCGGGCATGGGCGCCGGCGCCGACGCTCCACACGAGTCGACGACCTTGATGCCTGCGTGGCAGCCTCCGCCACCGACTCCGCCGGCGATCCCCGATACCGCGATCATGGGCGGTCCGACGCAACCGGTTCTTCGCGCGACGCCGGGGGGAGGGCCGCAGGCTGAGCTGACCATCGAGTCGGGTCCTGACGCCGGCCACACCTACCGCGCCACGGAGAGCGCGCTGCGCATGGGGCGCTCGCCCGACAACGACCTCATCCTGCGGGACCCGGCGACGAGCGGGCACCATGCCCGCGTGGAGCGGCGCGGTGAGCAGTTCTGGATCGTGGACCTGGGGAGCACCAACGGAACGTTGGTCAACGGAGAGCCGATCCAGGAGAAAGAGCTCAAGCACGACGACCGCATCACCATCGGCCAGAACGCGGTTCATTTCGCGCTTCTCGGTTCGTAGCCCTTGCGTCTGCGGGTCGCCTGGGCGACTGATCCCGGCCTCGAACGAGAGGAGAACGAGGACGCAGTCGTGGTGTGGCGCAACAAGGCGGGACTGGACACGTTGCTCGTCGTCTGCGATGGGATGGGCGGTCACGCCGCTGGTCAAACGGCTAGCTCGATCGCGTCGAAGACGATCACACGCGTGCTCGCCGAGGACGGCGACGAAGGTCCAGATGTCGATCGCCTGAAGCGGGCATGCAAGCAGGCGAACCAGGCCGTGTACGAGGCCTCAGAAGAGAACCCGGAATGGAAGGGTATGGGCAGCACGGTCGTCGTGGCGGCCATTCGAGGCGGCGAGGTCGGCGTGCTGAACGTTGGCGACAGCCCGGCTTATCTTTTTCGCAACGGAAGCCCGCAGCTGATCTCGCAGGACCATTCGTGGCCGGCCGAACAGGTGCGCCTGGGGGTCATCAAGCCGGAGGACGCGGTCGACCATCCGCTGAAGCACCGGCTCACGCGCGCGGTTGGCGTGTGGGAGTCGATCCAGGCTTTCACCGACCGCATCGAGATCCATGAGGGCGACACACTCGTGCTTTGCAGCGATGGCGTGGAGAGCGCGGGCGTGAGCGTGGAGGAGATGGGCAGGCTGCTGCTCAAAGATGGCGACCTTGACGCGGGCACCAAGCGAGTGATCGAGCGATGCCGCGAGATGGGTGCGCCCGACAACGTGACGGTCGCGGTCGCGAGGGTCGAGGTCGACGTCACGCGGACCGCGACTCTGCCCCGAATCAAGGTTTAGTAGTTGTAGGCGCGCACCAAGAGTTCCGCGATGTGCTCGACCTTCATCTCCGAGCCGCGCGAGCGGATGCCCGTCGAGAGCTGCATCTGACATCCGGGGTTGGCGGTGACCACCAGCGAGGCCCGTGTGCTCAGAACGTCGTCGGTCTTCTCGCGCAGGATGGTCGTCGACATCGAGGGCTCCAACGTCGAGTAGAGCCCTGCCGCACCGCAGCAGATCTCGGGGTGCCTCATCTCGACGAAATCAATCCCCGGCAGAGCGCGAATCAGATCGCGTGGCTGCTTTCGAATGCGCTGAGCGTGCGCGAGGTGGCACGCATCCTGGTAGGTGACCCGCATCTTCACCTCGCGCTGGGCGGATGGCAGTCCCACCTCGGCCAGCCATTCGGTGAGGTCTCTGACTCGGCCTTTAAGCTCGGGGTAGAAGTCTTTGAGATGAGAGCCGCAGCCGGCTGAATCCACGACCAGGGCATCGAACCGATCTCGACCGTAGACCTGCATGTTGGCGTCGCGCAGGCGGGCGGCGCCGTCAAGGTCGCCGTTGTGTGCGAGCAGCGCGCCACAACAGCGCTCGCCCTCAGGAAACCACACCTCGCATCCGGCGAGCTGAAGCAACCTCACGGCCGCGCCGTGCGATCGCGGATACAGAATGGGCATGACGCATCCGACCAGGAACGCAACGCGGAATCGTCGGGGGCCGATGGCCGGCGCCGAGCCACCTCGCGGTGCGTGAAACGGGGTCTCGAGAGGCGGCAGCTGGCGCCCCGCCCGCGCCACCCTGGTGAGACCGACCGCTTGCGCGGCCCGCATCATGGAGCCGGCGGCGCGCAGGCGCGTTGGTTCAGCGACGAGCTGGCGCAGGGCAGTGCGGGCCAGCCATCGCTTCGATGAGGGACGGCGAATCTGCTCGACGTCCGCGCGACCCGCCTCGATG
This sequence comes from Candidatus Dormiibacterota bacterium, assembly GCA_036264335.1. Taxonomy (GTDB): domain Bacteria; phylum Chloroflexota; class Dormibacteria; order Dormibacterales; family Dormibacteraceae; genus Palsa-872. Next base: position 24,425 of record DATARC010000004.1, read on the forward strand.
ATCCGACCGTAAGGCACGCCCGAAGGGCACACCGCCTCGCACGTCCTGCAGCCCAGGCACAGGTCGATGTGGCGCGCCTGTTCCTCGGTGAAAGGCAGAGTTCCACGTTTCCATTCGGTCATCAGCTGGATCCTGCCCCGCGGCGATTCGGTCTCCAGGCCCGTGGCCCGAAAGGTCGGACAGGCATCGAGACACAACCCGCAGTGAACGCACGTCGCCAGGTCGTCGTCGTTGAGGAGGTTGAAAGCCATCAGACGACAAACCTGCCCGGGTTCAGCGTCCGCCCCGGATCGAATGCATTCCTCAGCCTCGTCATCAGCTCGAGGGTGGGTGGCGGGCTGCCCCACGCGCCCAGCTCGCGACGGATGCTCTCCGGCCCGGCCATGACGACGAGCGAGCCGCCAGCTCCTTCCACCGTTGCGCGAATGTCTCGGACCGTCTCGATGGCGGCATCCGCCGACCAGTGAACGATGCCGACGCCGGGTGACGCCCACCACTCTGAGCCGGCGGGCAGCGACGCCAGCGTCGCGTGGAGCTTGTGCCGCGGTGCTGCGATGCGCGCCCAGGTCGCGAGGCCACGACGCGCGTGCTCGACCCAGATCGACGGGTCAGCCTCGGTCCAGCCCAGCTCCCGCACCATCCTGTCCACCGCGCCTCGGCTGCCGAGAAAGCGAGCGATCAAGCGCCGGCTCGACAGGAGCTCCAGGGCTGAGGGCGGCAGCGGAAGCGCCAAGGCTTTCTCGCTCGCCGCCCAGGCTGCATCGAGCGAGTCGCATGCAAGCTCGACCGACACGTCGTGAAGCGCGATTGGAAAGACCTTGAACGAGGCTGCGACGATGACGCCGAGGGAACCCAACGCACCGAAGTGGAGCTTCATCATGTCGTACCCGCTGACGTTCTTCACCACACGCCCACCGGCGCTGGCCAGGCGCCCATCAGGTAACGCCACGCGGATGCCGATGAGAAAGTCGCGTGGGGAGCCGAAGCGCTGGCGGAGCGGACCCGTCCACCCCGTGGCCAGGAGGCCGCCGATCGTATGCCCTGGGGAGTGGAACGGGTCAAGCGGAAGGAACTGGCCTTTGCTGCGAAGCTCGGCTTGCAGCGCCTCGATGGTGATGCCGGATTCGACGCTGACGACCATGTCGCCCTGCGAATGCTCGAGGACGCGATCGAGCCTGCCTGTGTGCAGCTCGACGTCGCACCGTTCGAGCGGATCGCCCATCTCGCTCGCTCTGCCGCCGCCGATCGGAGTGACCGCGAGCTGCCGACCGGAAGCCTCGCGCAAGACACTTGCAACTTCTTCCGCGGTTGCGGGCTTCTCGACTGCCGGCGCGCTCACCACCACTGCGCCTCGCTGGCGAGACCGGTCCGCCCGGGCAGGTGCGATTGCTTGCGGGTGGGGTCCGGAAACACCTTGCCCGGGTTCATGATGCCCTCGGGGTCGAGCGCGTCCTTCACCTGCTGCATTGCACGCAGGTCGTCGGGGCTGAAGACCCATGGCATGAAGGCATTCTTCTCGAGCCCGATGCCGTGCTCGCCGGACAGCGCGCCGCCGAACTCGACGACCGCGCGCAGCATCTCTTCGCCTGCGCTCTCGACCTGGTGCAGGATTCCGTGGTCGCGGAGGTCGAAGAGGATGTTGGGATGGAGGTTCCCGTCCCCGGCGTGAAACACGTTCGCGACGGGCAGCTTGTAGTGCTCACCGATCTCGCCGACGGCTGACAGGATCTGCGGCAGCTTCGTCCGAGGCACCACTCCGTCATGGAGGTAGTAGTTCGGCTTGATGCGCCCGAGCGCTCCGATGGCGCCCTTGCGACCGGCCCAAAGGAGGTCGCGTTCGGCTGACGTCTTGGCTTCGCGCAGCGCATAGCCCTGGTTTGCGGTCAGCTGCTCGCGGATTGCCGCCACGAGCTCACGTGTCGATTCGGCGATGCCGTCGACCTCGACCAGGAGCACCGCGCCGGCATCGGTCGGATAGCCGGCGTGGTAGTGCGCCTCGACCGCCCCGACCGTGACCTGGTCCATCATCTCGAGCGCCGCCGGCACGATGCCATGGCCGATGATCGCCGACACCGCGTGGCTGGCGGTCTCGACCGTCGGGAATGCTGCAAGCAGGGTGGCGATCGTCGGCGGCACGCGCAACAGGCGCACTTTGACCTTGGTGATCGCGCAAAGGGTTCCCTCCGAACCCACTAAAACGCCGCACAGGTCGAGCCCGACGCGGTCGGGCGCATCGCCGGTGACCCAGTGGACGCTGCCATCCGCCAGCACAACCTCCATCCCGAGGACATGGTTGGTGGTCACGCCGTAATACAGGCAGTGAGGGCCGCCCGAGTTTTCGGCGGCGTTGCCGCCGATCGTGCACGCCTTCTGGCTCGATGGGTCGGGGGCGTAGAACAAACCGTGGGCGGCGGCGGCGAGAGACAGCTCCTGGTTGACGACGCCTGGCTCGACGAGCGCGGTCTGGCCGGCCGGGTCGATCTCGAGGATGCGCCGCATCCGCGTCATCTGCAGCGCGAGCCCGCCGCGGATCGTGACGGCGCCGCCTGACAATCCAGTGCCGGCACCGCGCGGCACCACCGGCACGTTGTGCTGGGCCGCGAGCTTGATGACGGCGGCGACCTCATCGCTGGTCGCCGGGAGAACGACCGCGTCGGGCACCGCGCCCTCGATCGATGCGTCGCGCTCGAAGATCCGAAGGTCGTTGACGCTGTCGATCACGTGGTCGCGGCCGACGATCTTTCGTAGCTTCGACAGCATCGGCTCTTGCAGCGACATCAGGCGAGCGGCGCCTCGCGGTCTGGGTTTCTCTCGAACGCCTCGAAGCGGCGCGTCATCGCGCCCGGCAGGCCCGGGGCTTCGACCGCCTCGGCGCCGACGACCAGAAGCTTCAGCCAGAGGTTGCATTCCTCGTCGCTTGGCACGCGGTCGGGGCGTTCGAAGATTGCTTCCTGGATGCGGCTGTGCGGGGAGACCTGGATCGTGAACCACACCGAAAGGCCGTCGTCGGTGACCAGGTGATGGCTCTCGTCGACGCGGCGGTTGACGGGCAGCTTCATCGGCTTGGCCTCAGCAGTGGCTCGCAGCCGAGCGGCGTCAGACTCGATCGTCACCAGGTCCAGCTTAAACTCGAATCGATGAATGGCCGAGAGAGAGTGGAAGCTGCGCTGGCGTTGGGTGTCGCGGACAGGCCGCCGGTGGGCGCCTGGGGACACACGTACAAGGAGGAGTGGTCGCCCGAGGAGCTTGCGCGCATCACAGTCGAACGCGCCCGCCAATTTGGGTGGGATTTCGTCAAGTTCCAGCCGCGCGCGACGTGCTTTGCCGAGGCTTTCGGGTCGGTGTACAAGCGGGCCGGGCATCGTCTGAAAGGGCCGGTGCTCGTGAGCACGCCGGTGGCGGACCTCGAGGACTGGCGCACTGTAACCGCAACCAACCTGAAGGCTCTGTACGACCAGGCGGAGTCGATCGGTATCGTGGCGCGGGAGCTCGGGCCCGGCGTCCCGGTCATCCAGACCGTGTTCAGCCCCATCACAGTGGCCGGCTACCTGGTGGGCAAGTCCAAGTCGCGTATCGTCCGAGAGCTGCGAAAGCATCCCGACGTGGTGCGGCCGGCGCTGGAGCGCATCGCCGAGGTCCTGGTCGATTTCTCCAAGCGCTCGGTCAAGGCCGGGGCCGCGGGCGTCTTCTACGCGATCTCCGGCTACACGAGCAAGGATGCGATGCCCGAGGGTGTGTATCGCGAGCTCGTGCTCCCGCTCGACCAGAGCGTCCTCGAAAGACTGCCGGGTGAGGCCTGGTTCAACGCTGTGCACCTGTGCGGGTCGCACCTGCAGTTCGGGCTGTCGCGGGATATGCCGGTGCAGGTGGTCAGCTGGTCCGTTCACAACCAGGGCAATCCCACGCTCGCCGAGGGTCGAGCGATCAGCGGGCGCGCGGTGATGGGAGGCCTGGGACAGCGCGGCACCCTGCTCTATGGGCCGCCGGCGGCGGTGGAGAAGGAGGCGCGCGCCTCGGTGGCCGAGACGGGCGGCCGCGGCCTGCTGCTGGCGCCGGGCTGCTCCGTTCCGACGCGTGCAAGATCTGCCAATCTTGCAGCGATCGCCACGGCTGTCGCCGCGTGACGGGAGGCGTCGCCGGCCTCGCGGAGGTCGTCCTCTGGGTCCGCGACATGGAGACGGCGCTGCACTTCTATCGGGACCTGTTCGGTCTCGAGGTCATCTCGCCGGCGCAGATCCCTAACAAGTTCCTCAGAGCTGGTGACGGCGCGGATGGGGTGCCGGAGATGATCGTGCTGGTACCGCACCCGGACCCGGCTGCGGAATTTCCACGTGAGAAGGCGAAGCGAGTGCTGCATCACCTTGCCTTCCGGGTTGAGGGTTCCAGGTACGACGAGGTGCAGGGGCGGTTGGTCGGAGCCGGCATCGAGGTGCGCTCGGGCGTTCACCCCGTTCTCAAGGGCGTGCGCACGTTTTATGTAGACGATCCAGACGGGAACGAATGCGAATGTATAACCTACGACCCCGGCCACCGCGAGGCCACGAAGACCGGTTACGAGCCGCCCAAGCTCTAGCCAATGCCAATGCTCGAATGTCCTGGCCTGTTCACGATGCCGTTTGTCCCTGATGGATGGACCGCGACGTCCCAGGGCAACCTTTACGAACTACAGCCGGCGAGCCGCGATGCCGCACTCCATATATCGGTTTATCCGCGAGCGAAGCAGTCTGACCCGGAGCCGGGAGAAGCGGAAGCGCTGCTCAAGAATTTCGTCTATGGCAGGCCACCTGAGGGTGATGTAAGAATCGTCGCCCTTCCGCAAAAGGGACACGAGCAGCGTGTCTTCGCCAAGTATCGGAATCGCGCAGACGATGGAAATGTGTACGAGTGGTTTGCCGGCTGCATTCTCTGGCCGACCGCGATGTTGATGTGTTCATGCAATGCCGCGCCGGGACATGCCGCCCTTAAGGAGGGCGAAATGATGATCGCCTCAATCTTTGAAGGGACCGAGTCCGATGCCTGATCGGTCATTCGGCAACTGGGCCGCAACCTCGATCCCAGACGGGAATGAGGTTGAATGCATTGCTCCAGAGAGGTCTGCGCGAGTCGAATGACCGGCGACATCCAGGTCCCCCGCCCGTCCGATGCGGTTCTTCTCCGCCTGGCCGAGATCGCCGCCCATGCCCAGGAGATGCTTTCGGCGGACCAGCCGGCTCGGAAGGCCCCGGCAGGCATCACCAGGATCAAGAACGACCGGCGGCGCATGATGGAGGCTATCCTCGTGATGCTCGCGGACGCTGACGTGCGTGCGTACATCGCGGAGCTCGAGAAGCTGGGCCTGCTCCCGGTCAGAGGCTGACCCAGAGCTGGATCAGGTCGTCTGAGGCTTGGGCTGAGTCGCGGGCTTCGGGCTGCGCATGGCCAGCATGCCGGCCACGCCCAGCACCACAGCCACGGTGCCGATCAGGAAGGTGATCGGCTCGGGCAGATGGAGACCAACCGCCTGGTCGACCGAATAAGTGCCAGGGCCGGCCAGGCCAACGGCGACCGAAGCAGCAATGAGGGTCAGGTTGAACTCGAAACCGCGCTTGCTGTTCCAGAAGCCGTTGGGCCAGTGGACGGTGGCGATGGCGACGAGCATGGTGCCGATGATCGCCAGGGTGCCCAGCGGCGAGAGAAACCCGAACGCGAAGAGAAGGCCGCCGCCCAGCTCGGCCAGCGCCGCGAGCCAGGCAAAGGGCACGGCAGGGCGGATGCGCATCCTGGTCATGCCCTCAGTCCAGGCTTTCATTCCAGGACCGCCCCACCAGCCGAACATC
>DATARC010000028.1:0-13744 GCA_036264335.1 Candidatus Dormiibacterota bacterium
CTGCGACCGGTGACATCGAGGTAGCGGAGCGTCTGCTGGTCGACTGGAAACAGCGCTGACGTGGCGCCGTACTCGGGGCACATGTTGCTGAGCGTCGCGCGGTCGGGCACCGAAAGGCTGGAGAGGCCGTCGCCGCAGAACTCGACGAACTTCTCGACCACGCCGTGCTTGCGCAGCATCTCGGTGAGGGTCAGCACGAGGTCGGTCGCGGTGGATCCGGCAGGCAGGGCGCCACTGAAGCGCACGCCGACGACGATCGGAGTCGGCAAGTAGGCAGGCTGGCCGAGCATCGCGGCCTCGGCCTCGATACCGCCGACGCCCCAACCCAGCACGCCGAGCCCGTTGACCATCGTGGTGTGCGAGTCGGTGCCCATGAGGGTGTCGGGGATCGCGACCTTGTGTCCTTTGAGGTCGCGGACCTGCACCACCTTGGCGATGTACTCGAGGTTGACCTGGTGGCAGATGCCCATGCCGGGCGGCACCAGCGAGAAGTTGTTGAAAGCCTGCTGCGCCCAGCGAAGCAGCGCGTAGCGCTCGTGGTTGCGCTCGATCTCGCGTTCGATGTTGCGCGTGTAGGAATCGCGCAACCCGAACGAATCGACCTGCACCGAGTGATCGATGACGAGGTCGACGGGGACAAGCGGGTCGACCTTTCCTGCATCCCTGCCGGCGCGCTGCATCGCGGAGCGCATCGCGGCGAGGTCGACGACCGCGGGCACCCCTGTGAAATCCTGCATGAGGACGCGCGCCGGCAGGAAAGGCAGCTCGGAATCGTTTGGCGGTGGCTTCGGCCAGGCGGCGAGGCTCTTGAGGTTGGCCTCGTCGGTGGTGCCGGCTTCGCTGAGGCGCAGCATGCCCTCGAGCAGCACCTTCACCGTCATCGGCAGGCCGGAGGCGTCGGGGAGGCCGGCTTTCGAGAGGGCGGTCAGCGGGTAGTAATCGAGCTCGGTGCCTTGGAGACGGGACCGGGAAGCGATCACGAATCCATCGTACTAGGGCCGCTTGCGCGACCTGCCATCTCGCAAGACGCCCACAATGCGCGAGACGTCGTCTGATGCCTCGATCGCTTCGAGCGATTGGGGCAGCGCGAGGCGCCAGTTTGGAAACTCGGTGGTGGTGCCCGGCACGTTCGGCCGTTCCTCCACGCTCAGGGCATCTTCCAGCGAGGCGAGCACGATGCGCGATCGCGATGCGCTCAGCGCGCCATAGATTGTCGACGCGATTTCGATCGGTGGCGTGTCGTCGGCTGCGTGCGTCATATCCCACAGCCGCTGGCGCAGGCGGTGCTGGCGCTGGTCGGGCTCGGTCAGCTTCCAGGTGCCCGCCAGCGTCGGCAGGTCGTGCGTGCCAACGGCCGCCACCGAGCTCTTCGGCCACTGGTCGGGCATGGGTCCTTCGAACCACAGTAGGCGATACGAAAGTGCGCCCCGTTGTCGCAGCCGCCGGCGCACGGCGGGCTCGACCAGGCCGAGGTCCTCGCCGATGACGAACGCTTTTGCGCGCCGGCTCTCGTTGGCAAGGATTGCCAGCAGGTCGTGCGCGGGGTAGCGCACGTACGCGCCGCCGGCGGCGCCCATGCCGGTCGGGATCCAGAACAGGCGGAACAGACCCATGACGTGGTCGAGCCGGATGCCTGCTGCGTGGGTGGCCGCGCTTCGAATCGCCTCGACGAACGGCTCGTAATGAGCGCGGCGTAGCTTCCACGGGTCGAATGGGGGCAGGCCCCAATCCTGGCCCTGGGTGAAGAACTCATCGGGCGGCGCGCCGACGCGCATGTCGTGCGCGAGGAGGTCCTGCCATCGCCACGCGTCGAAGCCGTCGGAGGCGAAGCCGACGGGCACGTCGGTGATGAGCCCGATCTCGCGTGCGGCCCGCGCCATCTGGCGGTCGAGGTGGAACTGCTGCCAGACGTGGAAGGCGACGCGCCGGCTGAGGCGGCGTCGCTCGGCATCCACGCCCTCGCCTTTTGGGTGGCGCAGCTCGGCGGGCCAGGTCCGCCACGCCGGGCCGTGGTCCTCGGCCAGCGCGTTGAAGGTGGCGAAATCGCGCAGCGCCTGGCCTTTGCTGTGGGCCCATGGGCCGAGCCGCGGCGGGTCCGGCGCGACCTTGAAGATCGCTTCCAGCGCCCTTGACTTCAGGCGGAAGACCTCGTCGTAGTCGATGAGCCTTACGTCATTCAACTGCTGCGCTGCTGTACGCAGCGGTTCGAGCTCAGCAGCGACGTGCTCCGCGCCTTCGATCTCGTCGACGCGCAGGTACATCGTGTTGCGGAAGCGGCGCGAAGACGCGTAGTAGGGGGACGCTTCGTAAGGGAGGATCGGCGTTTGCGCGCCGAGCGGGTTGAGGAGGAGGACCTCGGCGCCTTGCCTTCTCGACCATCTGCCCAGGCGACGCAGGTCGGCCATGTCGCCGATGCCCCAGCTGTCGCGCGAGCGCGTGGCGTACAGCTGGACCGCCCATCCCCATGCGCGATGGGGAGCGACCGCGCAGGGGTCGGGGGGCAGCTTCAGGCGGCGGGCGTGCGGCGGTTTCTCGCCGGTGGCGCCCATCGCGGTGAGGATGGCCGCCTCGGTTTCGGGGGACGTTTCTGTGGGCTGTCCCTGGTAGCTCCAGTAGGACGGCAGCACCCCCCATCGCTCTGCGCGCTCACTCATCTGCGCTTCAGTATCGGGGGCACCCTATATTTCGCGCCATGGCCGTGAGCTCGGCGCTGCGCGGGGTGGTGAAGCGGCGCGAGGATCCGCGGCTGGTCACCGGCGCCGGGAAGTACACCGACGACGTGCAGCCGACCGGCTGCCTGCACGCAGTGTTCGTCCGCTCGCCGCACGCGCACGCGCGCATCAAATCGGTCGATGTCACCGCGGCGATGGAGCTGCCCGGCGTCGTGGCGGTTTTTCAGGCCTCAAACCTGGCGTTCGAATCGGAGACGCCGCGACCCCGCCTGTGCGCCGACGAAGTGAAGTTCGTCGGAGATGCCGTGGCGGTGGCGGTGGCGGAAACCCGCGATGCCGCGGTCGATGCGGCGGCTGCGGTGATCGTGGACTACGAAATCCTGGCCGTCCTCGTCGACAGCACGCGTGCGCTCGAGCCTGGCGCGATGCTCGTGCACCCCGACAAGGGGGACAACCTCGCCTTCGATTTCGACCTGGGCGAGGAAGGCGCTCTCGAAGGCGCTGACGTGGTCGTGAGGGCGCGCTTCGTCAACCAGCGCCTCGCGGTGGTGCCCATCGAGACGAATGCTGTGGTGGCGGAGCCGGATGGGGAGGGCGGAATCCGCATCTGGACCTCGACCCAGGCGCCTTTCGGCGTGCGCGGCGCGGTCGCCGATTCGCTCGGCCTGCCCGAGGCGAGCGTCCGCGTGATCGCCGGGGATGTCGGCGGCGCTTTCGGAGGCAAGCTGATGACCTACCCGGAGCAAAGCGTCATCGCGGCCGTCGCGAAGAAGCTCGACCGCCCGGTCCGCTGGTTCGAATACCGCACGGAGAACATGGTCGCCATGACGCACGGGCGGGGCCACGTCCAGGACGTCGCGCTGGGCGCCACCACGGATGGCAAGGTGGTCGGCCTCGAGGCTCACGTGGTCGCGGATGCCGGAGCTTACGCGGGGCTGGCGCCGCCCCAGCTCGTGCTGACCGCCCTGCTCGCGTCGGGTTGCTATGTCATTCCCCGCATCCGGTGGCAGGGCAGCTGCGTCTACACGAACACCGCGGTGATGTCCGCATACCGCGGCGCCGGACGACCAGAGGCGATCGCGCTCATCGAGCGTGCGATGGACATGCTCGCGGCCGATCTGCGAATGGATCCCGTTGAGCTGCGGCGGCGCAACCTGATCAGCGGACCTTTTCCCTACACCACCGCCACCGGGCTCACGTACGACACGGGTGATTACGCGCGCGCGCTCGACCTGGCGCTCGACGCGGCGCGCTATGACGAGCTGCGCCACGAGCAAGCGGCGCGTCGCGAGCGTGGCGACCGGCTACAGCTGGGGATCGGGGTCTGCTCCTACGTCGAGATGACTGCCCTGCTCAACACAACGGAGTTCGGCGAGGCGCGCGTCGAGGCGGACGGCTCGATCGTCATCGCCGTCGGCACCACTGCAAGCGGCCAGGGCCACGAGACTGCTTACGCGCAGCTGGCGTCACAAGCGCTCGGGGTGCCGATCGACGCCATCCGCATCGTGCAGTCCGACACCGCCGTCGTGGCCAGGGGTGCAGGAACCTCGGGGTCGCGCTCGCTGCAGCTGGGCGGCAGCGCGGTGCGTGCTGCATGCGTCGCGCTGATCGAAAAGGCAAAGGACGAGGCGGGCCGGCGCCTGGAGGCCAGCCCCGACGACGTCGTGCGCATGCCCGACGGACGCTTTGGGGTCGCCGGGGTCCCCGCGACCGCGTTGGGGTGGGCGGACCTGGCGGCCGAGGCGACGCTGGTGGCGGCAGTGGATTTCGAGCAGGACGACCAGACGTTTCCGTTTGGGTGTCATGTCGCGGTGGTCGAGGTCGATGTCGAGACGGGGCACTCGCAGCTGGTGCGCCACATCGCGGTCGACGATTGCGGGACTGTGCTCAACCAGATGCTGGTCGATGGTCAGATCCATGGCGGGGTCGCCCAGGGCGTGGCGCAGGCGCTGTACGAGGAGTTCGTCTACGACGCCGACGGCAACCCGCTGACAACAAGCCTGATCGACTACGTGATTCCCTCGATTGGCGAGATACCCCAGGTCGAGACTGTTTCGATGGAGACCCCTACGCTACTCAACCCGCTGGGTGCAAAAGGGATCGGCGAGTCGGGGACCATCGGCTCGACGCCGGCGGTGCAGAACGCGGTGATCGATGCGCTCGCGCACCTGGGCGTGCGGCACATCGACATGCCCCTGCATCCCATGCGGGTGTGGGAGGCGATCGAGGCGGCCGGGCTTACTCGGCCCTGACGACCGCCCTCACGCTGTCGATCAAGTAGATGTCGACGCCATCGATCTGGCGCACCAGGCTGTGGATGCGCGTGTATGTCTCGGGGGTGACGCGCTTGTTGCCGTCCAGGAGGATGCCGCAGAGCGCTTGCACCGCGAGGCTTAGGTCTTGCGCTTCGACCAACTCCAGGATCTCGCTGGCCTCGCTGGCCGTCAGCGTCCCATGCAGGCTGCGGACCAGCCCATGAAATTCCGCCTTCACCTCCGAATGCTGGCCCAACGGGCCGACGCTAGACGACTTTGGTGATGGGGAGGTTATGGGCTCGTTAAAGACGGACTGCGCTGCCGACGGGGCGAAATTGATCCAGAATTCCTAGCTGCTTTCGTCTTCGTACCCCAGGATTGGCCGTAGCCACCTTTCGACTTCTTTTATTGGCATCGACTTGCGTTTTGCGTAGTCGTCGACCTGGTCCTTGCCCACCTTGCCGACCATGAAGTACTTCGATTTCGGGTGCGCGAAGTACAGGCCCGCCACCGCTGCGGTCGGCGTCATCGCGCCTGACTCGGTCAAGTCCATACCGATCGCGCGCGCGTCGAGCAGGTCGAACAGCTTGAACTTCTCCGAGTGGTCCGGGCACGCGGGGTAGCCGTATGCGGGCCTGATGCCGCGGTACCTCTCTCCGATGATGTCCTCTCGCGACAGCACCGGGCCCGTCTCGTACCAACCGCGCCTGACGACGTGGTGGAGGTACTCGGCGAATGCCTCGGCCAGACGGTCGGCCAGTGCCTTGGCCATGATCGAGCGGTAGTCGTCGTGCTCGGCCGCAAATCGCTCCGACAGCTCGTCCGCGCCCAGGCCCGCGGTGACCGCAAAGGCGCCGATGTGATCCCCGGCGTCAGCGACGAAGTCGGCGAGCGACAGGTACGGCTTGTCGTCGCCGTGGTCGACCTGCTGGCGCAGCATCGGCAAGCGCACGCCGTTGTCCAGCACTATGTCGTCGCCGTCCGCGCGCGCCCCCCAGAACCCGTACACGCCCTTGGCGCGCAGCCACTGCTTGGCCTCGATCTCATCGAGGAGCTCTTTGGCGTGGCCGAACAGCTCGCGTGCCGCGGCCCCGTGCGAGGGGCTCTCGAGGATCGCCGGGAACTTGCCTTTCAGCTCCCAGGCGTGAAAGAAGAAGGTCCAGTCGATGAACTCGCGCAGCTCCGACAGCGTGGGCTCGATCACCCTGGTGCCGGTGAACGGAGGCGCCGGCAGGTCGTTGAATCCGAGCGCCCAGCGCTTGTCGCGCGCTTCGTCGAGCGGCAGCAGCGAGCGCTTCGTCGTCGTGTGCTGCGCGCGCAGCTTGTCCTGCAGGTTGCGGTTGGCCTTGTCGAAGACCGGGCGTCGCTCCGTGTCGAACAGGTCGGATACCACGCCGATCACGCGCGAGGCGTCGAGAACATGCACGGTGGGGCCTGTGTAGGCGGGCGCGATGCGCACCGCCGTGTGCTGCTTTGAAGTCGTCGCGCCGCCGATGAGCAGCGGCATGGTGAAACCGCGACGCGTCATCTCCTTGGCGACGTCGACCATCTCGTCCAGCGATGGGGTGATGAGGCCGGACAGGCCGATGGCGTCGGCGTTCAGCTCGATTGCGGTGTCGAGGATCTTGTCCGCCGGGACCATGACGCCGAGGTCCACGACCTCGTAGTTGTTGCAGCCCAGCACCACGCCCACGATGTTCTTGCCGATGTCGTGGACGTCGCCCTTGACGGTGGCGGTCACCAGCTTGCCGCGAACGCTCACGCTGCCCGACGCCTTCTTTTCCGCCTGCATGAAGGGCTCGAGGTATGCGACCGCGCGCTTCATCGCCCGCGCGCTCTTGACCACCTGCGGAAGGAACATCTTGCCGGCCCCGAACAGGTCGCCCACCACCTTCATGCCGTCCATCAGCGGGCCTTCGATGACGAGCAGGCCCGCGCCGAACTTCTGTCTTGCCTCTTCGGCGTCGGCCTCGATGAACTCGACCTCGCCGTGCAGCACGGCATACGCGAGGCGCTCCTCCACCGTGCCCTCGCGCCACGTGAGGTCGACCTCGCGCTTGGCGCCCGCGCCGCTGACGTTCTTGGCGAACTCGACGAGGCGCTCGGTGGCGTCCGGCCGGCGGTCGAAGATGATGTCCTCGACGAGCTCGAGCAGGTCCTTGGGAATGTCCTCGTAGACGGCGAGCTGGCCTGCGTTGACGATGCCCATGTCGAGGCCTGCCTTGATCGCGTGATAAAGGAAGGCGGAATGGATCGCCTCCCGCACGCGGTCGTTGCCGCGGAACGAGAAGGAGAGGTTGGAGACGCCACCCGAGACGCGCACACCTGGGAACCTCTTCTTGATCTCCCTGGTCGCATCGATGAACGCCTTCGCGTAGCCCGCGTGCTCCTCGATGCCCGTCGCGATGGGCAGGATGTTGGGGTCGAAGATGATGTCCTCGGGGTGGAAGCCCGCCTTCTCGGTGAGCAGCTTGTAGGCGCGGCTCGAGATCTCGACCTTTCGCTCGAACGTGTCGGCCTGGCCGATCTCGTCGAAGGCCATGACCACGGCGGCGGCGCCATACTTGCGCACCTTTCGCGCCGACTCGAGGAACGCCTCCTCGCCGCCTTTGAGGCTGATCGAGTTGCAGACGCCCTTGCCCTGCACGCATTTCAGACCGGCTTCGAGGACCGTCCACTTCGAGCTGTCGACCATGATCGGCAAGCGGGCGATCTCGGGCTCGGTGGCGATGAGATTCAAGAATTTCGTCATCGCCTCTTCGGAATCGAGGAGGTCGGCGTCCATGTTGACGTCGATGAGGTTGGCGCCGCCTCTCACCTGGTCCAGCGCCACGGCGACGGCGCCCGTGTAGTCGCCCGACTCGATGAGGCGTCGGAATCTCGCGGAGCCCGTGACATTGGTGCGCTCGCCCACCAGCACGAAGTTGGTGTCGGGGCCGATCTCAAAAGGCTCGAGGCCGCTGAACCTGGTGCGTGCCTCGCGCTTGGGCACGTGACGCGGGCGGATGTTCTCGACCGCCTCTCGGATCTGCCGCACGTGTTCTGGCCCTGTGCCGCAGCAACCGCCGGCGGCGTTCAGGAAGCCGCTCTCCGCGAACTCCTTCAGCAGTCGGCTGGTGGTCGGGGGCTGCTCGTCGTATCCGCCGAAGGCGTTGGGCAGGCCGGCGTTCGGATAGCAGATGACGTAGACCGGCGCCACGCGCGACAGGTCGGCGATGTACGGGCGCATCTCGGTGGCGCCCAGCGAGCAGTTGACGCCGGCGGCGAACGGCTCGGCGTGCTCGACCGAGGTCCAGAACGCCTCGATCGTCTGGCCCGACAGGTTGCGCCCGCTGCGGTCGACGATGGTGACCGATACGAACAGCGGCAGGTCGGGCGCCACCTCTTTGACCGCGGCGATGGCCGCCTTGCCGTTGAGAGTGTCGAAGATGGTCTCGATCAGAAGGAGGTCGGCGCCGCCCTCCTTCAGCGCCGCCGCGGCCTCGGCGTACCCGCGCCTGAGCTCGTCGAAGGTGACGTCGCGATAGCTGGGGTCGTCGACCTTGGGCGACAGCGAGAGGGTGACGTTGGTCGGCCCCAGGGAGCCGGCGACGAAGCGGTTTTCGTAGGCGTCGGCGGCCTTCCGCGCCAGGCGGGCGCCCTCGAGGTTCATCTCGTATGCCAGGTCGGCCAGGCCGTAGTCCGCCTGGGAGACGGCGGTCGCGGTGAAGGTGTTGGTGGTGATGATGTCGGCTCCTGCCTCGAGGTAGTCGAGGTGGACCTGCGTCACCATCTCGGGCTGCGAGAGGCACAGGACGTCGCTGTTGTTGCGGAGCGGCTTGGGGTGGTCCTTGAAGCGCTCGCCGCGGAACTCGGCGTCGGAGAGGCCGCGCTTCTGGAGCATGACCCCCATGGAGCCGTCGAAGATCACGATCCGCTGCTTGAACAGCCGATTTAGGCGCTCGTGGACCGAAACCTTCACCGCCACTGGACCCTTAAGACTACAAAGGCCACTCGTGCTTAGCCTGTGGCCGGGCTCCAAACCTGGAAGCGGCCGTCGTCATACAGGATGTGCCGGCCGGTGCTCGCCAGCTGTTCGAGGACGGCCAGGCGCTGGGCCGGGTTGGTGGGGCCGCTGACGTACGGGTGGTGGTCGATCACCACGTAGCAGGTGGGGTCGAGCTTGTCGGGAAAGTCGTTGATCTGGTGGCGGTTGGCCAGCCAGACGGCGAGGCCGTCGTCGGCCGAGACGGGGGCGTCTGCGGGGATCATCGCCGTGGCCGTCCGCAGCTCGGCCAGCGTATCCGCCGGCGAATACAGCGCCGGGTTGGCGTCCAGGGCGGGCGGGAGGCGGCCGGTGCCCCAGGCGAGGACCAGGGCCGGCACGACCATCAGGAGGGCGTAGGCGGGCTTGAAAGTCGCGCGTTCGAGGAGCGTTCGGGCGCCGGCGCCGCCCGCGACGATGAGCGGGAACAGCAGCAGCAGCGCGTAGTGGAGGTCGAGGACGTTCTGCGGGCTGTGGCTGCTCAGCACATCCGCCAGATAGGGCGGGATGACGAGGAGCAACCACCTTGGGGCGAGGAGCGGCAGGCCGCCCATGCTGGCGATGATTGCCGCCACGACGAGCAGCGCGCGCGGGTTGAAGATCGCCGCCAGCACTGCGCTGAACGAGGGATGGAGGAAGAGCCAGGCGTAGTAGACGAAGTCGGTGTAGCCGCCGTTGCGGAAGTGCTGCTGGACGATCCCGGTGCCGATCAGAAACCAGAAACCCGCGAGATAGACGATGAAGCGCCAGTGCTGCTTGATCTCTGGCGAGCCATGCGCGGCCATCAGCAGGCCGATCACGCCGACCGTGTAGACCTGGTCCTCCTTGCAGGTGAGGATCAGGACGCAAAGGAGCCACATCGTTTTGCGGTGGCCGCGGATGCCGGCCCACGCCGCCAGCAGCGCCATGGCAAGCGCCATGTTCTCGGGATGGAAGAAGTCGCGCGCCGCTTCCTGGATGGCGGCCCAGAAAGGGATCGGCACGGCCATGGCCAGCGCGAGCCAGCGCGATTCGGCGCGGCCCTCTGGAAGCATCGCCCGGAAGAAGAGGTAGGCGGCGGGCGCGGTCGCCGCGAGGCCGGCGGACGAGAAGACGAGTAGGACGACCGGGCTTGCCCAGACCTTCTCGACCGCGGCGAGCACGACGAAGATGAGCTCGAAGTGGATGCCCAGGAAGTTGGCGCGAGCGAAGCTGCTGTAGAAGCCCTGGCCCACTGAGATGTTCCAGATGACCTCCTGGTCGTAGGCGAGGTCCCACGCGGAGCTGGTCATGCCGTACAGGCGCTGCAGGTCGGCATGCAGGGTCCAGGCGAAGGCGGCCGAGGCGGCGACGAGGGTGAGGACGGGGGCGGCCCACGAGACGGAGCTCGTGTCTGGGCGCGCCGTGCTGCCGTGAATCTCGATCGCGTCGGCGCCCATGTTCGAGGGAGCTTAAGCGATGGTCCAGGGTGGGTTGGGCGCGCGGGGGTGCGGCCTACAATCGGGCCATGGCCACCCGTCTCAAGCCCGCGACCACCGCGAATCCCCGGTTGTCGGTGGTGGTGCTCGTCTACAACGAGGCGGAGAGCGTCGCACCGCTGCACGAGGAGCTGATCGGCGTGCTCGAGTCGATGGGCATCACGTTTGAGGTGGTGTATGTCGACGACGGGAGCCGCGATGGCAGCACGGAGCGGCTCGCGCAGCTCACGCTCAACGATCCACGTGTGCGGGTCGTGAGCTTCCGGCGCAACTTCGGGCAGACGGCGGCGGTGCAGGCCGGGATCGACAACGCCCGTGGCGAGATCCTCGTATTCATGGACGGCGACATGCAGAACGATCCGCACGACATACCGCGGCTGCTCCAGAGCATGGACGCGGGGTATGACGTGGTGAGCGGGTGGCGCAAGGACCGGCAGGACGAGGCGTCGCGCGTGCTGCCTTCACGCATCGCGAACTGGATCATCGCCCGCGTGACTGGCGTGCCGCTGCACGATTTCGGGTGCACCTTGAAGGCGTATCACCGCGAAGTGATCCGCGACGTGAAGCTTTACGGCGAGATGCACCGGTTCATCCCCGTGTACGCGTCGTGGGTGGGGGCGCGGATCGTGGAGCTCCCGGTCAACCATCGCGCTCGCGCTTTCGGGCAGTCCAAGTACTCCCTGTCGCGGACCTCGCGCGTGATGCTCGACCTGATGACAGTCAAACTGCTGGGCAGCTACTCGACCAAGCCCATCTATTTCTTTGGGTTCGCCGCGTTCGGGTTGTGGGCGCTGGCGCTGGTGTTCGCCGCCATCGTCATCATCCAGAGGCTGCTGCCGCCCTACCCCTTCGCGCACAACAACCCGCTGCTGCTGCTCGCGGTGTTTCTCGGCATCGTCGGGGTGCAGTTCATCCTGATGGGATTGCTCGCGGAGCTTTCGATCCGCACCTACCACGAGTCGCAGGGCAAGGCGACGTACGTGGTGCGCGAGGTGATCGAGATGGCGCCGGCGGCGGCGCACAAGGCGGTGGTTCGAAAGGGCGCGCCGCACGGGAGGCCAACCGTCCGGGCGCGCTTGCATCAGTAGGTGTGCGGGATCTGCGGGGTGGCCGGCGGCTCGCCGCTCGAGGGACGAGCGCTCGTGGCGCGGATGTGCGCATCGCTGGCGCACCGGGGGCCTGACGATGAGGGGAGCGTTCAGCTCGGCGGGGTGACGCTGGGGATGCGGCGGCTGTCGATCATCGACCTGGAAGGGGGCCACCAGCCGATCCACAACGAGGACTCATCGATCTGGGTGGTGCAGAACGGGGAGATCTACAACCACCTCGAGCTTCGAGCCGAGCTCGAGAGCTCCGGCCACGTGTTCGCGTCGCGGTCCGACACCGAGGTGCTGGTCCACGGCTATGAGCAGTGGGGCGAGGGCATGGTCGAGAGGCTGAACGGGATGTTTGCATTTGCCCTGCAGGACCGCTCACGCGGGGTGGTCATCCTGGCGCGGGACCGGATGGGGATCAAGCCGCTGCACTACGCGATCGCGGGGTCGCGCCTGGTGTTTGCCTCGGAGCTCAAGGCACTCCTTACGGATCCGTCGTTGCGGCGCGGTGTCGACCCGGTGGCGCTGGATCAGTACCTCGCGCTGGAGTACGTGCCTTCGCCGCGGTCGATGGTTCGTGGAATCAGCAAGCTACAGCCGGCCCACACGCTGACGTGGTCGGTGCGGACGGGGAGCTTTGTGCTACGCCGCTACTGGTCGCCCGCGCTGGGCGAGGGGATGGGGGCGACCGATGGGCGCGGCCTGGATGAGGAGTGCGAGGTGCTGCGCGGCGTGCTGCGCGAGTCGGTGCGCAAGGAGCTCATCAGCGATGTGCCGCTGGGCGTGTTCCTGTCGGGTGGCATCGACTCGAGCGCCGTGGCGGCGATGATGACTTCGCTCGGCACCGAGGTGAAGAGCTTCTCGGTAGGGTTTGCGGACCGGTCGTTTGACGAGTCGGGGTTCGCGCGCCAGGTGGCTGCCTCCCTGGGCACGGAGCATCATGAGCTCGTTCTGGAGCCGGAGATGTTGCTTGGCCTCATCCCGCGGCTTTCGTCGCTGCTGGATGAGCCGTTGGGGGATGCCTCGATCATCCCCACCTACCTGTTGTCCGAGTTCACGCGGCGACATGTGAAGGTGGCGCTGGGCGGCGATGGAGGGGACGAGCTGTTCGCCGGGTATCCGACGATGCAGGCACACCGGTTGACGGGGTTCTACGGCTTTGTGCCCCCGGTGGTCCGGCGTGGGTTGGTGGAGCCCGTGGTGCGGCGGCTGCCCGTGTCGCGGGGCAACCTGAGCTTTGACTACCGGGCGAAGCGGTTCGTGAGCGGGATCGATTTCCCCGTGGCCGAGCGCCATGAGCGATGGATGGGGTCGTTCGTGGCCGAGGAGCGCGCGACGCTGTTGACCCGGGAGGTGCTGGAGGAGGTGGCGCGGTCAGGTGCTGGTGAATCGGCTCGCGATGACGAGGTTGGTCGCGGGGTTTTGAATCCGCTCAACCGTGCGCTGTTGATGGACATGCGCGGGTATCTCGAGAACGACATCCTGGTCAAGCTGGACCGGGCGTCGATGATGGCGTCGCTGGAGGGGCGGGTGCCGCTTCTGAACAATGATTTCGTTGCTTACGCGACGGGGCTGCCACTGGACATGAAGCTGCGGGGCCTGCGGTCGAAGTTCCTGTTCAAGAGGGCGTTGCGGGGTTTGCTTCCGGAGGCAATTCTGCGGCGGCCGAAGAAGGGGTTTGGGATCCCGGTCGCGGAGTGGTTCCGGGGGCCGCTGAGGGAGCAGATGCTGACGGTGCTGTCGCCCGAGCGGATGGCGCGAAAGGGCTTGTTCGAGCCGGCGGCGGTGTCGGGGTTGGTGCGTGACCACCTGGAGGGGCGGCGGGACAACCGTAAGCAGCTGTGGACGCTGTTCGCGTTCGAGATGTGGCACGACGGCTATCTGTCGAGGGGGTCTTCTTAACCGGCTGGATTGGCACCTGCCCGCTCCCCAAATAAGCTACCGACCAGGCGCGAAGGTTGAGGGGGAGGGCAACCTCGCTGGTGGAGGAGGGAGGGCCCTCGCGGCGGTGTGCCTGGAGGTTCCGTGGCCCTTGTTGCTAGAAAGTACTTGCCAATTAGGAAAGTACATGCTAACATCGCGGCATGAGTGAACAGAGACTGGAAGCGGGCGATGCGGCGCGGGAACTGGCGGAGATCGAGAAGAGGCAGGCGGGAGTGATCGACGCGGTCCTGGTCCCGCGGTGGTACTGGTGGGCTGTCGGAGTGCTGATCGTGCCCATCGGCCTCGCGGCCGATTCGCA
>DATARC010000055.1:0-2883 GCA_036264335.1 Candidatus Dormiibacterota bacterium
GCAGTGAAGTGGAAGCTGGGCCTGCTGCTCGTGGCGGTGGTCGTCGCGGCGGGAACCGTGAACTACCTCAGGCCGATACCGGCGGTCGCGGCGACCAGCTCGCTGTCCGCGCAGGACACAGTTCCAGGGCCAGTTCCCAGGATCCCCTGGCCTGGCGGCGCGTCGGCGGTGATGGGCGCGGCGGGCCTCGGGCTCATCGCCAGCTCGGGCAACGAGAAGCCTGTGTCGGCGGCCAGCGTCACCAAGGTGATGACGGCGCTGGTCGTGCTCACCGACAAGCCGCTCAAGAAGGACGAGACGGGGCCGACGATCACGATCACCGACGCAGATGTGCAGTCCTACCTCGTTGACCAGGCGAACAAGGAATCGGTGGCGGCGGTGCAATCCGGCGAGCAGCTCACGGAGTTCCAGCTGCTGCAGGGTTTGCTCATCCCGTCCGCGAACAACTTCGCGGAGACCCTCGCTCGCTGGGATGCGGGGTCGATCGACGCTTTCGTCGCCTCGATGAACAAGCGGGCGGCGGCGATCGGGATGACGCACACCAGATTCACCGATACGAGCGGGGCATCGCCGGGGACGGTCAGCACGCCCACCGATCTGATGCTGCTGGGGATGGAGGCCATGAAGCTCGACGTATTCGCCCAGATCGTGGCGATGCCCCAGGCGGATCTGCCCGTCGCAGGTAGGGTGTTCAACGTCGACGGAGTGCTCGGGCAGAGCGGGATCATCGGCATCAAGACGGGATCGGGTCTCGCGGAAGGCGCCAACTTCCTGTTCGCCGCCGATGCGTCCATCGACGGCCAGACCGTGAGGCTATTCGGCTGCGTGATGGGACTGCCCACGCTCGCCCGCGCTTTCGCGGCCGCGAAGAGCCTCATCGCGTCGATGCGGTCTAACCTGCACGTGCGCCGGATCATCGCGAAGAACCAGGCAGTGGCCACCTACTCCACGCCTTGGGGCGGCCAGTCAGACCTGCTGTCGACAGTGGACGTCGACGTGGTCGAGTGGCCCGGGATGATTGTCCGGCAGCGGCTCGACGCTCCGCCGATCGTCGTCGACAAACCGATCGCGCCGGGCACGCGGGAGGGGGTCGAGCATGTCGTCTTGGGCGACTACGCGGTGGACGTGGAGCTCGAGACAGCGAGCCCGCTCTACCCTCCGGGCAGGGCCTGGCGGCTGACCCGTATCAATTTCCTCTGAGCCACCTCTCGTCAGCGACCCAAGCCGCCGGCTGGCTCGTTGTCCTAGCTGGAAGGGAGCTCGAGTAGCTGTTTGGGCGCCGGTTCGGCCCAAGGCCGTCGCCACTCGTGGTCCCTCGTCCAAGTCGGGCAGCCTGTTCAAAAGGGGGGACGCCACCGTGGTTGCACGCTCTCCGGCGGCGAGGTCGGTTCGACCCGGGTCCGGGCGGCTCGCGGCGTGGCCCGACGTTCTGATACTCCTCGGCCTGGCTGTGCCCGCGACCTTTGTGCCGCTGGCGGCCATCGGCGGCGGCGGTCTAATCGTGGCGCCGGACCAGCATTTCTACATCGTGTCGGCGGTCTCGATCATCGCGGCGCTGATCGCCGGCGCGCTGGCCCTGGCCACGATCCAGATCGGCCTCTATCGCGTCCTCCTCCTGTGTCTCGGTTTCATGTCACTTTGCGCGATATTCGCCGTGCACGGCCTGACCACGCCAGGCATGCTCGTGCCCGATCTTTTCACCGAGTACTCTGGCAGCGCGGTCGCGATCTCCGCATATCTCAGCCTTGCGATCCCGGCAGTCTTCCTGGCCTTGAGCTACGCGCCTGGCCTGGCGCGACTCGAGCGACGCCTGCCGTTCTGGCCTGCAGGCTGGCTCGTGCTCCTCGTGATCGTCGGCATCGTCGGCTACGCTGGCATCGCGATCTATCGCACCGCGCTGATCGCAGCGTTGCCACTTTCGCAGCCCCCGTACAGCACCGGCCTGGCGATCGTGAGCATTGTGTTGTTCATCTTTGCGGCGCTCCGGCAGGCGCGCAGCTACCGCCGCGCCCGTTTGGTCAGCCAGGCCTTCCTGCTCGCGGCATTCGTGCTGCTCGCCGACGCGGCTGCAGCCATGGTCCTGTTCAGCCCCTGGACCGTTGGTTGGTGGTACTACCACCTGCTGATGCTCACCGCGGTTGGGCTGGCGCTGAACGCTCTGCTGGTCGAGCGCACGCGGGCTCGCTCCTTCCGTTCGGTGATCGAGACGGCCCTCGAGCTCCAGGTCTCCATCGATGTCGAGGAGCTCGACTTCGAGGTCATCGCCGCACTGGTGGCGGCGGTCGAGGTCAAGGACCGCGAGACCCAGGGCCACAACCGGCGAGTCGCACAGCTCAGCGTCCAGATCGGCCAGCAGCTTGGGATGTCGGCGACCGAGCTGCGAGTCCTGGCGCGTACCGGCTTGCTCCACGATGTCGGCAAGCTCGGGGTGCCGGATGCGATTCTCGAAAAGCACGGACCGCTGACCGAATCCGAGTCCGCGGTCATGAAGACCCACCCGGAGATTGGAGTTGCGATTCTCAAGCGTGGCGGGCATTTCAAACGCGAGCTGCTCGGTGTTCTCTATCACCACGAGCGGATGGACGGGAGCGGCTACCCCCACGGCCTGGTTTCGGACGCGATTCCGATCGAGGCCAGGATCGTGGCCGTTGCCGACACCTACGACGTGCTCACGACGGACCGGCCGTACCGGCGGGCCTGCGGCGGGCGTCAGGCGCGGCGAGTCGTGCAGGCCGAAGCAGGCAAGCATCTCGACCCGCACGTCGTGGTCGCGTTGATGCAGGCGTTGGACAAGCAGGAAGCCGGCTCGACAGGCCCAACTCGCAGCGGCACCTTCGGCGCTGGGACATGGCTCCGCAGGGCAGCCGAGCTGAGCCGCTGGAC
>DATARC010000067.1:0-3764 GCA_036264335.1 Candidatus Dormiibacterota bacterium
CTGCGCAACCAGGTCGACTTTCGGAACGCCCTCCGCTCCGTTTTTGTGAGCAGGAAGGAGGACATCGACACCTTCGAAGCGGCATTCGACATCTTCTGGGCGCCCCCGGATCCACGTGCGTCCGCCGGACAGGTGCCGGGACGTAGTCGTGCACTGCCGATGTCGCCGGAGCGCGCCAAGGCGTGGTCGAGCGCGCTGGGCTTGAACCAGTCGCAGATGAACCGCGAGCAGGACGTGACCGTCGTGCCGGAGAGCTCCAGCGGCTACAGCGCCGAGGAGCTGTTGCGGCACAAGGATTTCGAGCAGATGACGTGGCAGGAGACGCAACAGGTGCGGCGCCTGCTGGAGCAGGCGCCATGGCGCATGGCGGAGCGGAAGACCCGAAGGCTGCGTCCGGCCAGGGCGGGAAGCATCGACCTGCGCCGCACGGCGCGTCACGCCATCCGCTCCAGCGGCGAGCTCATGCAGCTCTTCCGGCGCCGCGCGAGGATGCGGCGCCGTCCCCTCGTGCTCATCTGCGACGTGAGCGGTTCGATGGAGAAGTACTCGCGCCTGCTGATGATCTTCGCCCACGCGATCGCGCGCCGCGAGGACCTGGAGGCGTTCGTCTTCTCCACGCGATTGACGCGAGTCACTCGCCTCCTCCGCCACCGAGATCTCGACCGGTCGCTCGACTCGTTGAGCAAGGGCGTCCACGATTTCAGTGGCGGCACCCGTATTGGGGAAGCGCTGGCTGATTTCAATCGTCACTGGGCGCGCCGCGTCCTCGGTCATGGCGCCGTGGTCATCATCGTGAGCGACGGGTGGGATCGCGGCGACCCCGCACAGCTCACCGCCGAGCTCATTCACCTGAGGCGTTCGGCGCACAGGCTCATCTGGCTGAATCCGCTGATCGGCTCCAAGGGCTATCAGCCGCTCACCAGGGGCATGGCGGCAGCGCTCCCGCATACCGACGACTTCCTGGCGGCCCACAACCTGCAGGCCCTCGACGACCTGGGCAAGCTGCTGGCCGGTCTGGGAACGCGCGCGGCCCGAAGGTAGTTAGAAGAGCTATGCGCGAGGTGCTAAGCGAGCTGGAGCAGTGGACGCGTGAGGGCGAGGACGTCGCCCTCGCCACAGTGGTCGAGACCTGGGGCTCGAGCCCGCGACCGCTCGGCTCGAAGATGGTGGTGACGAAATCGGGCAAGATGGCCGGCTCGGTGTCCAACGGCTGCATCGAGGGCGCCGTCTTCGATGAGGCCCAGAAGGTGCTGAAGACCGGCAAACCGAAGATCGCCGCCTTTGGTGTCGCCGATGACGTCGCTTTCGAGGTCGGGCTGGCCTGCGGCGGCCACATCGAAGTCTTCATCCAGCCCCTGACCTCCGTACACAAGCAGCTGATGGCGATGCTGGAAAGGAACGAAGCGGCAACGCTGCGGACCAACCTGGTCACGGGCGAGGTGAGCCTCGCGGCGGGCGCGCCGTCGGGAACCGAGCTGGCGAGGCGAGATGGCGACTGGCTCGTCGAGCCTTTGCGCAGGCCGGCTCATCTGGTGATCGTCGGCGCGATCCACATCGCGATTCCACTACACCGCCTGGCGAAGCTCATGGGCTATCGCGTCACCGTGGTCGACGCGCGTGCGAAGTTCGCCACCAGGGAACGCTTTCCCGAAGCCGATGAGCTGATCGTGGCCTGGCCCGACGAGGCCATGGCGAAATTGAATCTCGACAACTCGACCTACGTCGTGATCCTCACGCACGATCCGAAGTTCGACCTACCGGCGCTGCGGTCCGTCCTCGGCAAGGACCTCGGCTACATCGGAGCGATAGGAAGCCGGAAGACCAACCAGAACCGATTCGATGCGTTGCGTGCCGAGGGCTTCACGGAGGAGCAGCTGGCCCGCGTGCACGGCCCGATCGGCCTCGACCTTGGCGGTCGTGGCGCCGAGGAGACCGCCTTAGGAATCCTCGCTGAGATCACCGCCACGCGCTTTGGCGGCAGCGGAGTCTCCATGCGAGAGGCCAAGCGCACCACCGTCGCCTGACGCGGCCATCGCTCGGCGCTCGCGAGTGATCGGCAGGGCGACGTAGAAGAGGACGACGAACGCGTAGAGCGCCAATGCCAGGGTGACGCTGAAGAACGCAGTCACGGTTGCCAGCGGCCACAGGAACAGGCCGAGCGAGAAGCCAACCCAGTCGAGCGGCACCATCTTGATGCGATAACGCCGCGCATAGAGATTGAAGATGCTGAAGGCTAGCGACATGGAGCTCATGGTCAGGCCGTACGCGACAGTCGCTGAGGTCTGATCGTGACCTGCTTCCAGGTAGTGCGCCAGCAGTCCTGTGGGAAACGGAATTGCCGCGACGGTGAGGAGCAGCAGCCCGTTCAGGAACAGGAGCACTCGATCGAATCTTCCAATCGCATCGATGATCCCATGGTGGTTCACCCAGATCACGACGATGGTCGAGAAGCTGATGACGTACGCAGCGTAGGAGGGCCACTCGTTCAGCAGGGCGGTTCCGAGGCCGCGGGACACCTTCGGGTCGACAAGGTTGAAGACGAGCAGCGTGGCGGCGACTGCGAAGACGCCATCGCTGAACGCCTCGGCCCGTGACTTTTTCACGCCGACAACGATAAGGGCTGATTCGCGGTCTCCAGGTGGCCTTTGAGCGAGGCTAGCTGGAGGCTTTGGTTCGCTCGCGGAATCGCCTTGCCTTCTGGCGATTGCCGCAGGAGGCCATCCGGCACCACCGGCTGGAGCGGTTGCGAGACTGGTCATAGAACGCCCAGCGGCAGGTCGAGGAGCCGCATAGCTTGAGGCGGGTCCACTCGTCCTCGTTCATGGCGGCGTAGACCGCAGCGACGATCCGGCCCAGGGCACCTTCGACGCCGCCCGCCTGCGGCTCGAGGCGTGCTTTGCGGTCCGGGCCGAAGCGGGGGAGAAGGCGACTTGCCGAGACCGCGCCGTTCAGCGTGCCGATGTCAACCGGGTAGATCGAGCCCCCGGAGTTGGCGCCGATGGCGGCGCGGATGGCTTCCCGCAGCGCGATGGCATGCTTGAGGTCGGCCTCGTTTGCCCCCTCCGCCGCTGCCATCAAGCCTCTAGCAACCAACCAGTCGCGAAGCGTGTCCGGGTCGCTGAGCTGATCGGTTCCGAGTTCGAGGTCGGCCGTGTTCACGAAGGCCTGGACCAGGCCCAGCGTGCCGGTGGCGGTCTCTCTGTCAGCCATGTTTCATATTGTAACCAGCATGGGCATGTTGTAGGTTATAATAACTAGCGTATAGGAATAGCTAGTTACGGAGGTGAATTATGAACTCGCGAATGAATGAAGATCTGGCCTGGCTGCGCGTCCAGGACACGCAGCGCGAAGCTGAAAACCGGCGCTTGCCGGCGGGTGTGCCGTCGTGGCGGGCGAAGTCGGCGACGAGCCGCCTGATCGTCCGCGCCCTCGCCAGCGTCAGGTCACGCAAGGTGGCCTCGGCCGCCGCTCGCCCGACAGTGGAGACTTCACCGCACCCTTCCAGCCACTAGCCGCCGGCCAGGCGCTTCAGCACGCTCACCTGTGCGGCGTCTGGTCCTTCGCCGGCGCCGGGCACCTCGAGGATGAAGGGGAGCTTCGCCAGGCGACGTTCGTGCAAGAGGGCCCGGAAGCCTGCCTCGCCGATCTCACCCTCGCCGATGTTGGCGTGCCGGTCGCGGTTCGAGCCGAGCCCCGTCACCGAGTCGTTGCAGTGGATGACCTCGACGCGCTTCAGCCCGACCACTCGGTCTAGCTCATCCAGC
>DATARC010000142.1:0-24870 GCA_036264335.1 Candidatus Dormiibacterota bacterium
GCACGGGCGGCTTCACCGCGAACATCCTCGCGGCCGGTCAAGAGGAGCTGGCGCGCCGGATGGCGACCAAGCTGACGAGCAAGTTCGATTCCATCGCCTGGCGCCGTCCGGACAGCCCGATAGGTGGGCCGATCTTCGACAGCAACACCTCGGGCTACGCCGTCTGCACCCTGCGGGACACGATCGAGGCCGGCGACCACTGGATCCTGATCGGCCTGGTCACCGAGGGCGACGTCCGAGATGGCGTAAAGCCGATGATCTTCAGCCGCCGGCTGTACGACGCCATAGAACCGGCTCCATGAAACTCCGTACGGCTCGTCCCCGCCGCCGGCGCAGAGGCCACCACCGGTTCAAAGCGTCGGCGACGGCCAGGACGGAACCAGCTGCGAGATGCCGGCGGCCAGGATCGTGAGCTTGTCGGTCAGCAGGAGCAGCCCCATCACGAGCAGCACCGCGGCCGACGCGAGATCGATGGCGCGCCGGTGGCTGTTCACCACTCGCACCAGCGGCCGCGCCCGCTCGAGCGCGAACGCAAGCGCGAGAAACGGAAGTCCCAGCCCGAGGCAGTACGCAATCATCAAAACGAGGCCCTGCGCCGTGGTGCCGGCTGACACCGCAGAGCTCAGCACCGCGCTCAAAGTCACCCCGATGCAAGGCGTCCACCCGCTCGCGAACCCCATGCCGAGGACGAATCCGCCCACGACCCCACCACCCGTTGGAGCCTCCTTCATGAGCCGGTACTCGCCCGACAGGAACGGGATCCGGATCAAGCCCGCGACGTGCAGGGCCATGGCGATTACGAACACCCCCGCGACGACCGGAACGTACCCGCGGATCGGCTGAACGGCAATGGAGAAGACGTAGAAGAAAAGAATGAACACCAGCGACAACCCCGCCACGAAGCCTGCGCCGGCCGCCGCCACGGGAAGAGCCTGCGCCGGCGGAATTGCGGCCGCCCCAGGACCGACGGCGACCGCCGGTTGCCCGGCCCGCGCCCCGAGATAGGCCAGGTACGCGGGCACGAGTGGCAACACACAGGGCGAAACGAATGACACCAGGCCGGCCAGGAAGGCGATCGCCGGGCTGATCCCCTCCAGAGTCGGCATCCTTACTGCGGCTGAGGCACCCGCGCCTGCCGGGCAAGCTGGGCGATCGCATCCAGAATGTGCGGCCAGACCCGCTCAGGAAGGTTGTGACCCATCTGCTCGAACTCGACCAGGCGTGCGCCGGGAATCGCATTGGCGACCTTGCGGCCGTTCTCGACCGGAACGAGCACGTCGTCGGTGCCGTGAATCACAAGCACCGGCATCTTCAAGTGGCTCAATCTTTCCAGCCGGCTCTCAGCCGCGAGGATCGCTACGAGCTGGCGGCTGGTGCCGACCGGATAGTACGACCTGTCGTATGCGCTCTCCACCTGTTGGGTCTCCCTGGCCTCGTCGAACGGATCGCCAGGGCCCTTGAGGGTCTTGCGGATCCATACGCCATGTTCGATCTGACCCACGCGCGTCGGCGGCGGGACTCTCATCAGCACGTCTGCGCCTGCGGGTTGCGGCGGGACCTCGTCCTCGCCACCAGGACCGGACATGATCGAAGTCAACGAGAGGACACGGTCAGGGTGATTGATCGCGATCAGCTGGGCGATGAAACCTCCCATCGAGACGCCGACGATGTGAGCGGCGCGAATACCCAGGCCGCTCAGTAGGCCTGCAGCATCATCCGCGAGGTCTTCCAGCCGGTAGGCCGGGGTCGCGTTGCCGCCAAAAGCGGCCAGCAGGTCGGGCTCGCCGGCGGCCTCCATCTTGGTGGAGAGTCCGGCGTCGCGGTTGTCGTACCGGATCACATAAAAGCCCCGCTCCCGCAGCTGCTCGCAAAACTCCACATCGAAGGTGGTCAGCTGCGACCCCAGGCCGCTGACCAGCAGGAGCGGCGCGGCCTTCGGGTCACCGAAGGTTTCGTATTCGATTTCGATTCCATTGGCCTCGAGCCTTGGCATTCCCTGAATCGTACCGCCGGACCGGAGTGGGGCCTGGGCATCTCCGGCACCACTCCGACCTCGGTACGCTTACGCGCCGTGAGCAAGACGCTGCCTAATCGGGCTGATGTCGACGCCAGGTTCACCTGGAACAGGGAGAGCGTATTTTCCGACGAAGGCGGTTGGGAGGCCGCTGTCGGCTCGATCTTGGCCAAGCTTCCGGACCTCGCCGAGTTCGAAGGCCACCTGGGCGAATCTCCCGACGTGCTCGCGGACTGGTTCGACGCGGCGGACAGCGCACAGCTGTTGATGGGCAGGGTGATCGTCTACGCGACCATGGCGTACTCGGTCGACACTACAGACCAGGCCGCCGCGGCGCGCGCGGACCGCGCGCGCACGACGTACGCGCAGCTGGGGGCCGCCATGTCCTTCGCGGTTCCGGAGATGATCGCGATCGGGTTTCCAAAGCTGCGGGAATGGGTGGCGACGTCGCCCCGGCTCCAGCACCTCGGCCACTTTCTGGACCGCCTCGAGAAGTTGCGGAACCACGTTCGCAGTCCCGAGGTGGAGCAATTGCTCTCGCAGGCGTCGGATCCGCTGGCGACCGCGCTGTCCGTGCATTCGGTGCTGGCGAACACTGACTTGAGGTTCGCGCCCGCCAGGGGCGCGGACGGCGAGGAGGAAGTTGCGCAGGGCACCATCGGTGCGCTGCTCACGAGCCCCGACCGCGATCTTCGCCGCTCAGCCTTCGAGAGCTACGCCGATGCGCACATCGCGATGCAGCACGCAATGGCGGCGAACCTCGCCGCGGGCGTCAAGCGCGATGTCTTCTACGCTCGCGCGCGCGCGTACGGGTCCTCCCTGGAAGCCGCCCTCGAACCCAATCACATCCCGGCGGCGGTTTATCACAGCGTCATCCGGGCCTTCCAGGACAACCTGGGGACATGGCACCGCTACTGGCGGGTTAGGCGCCGGGCACTGGGGCTTTCAGCGCTCGAGCCGTACGACCTCCAGGCGCGCCTGGGGTTGTCGAAGAGGCCGGTTTCGTACGAGGAGGCCGTGGACTGGATCTCCGAGGGTGTGAGCTCGCTCGGGGCCGAGTACGTGGACGTGCTGCGCAAGGGATCGCTCGAGGAGCGGTGGGTGGACGTCTACCCGAACAAGGGGAAGCGGATGGGCGCATTCTCGACCGGGACGCCTGGCACGTACCCCTTCATCTTCATGAGCTACAACGAGGACATCTACTCGATGAGCACGCTCGCTCATGAGCTCGGGCATTCGATGCACTCGTACTACACGCGAAAGACGCAGCCATTCGTGTACTCCGGCTACGGCTTGTTCCAGGCTGAGGTGGCCTCGAACATGCACCAGGCCCTGACGCGGCGATACCTGCTGGCCACCAACAAGGATCCCGAGTTCCAGATCGCCGTGATCGAGGAGGCGATGGCGAACTTTTACCGCTACTTCTTCATCATGCCGACGCTGGCGCGCTTTGAGCTCGAGATTCACGAGCGCGTCGAAAAAGGCATGGCGCTGACTGCAGACGACCTCAATCATCTGGCGGCCGACCTGATTTCCGAGGTCTATGGCCCCGAGGTAGAGCTGAGTGAGCGAAATCGCGAGCGGGTCGGCTCGACGTGGGCCCAGTTTCATACGCACCTGTACAGCAACTTCTACGTGTTTCAGTACGCAACGGGAATCGCGGGCGCCAACCACCTCGCCGAGAGGGTTGCTGCCGGCGATCCGGAAGCCGTGCGCAACTACCTCGCGTTCCTGAAGAGTGGCGGCTCGATGTATCCGCTCGACGGCCTCCGGCTCGCGGGCGTCGACATGGCCTCGCCCGAACCGGTCGCATCAGCCTTCGCCGCGTTCGCGGGCATGGTCGACCGCCTCGAGGAACTTGTCGCCGCACGCGGCTAAAGAAATCGCAGAAGGGCTGCCGTCGCGGCCGCCACCACGATCACGACGATGAACGGTGCTCGCAAAAGCACGGCAATCAGCGCCACTCCCAGCGCGGCAGCACGCGCATCCAGCACCAGGTGCTGACCGGATGAAAAGGTCTGCGTTGCCGTCAACGCAGCCAGCAGCGCCACTGGCAGCAGCGGGACGGTGCGTTGGATGCCGACTCCCTGCAGCCACCGCGCGGGCAGCGACAGGCCGGCCAGCTTGAGCCCGTAACAGGCAGCCGAAGCCACCAACACGCCGGCCCAGATCACCTGGCCCTCGCGATCAGCCCGTACACCGCGACGAGCCCGGCGACGATCAATAGAGGGACTCCGGCGGGGACGAACGGCAGACAGAGCAGGGCAACGAGGCCGGCAGCCAACGCAATCGCAAGCGGCTCCCGCGCTCGGAGGCGAGGCGCGAGCAAGGCGAGGTAAGCCGCCGGTGGCGCCGCGTCGAGACCGAGCACCTTCGGGTCGGGTAGGGCGCTGGTCGCGAGCGCCCCGATGAAGGTGCCCAGGTTCCAGAAGGCGAACAGGAGGAGGCCCGTGACCCAGAACGCAAACCGACTTTCGCTTGCCGCATCTCGCGCAATGGCCATGGCGGTGGTCTCGTCGATGACGAAGTGCGCGGCTCCGAACCGCCGGAGGCCACGGACGTTGAGCAGGCTGGACAGGCGGACGCCGTACAGAGCATTGCGCGTTCCCAGCAGAGCCGCCGTGGCGGCTCCGGCCCAAACGCTGCCGCCGGACCCGACGATGCCGACGAGGGCGAATTGCGAGGCACCGGTGAACATCAGCACCGAGAGGCAGACCGTCTGCAATGGCGACAAACCCGACGTGGTCGAGATCGCTCCGAACGACAATGCGTAGGCGCCAGAGGCGACCGCGATGCTCAATCCATCGCGGGCCATTTTCCTGCGGGCGGAACTCGGGACCGCGTCAGCCACATGCAGAACTTAAACTCCCTCCCCTTTCAAGGAGAGGGTCCGGGCGAGCGGCGTTACTTGGTCGTGATCACCGCGCCCGTCGGCGACAGGACCCACCACAGGCCGCCAAAGCCGTTCACGCCCTGCCCCGTGGTATCGCCTGGCGCCTTGTCGTTGAGAAAGTAATAGAGGGGGTGGCCGGCGTACGTGATTTCAGTCGTTCCATCAGTCCGAGTTGTGGTCCCGAGCAAGGACGCCTGCGCGCCGGTGCCGGCCACCGGGGCGCCCGCGGTGAGGACAGGTGGCCAGAACTGCGCACAGCTCGTGTAACACGTCGACTTGGTGCTCTTGTCAGCGACGAACATGTACACGGTCTTGCCGGCGCTGTCCACGAGGATCGGACCGAGCTTCGCGTCGGTGGCCACCTTGATCGTCTGGGCCGGCGCCGCGGGGCTGGTCGCCGGCGATGGGCTTGCGACCGCGGCCGGCGAGCTCGTCCCTCCACAGCCGCTTACGATCACGGCCGCGAACATGGTGGCAGCGGCGACAAGAAGCCTGGATCGCATTGGATGCTCCTGCAAAATATTTCCGAGGACGCATCCCGATACCGACCCGGGTTACGGCGCCGGCGCTACTCCGGCGTGACGTACGCGGCGCTCAGACCGCCATCGACCATGAAGGTTGCGCCATTCACGTAGCTCGATTCGTCGCTGGCAAGGAACAATGCCGCGTTGGCGATCTCCCGAGCCTTTGCGAGGCGCCCCATCGGCAGATGCACCCGCCGCCTCTCGTACGCGCCGGGCGACTCTGAGAAAAGGCGCATCAGGAGCGGCGTCTCCACCGGACCGGGGCACAGCGCGTTGACCCGCACGCCTTGACGCGCGAACTGCACAGCGAGCTCGCGGCTCATCGAGAGGACTGCCCCCTTGGAAGCCGTGTAACCGATCTGCGACGT
The DNA here is from genome assembly GCA_036264335.1 of Candidatus Dormiibacterota bacterium. Taxonomy (GTDB): domain Bacteria; phylum Chloroflexota; class Dormibacteria; order Dormibacterales; family Dormibacteraceae; genus Palsa-872. Next base: position 5,800 of record DATARC010000142.1, read on the forward strand.
GGCGGCGCCCATCAGCGCGACAAACGAGGCCACGTTGATGACCGAGCCACCCCCCGCTTCAAGCAGATGCGGAATACCGTACTTGCAGCACAAGAAGACGCCCTTCGCATTGACGGCCTGCACCCGATCCCAAGCGTCGGGCTCCGTCGTGAGGATCGAATCGTCATCGGCGGGCATGATGCCCGCGTTGTTGTAGAGGACGTCGATGCGGCCGTAACGCTTCTTGGTCTCCGCGTACATGGCCTGCACGCTCTTCGGATCGCTGACGTCGGCTTTGAAGAAGAACGCCTCCCTGCATTCGGATGCGGCCCTCTCCCCCGCCTCGACGCCGACATCGGCGACGCAGACCCGCGCGCCCTCGCTGGAGAACAGGATCGCTGCCTCACGCCCGATGCCCCCGCCCGCTCCAGTGATGACGGCGACCTTGCCGTCAAGCCTTCCCATTCGTCACGCCTCCGTCGATATGAACACGTTCTTGACTTCCGAATAGCCCCCCATCGCATGCATGCCCAGCTCGCGGCCGAAGCCCGACTGCTTGAAACCGCCGAACGGGGTGGTGACGCGAACCGAGCTGTTCGAGTTGATCGAGAGCACGCCGGTCTCCAGCGCACGCGCAACGCGCAGCGCACGGGCACCGTCGCGGGTCCAGATCGACCCCGAAAGACCATACGGAGTGTCGTTGGCGATGCGAACCGCATCCTCTTCGTCGGAGAACGGGATGACCGCGGCCACCGGCCCGAACACCTCCTCGCGTGCGACCGGATCCCGGTTGTCCGCCGCCACGAGAGTGCACGGAAACCAGAACCCTTCGCCCTCGGGCGCCTCGCCCTTGAAAAGAGGCGTGCCGTTGACGAACGCCGCGACCTTCCGCCGGTGGTCGGCCGAGATCAACGGTCCCATGTCGGTGCCGTCCTTCTCGGGATCGCCAACCTTGAACCTCGACGTTGCCTCGACAAGAAGCTTCAGGAAGCGGTCATACACCGATTTCTGGACCAGGATCCGCGAGCGCGCGCAGCAGTCCTGCCCGGCGTTCCCGAAGACTGCGCCGGGTGCGGCGGCCGCCGCACGCTCGAGATCGGCGTCTTCGAAGATCACGTTGGCCGACTTGCCGCCCAGCTCGAGCGTCACCCGCTTGATCGTCCTGGCGGCGCCCTCCATGACTCGGCTGCCGACCTCGGTCGAGCCGGTGAACCCGATCTTGGCGACGTCAGGGTGCGCGATGAGCCGCTCGCCGGCGACCGAACCCGGCCCCACCACGACGTTGACCACGCCTTCGGGGATGCCCGCCTCGAGCGCCAGCTCGGAGAAGCGAAGAGCGGTGAGCGGGGTGAGCTCCGCGGGCTTGAGCACGACTGTGTTGCCGCAAGCCAGCGCTGGGCCGAGCTTCCAGCTGGCAAGCATCAAAGGAAAGTTCCAGGGCACGATCAAGCCAACCACCCCCAGCGGCTCACGAAACGTGAGGTCGACACCCGCGGCCACGGGGATCGTCTCGCCGTAGTGCTTCTCGACCGCGCCGGCGTAGAAATGGAAGACGTCGGCGACCATGCCCATCTCCCATCGGGAGTCGCCGAGCGGCTTGCCGACGTTCGACGTTTCCAGCCTGGCCAATCCATCGATGTGCTCTTCGACCAGGGCAGCCACGCGGCGCAGAAGGCGAGCGCGGTCGGCGGGCTTGATGGCGCGCCAGGCGGGATAGGCAGCTTTCGCGGCGGCGACGGCGCGATCGGTTTCTTCGACTCCCGCTCGATCGAGGTGGGCGATGGGCGTCGCGGTGGCGGGGTTGAGGACCTCCAGTGTCACCCGCGCTCGTACAGCCTCTCGCGCTCGTAACCGGTGACCACCTTGTCGAATTGCTCCTGTTCGGTGCGGGCGTAGTTCAGGTAGTGGTCGACGACGTCGTCGCCGAAAGCCGTGCGCACCATCGTGCCTTTCTCCAGGGCGCCGATCGCGTCGCGGAGCGCGTGGGGAAATCGCTTGACGTCGGACTCGTACGCATTGCCCTGGAATGCAGGCCCGAGCTCCAGCTTCTGATCGATGCCATGGAGGCCCGCCGCGATCAGCGCCGCGATCGCGAGGTATGGGTTGACGTCCGCTCCTGGGATGCGCGACTCGGTGCGCAGATGCTGCCCGTGGCCGACGATGCGGAACCCGCAGGTCCGGTTGTCATGGCCCCAGGCGAGCGTGGTCGGAGCCCATGACGCCGCGGCATAGCGCTTGTAAGAGTTGATGTTGGGAGCCAGGAAGATCGCGATCTCATCGGCGCAGGCGATGTGTCCTGCCAGATAGCGCCTGAAGGTGTCCGACTCGCCGTCGAACGTGTTCTTGCCGTCCTTCCAGAGACTCGAATGGACGTGGCAGGAGCTGCCGATCCAGCGATGGTCGGGCTTCGCCATGAAGGTCACCGAGCAGCCGTGCTGCTGAGCCATCTCCTTGATCCCGTTCTTGTAGATGACGTGGTTGTCGGCCATCGTCAGCGCATCCGCAAAATGGAAGTTGATCTCCTGCTGGCCGGGCCACGCCTCACCCTTGGAACTCTCGACCTTGATGCCGGCCTCCTTCATGCCTTTGCGCACGGCGCGGATGAAGGGCTCGTCGTAGCTCGTCGCGAGCACGTGGTAGTCGAGGATGTAAGGGACGGAAGGAGTGAGGTTGGCGTAGTTCTTGGCGTGGGCTTCGGCGAAGGTCTCCTTCATCAGGTAGAACTCGAGCTCGGTGCCGAACATCGGCTCGAAGCCCATCGCCCTGGCACGCTCGATCTGCGCCCTCAGCACCTGCCGCGGTGACGGCTTCACCGGTTTGCGATCGTGCCACGCGACGTCGCTCAGGACGAGCGCCGTGCCTTCGAGCCACGGGATCCGCCGCAGCGTGTCGAAGTCCGGAATCATGTCGAAGTCGCCGTAGCCGCTCTCCCAGTTCGCCATCGTGTAGCCGGGCACAGGGTCCATGTCCATGTCCACCGCGAGCAGGTAGTTGCAGCCCTCGACCGCCTCCCCGTGCGCGGCGGATTCCATGAAGTATTCGCCGTCGACGCGCTTACCCATCAGACGCCCCTGCATATCGGTGAAGGCGACGACGACGGTGTCGATGTCGCCCTTCTTGACCGCGGCGCCCAGCTGCTCCTTGGTGAGCATGTGCCTACCCCTTGTGGTGACGTTGGCGGCCGCGGGCACGCGCGACGAAGCGCTCGAAAAGTTTGGTTGCCCACGGCAGGTCGCCTGTGAGCTCCTCCGGGTGGCACTGGACCGCCACGATGAGGCCGTCGTCCGACTCGAGCCCTTCGATCGTCCCGTCGTCGCCGGTCGCGGTCTGCCTCAGGCCGGACGCCACAGACCGGACCGCCTGGTGGTGGAGGCTGTTGACCTGGATCTCGCGCCCTCCGGCCGCGCGGCCGAGCTCAGAGGCCGGATCGACGGCGGCCGCGTGCGCGAGATGCTTGCGGCCAAAAGCGCGAACCTCGTGACCCTCGAGGTGCTGGACCAGGGAGCCGCCCATCGCCACATTGATCACCTGCTGGCCACGGCAGATACCGAGCACGGGGATCTCTTGCTCCCGCGCCTCCTTGAACAGGCGAATCTCGGTTTCGTCCAGCTCGGGGTCGATGTCGCCGATCTTCTCGTCGGGCTTCTCGCCGTACAGCGCCGGGTCGACGTCCCACCCGCCTGGCAGCAGCAGCCCGTCGAGTCCGGCGACCGAGGCGGCGCCAACCGGAAGATAGACGGCCTCGGCGCCAGCGGTTTCGACGGCGCGGCCGTAGGTCAGGTAGTACGCCGGGTCCCGCTTCGGACTCGTCGTCACCCCGATCCTTGGCCGCTTGCCGTCGTCCACCACAGCTCCGCGATCATTTAACCGCGAAGCTGCTTCGGAATGTCTCGTCAGGCCTTGATCTCCGCCACGCTCGTCTTGCCGTAGCCCTCCGTCTCCGGGTGGCCGTGCTCGCCAAGGGTGAGCGCGAACTCCTCCTCCGGGGACAGCACCAGGCGGTGCCGGCCGACCAGGGCGAAGTAGATGATCCCGAGCACGAAGTAGATCGCGGTTCCGTAAAGGCCCGGGCGGTAGCCGGTGTTGAGGTAGAGGGAAACGAGCGAGACGAGAGCGATGATCCCAGCGATCGCCGCGCCCCATGAGCCGACGGGGCTGCGGTAGGGCCGATCGATGTTCGGGAGGTTGCGGCGCAGGAGTATGAAGGACAGGCACTGCATGGCGTAGGAGATGACGGCCGCGAACACCGCCATGTTCAGGAGGGCGCCGACGACCTGGGTTGGCACATCGCCTTTCTGCAGTCCCACCTGGTACATCACGATGGCCAGCACGAGGCCGACCACGCCCCCCGCGATGAGCGCGACGTGCGGAGTCTTGAGAGTCGGATGGGTGATGGACAGGAAGTGCGGAAAATATCCGGCCCGCGACAGGGAGTACGTGTTCCGGCCGTAGGCATAGATGATCGTGAAGAAGCTGGCGAGCAGCCCCATCAGGCCGATCAGCCCCAGGATGGCGGCTCCGGCGTTGTCGCCGAACACCGCCTTGAACCCGTCGAACAGCGGTGTCCCCGATGAGCCGAGTGCGGCCGCGCCGCCGCCGACCGCCGGGTTGAGAAAGAGGACGACGACACCGGTGACGACCAGGGTCGTCAGACCCCAGATGGTGGCGCGAGGGATGTCCTTCTTCGGGTCGTGGGACTCCTCAGCCGCCAGCGGCAGCTCTTCGATCGCAAGGAAGAACCAGATCGCGAAGGGTATCGAGGCGAAGATGCCGATGATGCCGTGCGGCAGGAAGGTGGTCCATCCCTTGTCGGCCGGGATGTTGAAGAGAAGGTTGAAGTCGAGCTTCCCCGAGAAGATCACGGAGAGGGCGAAGAACGCGAGGATCCCCAGAGCGATGACGTTGATTGCCACCGTGAAGCGCATGGTGGCCACGATGCCCCGGATGTTGATCGCGACGAAGACGATGTAGAAGATGACGAACCAGGTGACCGGGCTGTTCCACCACGGGTCGCCCGTCACCTTGAACAGCGAGATGACGATGGCCTGCATCAAGAGACCCATGGCGCCGACCACCACCGCCGGGGTGATGACGTACTCCATGTTCTCCGCCAGCCCGGTGATGAAACCACCCCATGGGCCCATCGCAGAGCGAGCGAACGAATACGCGCCGCCGGTGTGCGGCAGCGCCGGGGACATCTCGGCGATGCTGAAGCAGAGGCCGTAGTACATGACCATGATGAATCCGGTGGCGATCAGCAGGCCCCCGAACCCGCCGGTGCCGAGGCCCAGGTTCCAGCCGTAGAAGTCTCCCGAGATGACGGCCGCCACTCCCAGCGACCAGAGCGACCAGAAGGCGGCGTGCCGCTTCAGGCCTCGCTTCGCGAAATAACCCTCTCCAGCCTCCTGATAAGCAACCGACCCGACTTTGCGTCGTTCCTCAGCCAAGGCAAGTTCCCCCTTTCCGAGTCGCCGATGGCGTCCCCAGCTGTCCGAAGTTGTCTGACCGCCGGTCGCTTGCGGGTATGCTAAGGGAGCGCTCGGGGCAAGTCAAGAAGGGCTTTTCGCCCGTCAATCAGGCACCGGTCCGGGCCGGGGCGCGTCAGCGACGTAGGACAAATATTCGGCTTGACGGGGAAAGTTGTCTGACAAATACTACGAGTCACAATGCCTAGTCGCGGCCGGCCGGTAAAAGCTCGCACCCGGCCGCGCAGCGTCTCCGTGCGGAACGAGCTCACGGATCGGATCGACCGTGGGGTGCTCGCCGCCGGCACCCGCCTGCCTTCCGAGCCCGCCCTGGCGACCGAGCTCGGGGTTTCGCGCGCCACGCTGCGCGAGGCGCTGCGTACGCTCGAGGGGGAGGGCCTGGTGCGCCGCATGTGGGGCTCAGGCACCTACGTGGCGCACGGGCGGCGCGTGGCCACCAGCCTCGACGTGAACTTCGGCGTGACCGAGGCCATCCGGGCCGCCGGGATGGAGGCGGGGACGGTTCAGGGCCGGTACTGGTTCGAACCTGCCTCAGCGGCCGAAGCCGGTCAGCTTAACCTCGAGCCGGGGCAGGACGTGCTCGTGGTGGAGCGCGTCCGCACCGCCGACGGCAAGCCGGTCGTCCTCTCTCGGGACATCCTCCCGGCTCGCTTTCTGGCGGACCACGCAGAGCTGGCGGACCAGATGCTGCGGCGCTCGATGTACGAGGTCCTGGAGCGAGACCTCGGCATCGCCATCCATCATGGCGTCGCCACCTTTCGACCTGTCCGAGCCGACGTGACAGTGGCTCGACAGCTGGAGATTCCTCGCGGCGAGCTCCTCCTGGCCATCTGGCAGGTGGACTACGACGAGAACGACGTTGCGATCGTTTCATCGCATGAATATCACCTCGCCGACGCATTCGATTTCACGGTGCACAGGCGGGGTCCAGGAAGGAGAGTGCAGTGAGCTCACAGGTAGGCAAATCGATGCGGCTGAAGCGAGTCATCGATCAAGCAGGCGTCTCGGTGATCTGCGCCCTCGATCACGGAATGACATCGCCCACGTTTCTTGAGCCGCTCGCGGACATCGCCACCCGCACCGCCGAGGCGGTGGCCGGAGGCGCGAACGTGATCATGATGTCGAAGGGCATGATCCGGATCGCCGAGCCCGCGTTCTCCCCCACGACGTCGCTGGCGCTGCTGCTGTCGGCGTCGGCCAACCCGGAGAAGGGCCAGCCCCAGGTGATCCAGATCGCCGAGGTGGAGGAGGCTGCGCGCCTGGGGGCTGACGCGGTGGTGCTGTTCACCGCGCTGGCAGGCGAGACCGAGGCGGGCATGATCCGTACCCTGGCGGGAGTCGGCAGGGAATGTGCCGTCCTCGGGATTCCTTTCATCGCCGAGGCCGAGTTTCCGACGACCTATGCATCGGTCAAGGACCTGCGCGACCAGTACGGCTTCGAATACCTGCGCCGCAACGTGCGGCTGTGCGGCGAGCTTGGCGCCGACATCATCAAGACCAACTGGCCGGGCGACGAGGAGTCCTTCGGCAAATTGGTGCAGGCCGCCAACGGTCTTCCCGTCGTGCTGGCCGGCGGGTCGCGCCTCGAGGACGATGAGCTGCTCCAGCGCATGGAGCACGCCATGGGCGCCGGCGCCATCGGCTGCTCGGTGGGCCGGAACATCTTCATGCACAGGTCGCCCGAGGCCATCACCCGAGCGCTCTCTCGCGTGATCAGGGAGCGCTGGAAGGCAGACAAGGCTTTGGCGGCGCTGCACAAAGAGCTTGGCGCCGGAGCCGTGCGATGAGAGCCGCGTTCATGACGGCGGTCGACGCCGTCGAGGTCCGCAAGACGGCCGAGCCTGACGTCGACCCGCGCGGCGCCCTCCTGAAGGTCGAGGCGTGCGGCATCTGCGGCACCGACGCCCGCACGTTTTTCAACGGGGATCCCAAGGCGCCGTCGCCCTGGATCCTCGGCCACGAGCCGGTCGGCATCCTCGACGAGGTCGGTCCGCAGGCCGAGCTTCCGCCGGGGATGAAGAAGGGCGACCGGGTTTTCCTGGGCTCGATCCTGACCTGCGGCCGCTGCCACTGGTGCATGGACGGCTACCAGAACCTCTGCGACCAGCACCTGCTGTACGGCTACGACCCGTACCCCGGCGCGTACGCGGAATACGCCTCGGTGCCGCCGATCGCCATGAAGAACCTGATCCCGCTCCCGCCCGACCTGCCATCCGACCTGGCGACTGTCGCCGACCCCTTCGCCTGCGCGCTGAATGGAGTGGAGGTGCTCGACATCCGGATCGGTGACAGCGTGCTGATCCTCGGTTCCGGCCCGATCGGGTGCTGGCAGGCGGTGATGGCACGCGACTGCGGCGCCGGCAAGGTCTACCTGTCGGACGTGAATCGCGGGCGCCTCGACATCGCCCTGAAAGCGGTGGGGAGCTTTGTCGACGACGCCTGGGTCGCCGGCGACGACAACGGCGTGGCGCAAGCGCTGGAGCGGACCGGCGGCAAGGGACCGGAGCGGATCCTGGTTGCGGCCCCTTCGAAGCAGGCGCAGCAGGCCGCGCTGGAGATGGCGGCCAAGCGCGCGCGCATCGTGTATTTCGCCGGCCTGCCCAAACACGACCCGGTGGCGCCGCTCGATATGAACCAGCTTCACTACAAGGAGCTCTCGATCCTTGGCGCGTACGGAGCCACTCACAGGCAGTACCGCCTGACGATGGACTACCTCGAGCGGCGACGCGACGAGCTGGCAGCCGTCGTCACGCACAGGTTCCCGCTGGAAAAGATCGGCGAGGCGTTTGAGACCATCCGATCAGGCTCCGGCCTGAAGATGGTCGTCATTCCTTGACGAGCACGCCGAAGGGTCCCTATGTCATCGGCTGCGATGTCGGCAGCCAGGGCACCAACACCGCCCTGTACTCCGTCGATGGAACGCTCGTGGCGTCGGCCTACCAGGCCTACGATGTCTCGTTTCCTCAGCCAGGCTGGGCGGAGCAGGATCCACACGCGTGGACGGAGGCGCTGCATTCCACGATCGCGCGTGTCCTGAAGGCGGTGCCCGAAGGACCATCCGCTGTGAAATCGCTGTCCTTTGGATCGCAGCTCGATGGGATGGTCGCCTGCGATGCCCAGGGCAAGCCGCTGCGGGCCGCCATGATCTGGATGGACCGCCGCGCGGAATCGCAAGCGGCGGCGCTGGCCGAACGCGTTTTGCGAAAGGACTTCTATCACCACGTCGGCGCGAACCTGGACTCGTCGCACGCAATTTTCAAAGCCTTATGGATTCGAGACGAGGAACCCGAGGTCTTCGCGAGGTCGGCCAAGCTGATGTCCCCTGGGTCGTTCGTCCTGCACGAAGCCTCCGGAGTCATCGCTGTCGATTACTCCAACGCCTCGTCGCTGGCACTCCTGGACCCGCGCACACGGGCGTGGTCGCAGCCGATCCTAGACGCCACCGGCATCAGGTCCAGGATGCTGCCCGAGCTTGCCGCCGGTACCCAGGCGGTGGGCAAGGTCACCGCGGCGTTCGCCGCCGCCACCGGCTTTTCGCCTGACACGGTGGTGGTCGTCGGGTGCGGAGACGAGATGGCGGCCACCCTCGGTGCGGGAGTTTTCGCGCCGGGAGAGGTGTGTGACGTGGTGGGCACTGCCGAGCCGGTTTGCGCGGTCTCAGCAGGCCCGCGCGAGGACCCGACGATGCTGGTCGAGTGCCACCCTCACGCCGATCCGGACACGTGGCTCCTCGAGAATCCCGGGTTCGTGTCAGGGGGCAACCTGAGGTGGTGGCGCGACCAGTTCTGCCTCGAGGAGCGGGCCGCCGAAGAGCGTGGAGAGGGCGACGCTTACGACGCCTTGACCGGACCGGCGGCCAAGGTTGACGCCGGGGCCGAGGGCTTGATCTTCCTGCCTTGCATGCAGGGCGCGATGGCGCCGGAATGGAACGGGGCAGCGCGGGGAGTGATGTATGGGCTCAGCCTGGCCCACACCAAGGCGCACCTGACTCGCGCGGTGCTCGAAGGCAGCGCGTTTGCCCTACGGGACATCCTGGAAGCGATGCGAAACGCGGGGCTTGAGGTTCGGCGTCTCACGATCGTGGGCGGCGGAGCCAAGGGGGCTCTGTGGCGGCAGATCAAAGCCGACGTGACAGGTCTACCTGTGCGGGTCCCGGTCAGCGTGGAGACCACGGCCACCGGAGCGGCGATGCTCGCGGCGGTGGGCGCGGGACTATATAAGGATGTCGCGAGCGCTGCCGAAGCATTCGTCGCGTACCGTCCCGACGAGCACCAGCCCGATCCCGAACGCCGTGAGATCTACAACGAGGCGTACGGTCGGTACCGCGATGTCTACTACGCCCTCAAGCCGGTTTTCGAGCGGGCGTGATGCCTGAGACGTCGGTGGCCGCCGGCAACACGCGGGTCTTGCCACTGGAGCTGGACCGGCTCTACCCCGTGGTGGTCCGCGGCGAAGGAGTCTGGGTGGAGGACTCGACAGGCAAGCGGTACCTGGACGCCATGAGCGGTGGCTCGATGGCGGCGACGCTGGGCCATGGCAGGCGCGACATCATCGCCGCGGCAAGAGACCAGGCGATTCAGCTTTCTTACGTCCACAACGAGCGCCTCACCAACCCCGCGCGCGAGCGGCTCGCAGCAGAATTGGTCGAGGTCGCGCCGGCGGGCATGACGCGAGTTCGTTTCACGACGGGAGGCGCCGAGTCGAACGAGGCGGCGCTGCAGATGGCGCGGAGCTACCACGTCGAGCGCGGCGACACCCAACGTGTGCATGTGATCTCGCCGGCGCAGGCTTACCACGGCCCGACGATGGCGACGCTGGCGCTCACCGGAAGGCCTGGGCTGCAGAGACCGTTCGGCCCCTACCTGGCCACGCATCATCACATCCCTCCGAGCACATGGCGTTTCGACCCGACCGGGAAGGAGGCGCTCGCGGCTCTCGACCGAGCTCTGGAAGAGGTTGGGCCGCAGAACGTCTCCGCGTATTTCTGCGAGCCGATAACCGCCGCCGCGCTGCCTGCGTATTCGCCGCCTGAGCTTTTTTGGAGCGGGCTCGCCGAGCGCCGCGACAAGCACGGCTTTCTCATCCTGTACGACGAGGTGGTGACCGGCATGGGCCGGACCGGCCGCTGGTTCGCGGCCGACAAGCTGCCGCTGGTGCCCGACATCATCGCCACCGCCAAGGGCCTGGGCGCGGGCTATGCGGCCATTGGCGGAGTCATCTGCCAGGACCACGTTTACCAGGCCTTCGCCAATGGCTCGCGCAAGCTGACTCACGGACACACGTGGGATGGCGCTCCGGCGACGACAGCCGTAGGCCTGCGCGTGATCGAAGTGCTGAGAGAGGAGGGGCTGGTCGAACGCATGCGAACCAGGGGACCGCAGCTGCGGGACGAGCTGGCCGCGGCGCTTGCCGGCATTCCAATGGTCCGCGAAGTCCGCGGTCACGGCTTCCTGCTGGGCATCGAGTACGTCGACCCTCGTGACGGAGAGTCCTTCCTGCCGCCCGAGCTCGGAACCGCGCGGCGCGTCGACCTGACAGCGATGGACCTGGGCCTCATCGTTTACTCGACGATGCCCACCCGTGACGGATATGCCGGCGATCAGACGCTGTTCGCGCCTCCCTTCACCACCACGGACGTGGAGCTGATGCAGATGGTGGAGCGGTTCGCCGAGACCATCCGCACGGTCGCGAAATCAATCGAGTCGGGACTCAAATGAGCTCCTCGTGGCGGCCGCGCACGCTGATCCTGCAGCACGAACAGCCGACGCCGCCGGGTCACATGACGGAATGGCTGGCGGAGCAGGGGGCGCAGATCGAGGTTTTTCGAATCGACGAGGACGAGGACGAGGTGAATCCCCGCGGGTTTGACCTGATCGTCTCGCTCGGTTCGGAGTTCGCTGCTTTCGACGATGCGGTCCCCTTCGTCCAGCGCGAGGTGAAGCTTTACGAGCAGGCGATCGAGTCAGGCGTGCCCATCCTCGGGCTGTGCTTCGGCGGCCAGATGCTGGCCCGCGTGCTCGGCAGCCGCCTGTTCCGCGCGGACGAGGCGGAGATCGGCTGGCTGCCGGTGCGGACGCACGACCCCCATCTGGTCAGCACCGGCCCCTGGTTTCAGTGGCATTTTGACAGCTTCTCGGCACCCCCGGGCGCGAAGCTGATCGCCGAGACCGACGCTGCGCCGCAGGCTTTCGTCTCCGGCCGCAACCTGGGGCTGCAGTTTCATCCCGAGGTGACGCCCGCGATCATGGACGAGTGGGTGCGCGCCTACCCGCACGAACTGGAGGCCGAGGGTGTAGACCCCCAGGGACTGCTGACGGAGACCCGTCAACGTGCCGCTCAGGCGAAGCAGGCGACTTGGCGCCTGCTTGACGCTTTCCGCGACCGGGTGGCCTTGGGCAAGGAACGATCGATATGAGCCCCGAGCGCGTGGCGGCAGACCAGACCAGCACGTTTCCGCGCTTTATCGACCTCGCGTATCCGAGCATCGAGGGCGGCGAGGGGGTGTGGCTGCAAACGACAGGCGGCGAAAGGATCCTCGACGCGTGCTCAGGCGGCGCGATGGTGTCATCGCTCGGCAATGGCGCGACCGAGATTGTCGAGGCAGGCGCCCGGCAGGCGGAGCGCATCGCGTACTTCTACATGGACCACTTCACCAACGAGCCGATGGAAAAGCTCGCCGACCGGCTGATCGGACTGGCGCCGGAGATGGCACGTGTCCGGTTTGCCTCGAGCGGATCCGAAGCCAACGAGACGGCGCTGCGACTGGCTCGCCAGTACCACGTCGATCGCGGCGACGCCGACCGGTGGCGGGTGATCTCGCCGGCCCAGGCATATCACGGCTCGACCATGGCGACGATGGCCCTGACCGGACGCCGGCATACGATCCAGGCGCCCTACTCGGCTTACCTGTCCCCACACCTTCATATCCCGCCCTCGACCTGGCGCTTCGACCCGTCAGGCGAGGCCGCCCTCGACGAGCTGGACAAGCAGATCGCAGAAGCGGGCGCGAGCAGCATTTCTGCGTTCTTCTGCGAACCGGTCAGCGCCGCGGCGTTGCCCGCCTACTCGCCGCCCGATCGGTTCTGGCACGGCCTGGCGGAGAGACGCGAGGAGCATGGCTTTCTGATCTGCTTCGACGAGGTCGTCACCGGCATGGGCCGGGTGGGCACCTGGTTCGCCTACCAGCAGCTGCCGATCGAGCCGGACATCGTGACAGTGGGCAAGGGCCTCGGCGCCGGCTACGCGCCGATCAGCGCTGTGCTCTGCAGGCAGCACGTGTACGACGCGATCGCGGCCGGCTCGCGCGCCTTCGACCTCGGTCACACGTGGGACGGCGCTCCGCAATCGTGCGCGGTCGGCCTGGCGGTGATCGACGCGCTGGAATCGCGCCGGCTGGTCGAGCGTGTGCGGGACCGCGGGCCGCGACTTCTCGAGCAGCTGGCCTCCGCCCTCGAGGCAAACCCGATGGTCCACGACGTGCGTGGGCGCGGATTCCTGCTCGGGGTCGAGCTCGTGGACCCGCGCGATGGCAAATCGTTTCTCCCGGATGAGATGCAGGTTGGGCTGCGTGTGGAAGACCACGCGTTTGAGCACGGGCTGCTGGTCGGCTCCACGCATTCGACCGCGGACGGCTATGCCGGTGACGAGATCGTGCTGGCCCCGGCGTTCACGAGCACTGACGAGGAGCTGGCGCTGATGATCGAGCGCTTCTCGGAGACGATGGCGCACATGACCAGCAAGATCGAGAAGTCATTGAGCGGGGCGGGCGCCTCGGCCGGCCGACAATGAGCGGCGTGGACGCTCCGTCTCGGACTGCACACAAGGCCGAGCAGATCGTGCCGCCCAACCTGGACGATGTCGAGTTCGTGCTCCTGGGGTTCCCGGACATGAACGGCTCCCTGCGCGGCAAAGCGATGCGCCCCGATGCGTTCCTGACCGCCTTGCGACATGGTGCCGCGATGACCGACCTGCTCCTGGGGCTGGACCCGGTGGACATGCCGATCGCGGACTACGAGCGCTTCGGAATCCGATCGGGGGCGGCAGACCTCATCGTGCACCCGGACCCAAGCACCCTCCACGAGGTGAGCTGGCGACCGAGGTGGCGCATCTGCCTTGGCACGCCGAGGTGGCCCGACGGCAGCGAATGCGAGCTCGCGTCACGTGAGGTCCTGCGTGGTGCGATCGAGGGGATGAAGGAGGTCGGCTATGCCGTACTGGCGGCGCTCGAGTATGAGATCCGCGTGCGCGACGCCGGCGGCCCTGTCTCGAGCGGCATCAGCTACAGCCTGCTGGACATCAGCGCTGTCGATGCATTTCTCAATGCGCTCCGGCCGGCGCTCGATGGGCTGGGGGTGGAGCTTAACGCCGCCCACACCGAAGCCGCTCCCGGTTTGCTGGAGCTAAACCTGGCGGCGCGGCCGGCGATGCGGGCGGCCGACGATGCAACCTTCGCCAAGTTCGCGGTCAAGGGGGTCGCCGCCAAGATGGGATTGCGCGCCAGCTTCCTGGCCAAGACCACGCCTGGCGAGGAGGGATCCAGCGGCCACCTTCACATGTCGTGCTGGCGCGACGAGGTCAACGCGTTCGCTGGTTCCGACGAGGCAACGATGGCATCCGCAATCGCGGGCGTGCTCGAGCATCTTCCGGGCGCCTCGCTGCTTCTCAACCCGACGATCAACTCGTACAAGCGGCTGGTGCCCGGATTCTTCGCTCCGACCAACGTCAGCTGGGGATTCGAGAATCGTTCAGCGGCAGTGCGGGCGATCCGTTCGAAGCGCCCTGAGCTGTCGCGGATCGAGTGCCGCCGGCCTGGGGCCGACGCCAACCCATACCTGGCGCTCGCCGCCCTTGTGATCTCGGCCGCGGACGGGATGCGTCGCCAGGCGAGGCCTCCGGCGCCGGTTGAGGGCGACGCGTATTCGCGACCCGACCTCGCCATGCTGCCAGGCTCACTTGAGGCCGCTCTCAATGCGTTCGAGTCGGATGAGGTGCTGCGCGCAGGGCTGGGTGAGAAGTTCAGCGACTATTACGCCACCTCGCGCCGGTGGGAGCTGAAGGCGTTTCAAGAGACGGTGACCGACTGGGAACGGAATCGGTACGAGAGGAGCGTGTAGCACGGCAAATACTGAGGTGTGCAGATGAGAATCGCAGTCGCCCAATTCGCCAGCGGCATGAACAAGCCGGCCAATCTCGAGAAGATCACGAAGCTCGCCGCTCAGGCCGCTGATGCGAATTCGAGGCTCGTCGTATTTCCCGAGGCCGCGATGTGCGATTTCGGTGAGAAGGGCGACGACCTACGCAGCCTCGCGGAACCCCTTGACGGGCGATTCGTCACGACATTGTCCGAGCTCGCCGCGCGACACAGGATGACTGTGGTTGCAGGCATGTTCGAGACGATCCCAGGCGAGCGCCTCATCTACAACTCCGCGGTCGTGGTCGATCCCATCAAGGGGTTGGTCGGCACCTTTCACAAGCGCCACCTGTTCGACGCGTTCGGCGAGGTCGAGTCGGAGCGGTTCCGAGCCGGCGACGAAGATCCGCTGCAGGTCGAGATCGATGGTTTTCGGGCGGCGGTGGTCATCTGCTACGACATGCGCTTCGCGAGCTACATCGAGCGCGCCGCGGACGGCGGGGCGGAGATGCTGTTGGCGCCCACCGCGTGGGTCGCGGGCCCGCTGAAAGAGGAACACCTCAGCGTGGTTTCGCGAGCGCGGGCGCTGGACAACACCATCTATGTCGCGGTCGGCGGCCACTCGGGCATCGGCTACACGGGCCGGAGCGCGATCATCGATCCACTGGGTGCGCAGATCGCGGGGTTGGGTGACGGCGAGGGGGTCGCCATCGCGGACATCTCGCACGAGCGCCTGAGCGATGCCCGCACCCGCCTGCCGGTGCTCGTGCAGCGCAAAGCAGCCGGCCTCGCGCGCGCAGCCGTGTCCTAGGTCGTATCGCCAGGCGCATTGAGTAGCCAGGACCTGCCCAGAGTGAAAGCTGGAGATCCGCTCTTTGACCTGACCGGCCGCGTGGCGGTGGTCACCGGCGCCTCGTCAGGTCTTGGTGAGCGCTTCGCGCGCGTGCTGCGGGAGCGGGGCGCCGACGTCGTCATCGCGGCCAGGCGTGCTGCACCGCTGGCGGCGCTCGCGACGGACCTGGGCCAAGATCACGCCGAGGCCGTTGTCACGGACGTCGCGGACGAGGAGGCCCTGCGCGCGCTCGTCGAGCGAGCCACCGGGCGCTTTGGGCGCCTGGACATCATGGTCAACAACGCGGGCATCTCCGATGATGGTCCGGCAGAAGCCGAGTCGCTCGAGGATTTCGAACGCGTCCTCAAAGTCAACCTCACAGCGGTTTTTACAGGCTCGCGCGAAGCCGCCAGGGTGATGCTGCCCAGCGGACGCGGCAGCATCATCAATGTCGCCTCGATAGCCGGTTTTGTATCCCTGTCCGACCGCTATCCAATGGCTGCATATATCGCGGCAAAGACCGGAGTCGTAGGACTGACACGCGAGCTCGGCGCCCAGTGGGCGGCGCGAGGCATCAGGGTCAACGCAATTGCGCCCGGCTGGTTTCCAAGTGAGATGACAGGCCAGCTCCTGGACGCCGATATGAACCGTTGGATCGCGCATCGGGGTCCGATCGGGCGTCCAGGCCTGCCGCATGAACTGGACGGCGCCCTGGTCTTCCTGGCTTCTGATGCCTCGTCCTATGTGGTGGGCCAGACCATCGTCGTCGACGGTGGCTGGACGCTCTGGTGAGCGGCGCCGGGTAGGCGCGGTAGCCGGAAACCCGGACGAGGACCGTTAAACCTCGCAGTAAGTGGCGCGGCTACTTGGATCGAGCTACGGGGGATTCCTGCGTGATGGATTGCGCCTGGCGCTGCTGGCTCTCGTCTATTGGATCGCCGCTCGCCTCAGCCTGACCCTTGCGCTCGTGCATGGCCAGGTGACGCCGATCTGGCCACCAACGGGCATCGCGCTGGTGGCGATCCTCATCTTTGGCCGCAGAGTCTGGCCGGCCATCTTTGCGGCCGCCCTTGCAGTCAACCTCCCGATCGGCCCATCCCCGATTGGCGCCACGCTTATCGCGGCCGGCAACACGCTTGCCCCTCTTGTCGCGGCAGAGCTGCTCAGGCTGGTTGGCTTCCGCCGCGAGCTCGAGCGCTTCCGCGACGCAGCGGCGGTCATCGGCCTGGCCGCCCTGGTCGGCATGTCGATCAGCGCGTCAATCGGAACTTCCGTGTTGGTGCTTTCCGGGGCGGTGTCCCCACCTGACTTCTGGCCCACGTGGACCGTCTGGTGGACCGGAGACGCCATGGGAGTGCTCCTCGTCGCTCCCCTTCTCTTGACCCTGATTCCCGGGGTGCCGGGCCCGACCTTTACCCTGCGCAGCGCGACATTGCTCGCCGGCCTCCTCGCGGGAATTGGCCTCGTGACCCTGGTGCTTTTTCTGAACCAGCTTCGTCTCGAATACCTGGTCTTCCCACTGATCATGGCTGCGGCCTGGCGCTTCCGATTGCGAGGCGCGGCTCCGGCCGCCCTGCTGGCCTCAGGAGTCGCCATCTGGTCAGCCGTCCACGGGATCGGTCCGTTCGCCACCGAGACGCTGTTCCAGAAGATGATCACCTTGCAGGTCTTCAACGTTTGCGTGGCGCTCACCTCGCTCGTACTCGCTACATTCGTCGCCACCCGGGAACGTCAGGAGGAGGTGGCTCGACTCTATGCAGCCGCCAAGGCAGCCAACGAAGCCAAGAGTGCTTTTCTGAACCTCGCCGCGCATGAGCTCCGAACGCCGCTCACGGTGCTGGACGGATACCTCTCAATGCTTGACGAAACATCTCTTGGGCGTGCCCCAGATTCCTGGGCGGTGCCAATCCAAGTTCTCAAAGCCAAGACTGCGGAACTCGACAGAATCGTCGATGCCCTTCTTCAGGCCTCGCAGGCCGAGACCAACGTGGCGTCGGTCGAGGGGCAGGTGATCGACCTGCGAAATGTCGTTGAAGACGCCGTGGCGCGTGCCCGCCCTCGCGCCCACCTCATGCGCGCGGATATCTCCACCAAGCTGGCCCGTGAAGCCGTCCTGGTGGAGGCGGACAAAACAGAGTTGGGGCGCGTGCTTGACAACTTGATCAACAACAGCCTGTCGTACTCAGCCCCGCCGGCGCGCCTTTTCATCGATATGGCAACGGACTTCCATCGTGCCGTGGTTCGGGTGGAGGATACCGGCGTCGGCATCCCCGAGGATCAGCGGGAAAAGGTCTTCGACCGCTTCTATCGCGGCGCGAGCTCAACCTTCGTCAAGGTGCCAGGCGTCGGGCTCGGTTTGTACATCAGCCGGCAGCTCGTGGAGCGATACGGCGGCAGCCTATCCGTGGAGAGCAGCACGCCCGGGATCGGCACTGTGTTCGCAATCGCTCTGCCCCTCGCAAAGCCCGTGTAACTCGAGGGTCTCCCTACGCCTCGATCGAGCGAAGGTAGCGCTGCGGCTCTCTTTCGAACTCCGCCTCGCAGCCAGCCGAGCAGAACCAGAACGTGTCACCGCCGAATTCCGCCTTGTGTGTCGCGGTGAGTGGGTCCACGGTCATTCCGCATACGGGGTCGGTGGCGAAAACGACGGGCGGCACGTCCTGTGCCGGTGGCTTCGGGCCTCGCTTCTGGCGGGCCGCCACGACCTCGGCCAGCGCCAGCAGAGCGATCTGTTCTTGAGTGACGCCGCGCACTCTGCCGGCAGGCGTGCGCAGCCGCTCGACCGTGCGCTCGTCGAGTCCCCGCGCCAGCAGCTCAGCACGCAGCGCCGCCGCTCGGCGCGTGCTCGCGATGAGGCTGACATCGACATCCGGGTGCGCCAACGCCGCCACAGCGGCGTCCTCGTCATAGTGGCCCATCGTCGCCACCACCGCCCACACGTCGGTTGCCGGGACCGACAGGCCCGCGAGGCCGGCATGGCTCACCGTCCGACTCCGAAACCCGGTGAGCTCCCCGAGCTTGGCTAGGGTTTCTGCGACCGGCGTCTCTCCGAAAACGAGCAGCAGGGGGCGCGGCAATCGAGGCTCTATGAAGATGTCGAGCGAACCGCCGCTCGGACAGGTGGTCGCCACCATGAGCTCACCGCGCTTGCGTGACCGGCGGACCTCGTCGGCGGCCACGATCTTGACCAGCTGGGGAATGCCCTCGGCCAGCGCGCGCAGCGCTTCACGCCGAACCACCGGCTCCGAGCAGCTCCCCCCGATCCATCCCCGGAGACGGCCGTCGGCGGTGATGACCGCCTTGTCCCCGGGGCGCGCCGACGTCGGCGGCTCCACTCGCACCACTGTCGCCAGCGCGCAGGGCGTTCCTTCGGCCGCGTACTCACGAAGCAGATCAAGTACGTCGTCGGCTATTCGGTCACTCCTTTTGAGCGCAATGCGGCCCAGACCTTGTCAGACGTCACAGGCATGTCGATGTTCGTGATTCCGTACGGCGAAAGCGCATCGATCACTGCATTGACGTACGCAGCCGGCGAACCCACGGTGGGCGACTCGCCAACCCCTTTGGCGCCTATGGGGTGGTGCGGCGACGGTGTCACCGTCTCCCCCAGCTCGAACTTCGGCGTCTCCATCGAGCCTGGAATG
>DATARC010000178.1:0-4997 GCA_036264335.1 Candidatus Dormiibacterota bacterium
CTCTCCACGTTCGCCAACCAGGTCGCGGTCGCGATCGAGAACGCGCGCCTGTACGAGGACCAGCGGCGAATGATCGACGAGCTGGAACAGCTCCACCGCGATCTGAGCCAGGCGGAACGCGAGCAGGTGCTGCGCCAGGAGCGCGAGCGGATCGCCGCCGAGCTGCACGACCGCATCGAGCAGGCCATCTTCACGCTGGGCCTGAAAGTGAATGCCATCCTCGAGCAGGAACCAGTGACGGAACCGATCGCTGCCGACCTGGGCGAGGTCAGGCAGCTCGCCATCCATACATCGGAGGCGGTGCGCGAGGCGATATTCGCCCTCTCGCTGCCCCGGTCGGCCGCCGGAGGCCTCCCTTCCGAGCTGCGGCGGCTGGTGCGCGAAGCCGGGGCATCCAGGTTGATCGAGGCCGACCTGGTCGTGAGTGGTCGACCCATCGCGCTCACCACCGAGTCGGCACACACCCTCTTCGTATTGGCTCGAGAAGCCCTTGCCAACGTGGCGCGGCACGCGAGAGCCAGGCGGGTTCTCGTCAGCCTCCGCTATTCCGAGGACCACGTCGACCTGGTTATCCAGGACGACGGCGTTGGCGCCTCCGAGCAGGTGTTACACCACTACCAGGAGAGCAGCACGCATTTCGGGCTGAAGCAAAGCCGCCGGCAGGTCGAAGCGTTGGGCGGCACCTTTGAGGTGCATAACGGCGAGGAGAGCGGACTGGCGATCCGCGCAAGGCTACCAGCGCTTGCCTGAAGCGTTTCAGGTGATCCGGGTCATGCTCGTGGACGACCACGAAATGGTCCGCGAGGGCCTGACAGCGATGCTCCTGCGCGAGCCCGACATCAAGGTGGTCGCTCAGACGGGCTTCGGCTCCGCGGTGGCCGACCTGGTCGACAGCACCAAGCCGGACATCGTCCTGCTGGATGCCCGCCTGCCTGACGTGAGCGGCGTCGAGGTGTGCCGCCGGCTTCGCGTTTCGCATCCCGATGTGGCGGTCGTGATCCTGACCACGTACACCGACCCTGACCTCGTGGAGGAATGCATCCAGGCAGGAGCTCGCGGGTACGTCGTCAAGGACGTGGAGCAGTTCAGCTTGAAGGAGAGCATCCGGGCCGTGCATCGGGGCCAGGCGGTGCTCGCGCCGCAGGTGGCCGGGCAGGTCATCGAACAGGCGCGGACCCGGCCGCAAGGGCGTTCAAGACGAGCGGAGCTGAGCGAGTCCCAGGTGGCCATCCTCCGCCTGATCAGCCGGGGCCACTCGAACCGCGAGATTGCGGCCGAGGTGCATCTGAGCGAGAACACCGTGAAGAGCCACATCCAGGAGATCTTCCGCAAGCTGGGGGTACGCAATCGGGTGGAGGCAGCGATCCTGGCCGGCAAATCCGGCTATATCTGACCTATCACCCGAATGGGTGATCAGATTCGCCCTCCTGGGTGATGACCCCCGATCTTGGCGGTGGTTTCGTTGGGTCCGGAGGTGTGACCAATGTTTCCAGCCGCTTTCGACTATGCCGCTCCCACCACGCTTGGCGACGCCCTCGCCCTCCTGAAGCAGCGTGGCGACGACGCCAAGATCATGGCCGGCGGCCAGAGCCTCATACCGCTGCTGAAGCTGCGCTTCGCGCAGCCGGCATTGGTCATAGACATCGGACGCATCCCCGCGATGAACGCCATCGGCCGTCAGAACGGCCACCTCAGCATCGGCGCGCTTGCCCGCCATGTCGACATCGAGCGCAGCGCCGACCTCGCCTGGCTGTGCCCGATCCTGGTCGACACCGTGCACTGGATCTCGGATCCGCTCGTGCGCAATCGCGGCACGATGGCTGGCTCGATCTGCCATGCCGACCCATCGGGGGACTGGGGCTCGGTGGCGCTGGCGCTGGATGCCGGCATCGTGGCGCGATCGCAAGCCGGCGAGCGTGTGATTCCGGCCGCCGAGTTTTTCCAGGGGCCTTTCACCACCGCGCTGCGGGCGGACGAGATTGTGATCGAGATCCGCATTCCGTTGCCGGCCGGCAAGGCGGGCGGCGCTTATAACAAGCTGGAGCGAAAGGTGGGCGACTTCGCCACTGCCGCCGTGGCGGTCCAGGTGGAGCTCGATGGCGGCAAGATCGCCAAGGCGGGGATCGGGCTGACCGCTGTCGGCGAGACCAACATCAAAGCGACAGCAGCCGAAAAGGCGCTGGCCGGGCACGAACCGACCGACGAGCTCATCGCGGAGGCGGCGCGTCTGGCGTCTGAAGCGGCGCACCCGAAGGACGACATTCGCGGCACCGCTGCATATAAGAAGGACGTGGTTCGGGTCTACGTGCAGCGTGGGCTCAAGACCGCGCTTGGCCATGCCCGGGAGGTGAAGGCGTGAAGGTATCAATGCGAGTCAACGGCAAGGAGAGAAGCGGCGACATCGAGCCGCGCGTCCTCCTCGTCGATTTCCTGAGGACCAACCTGCTCTTGACCGGAACCCATATCGGCTGTGACACGACGAGCTGTGGCGCCTGCACCGTGCAGCTTGACGGCGAACCTGTGAAGTCGTGCACCGTGCTCGCAGTCCAGGTCGATGGACGTGACATCAAGACGGTCGAAGGCATCGCGGAGGGTGGCGCGCTGGCGCCGATCCAGGTCGGCTTCCACGAAGAGCACGGCCTGCAGTGCGGTTTCTGCACGCCGGGGATGATGCTTGTGGGCGAGGCGCTTCTCGCGCGAAATCCGACTCCCACCGATGAGCAGATCCGCTGGGCGATCAGCGGCAACATCTGCCGGTGCACCGGCTACATGAACATCGTCAAGGCGATCCAGCACGCCGCGAAGCTCACCGCCGACGCGGCGAAAGCGCCTGTCGCCGAAACGGCGATGGCGGGAGGCGCGGAATGAGCTCGACGATGCACATGCACGGCGGTATCGGCGATTCCATCAAGCGCAAGGAGGATGGCCGGTTCCTGCGCGGCAAGGGCAACTACATCGATGACATGACGCTGCCGGGGATGCTGCACATGGCGATCCTCCGCAGCCCCCATGCGCACGCGCGCATCAAATCGATCGACACCGCGGCCGCCGGCGCGAAGCCTGGCGTGGTCGCTGTCGTCACCGGCGAGCTGATGGCCCAGCACAAGCTGGCGTGGATGCCGACGATGAGCGGCGACACCCAGGCCGTGCTCGCGACCGACAAGGTCCGCTTCCAGGGCCAGGAGGTGGCGGCGGTCATCGCCGAGACCAAGTACCAGGCGGAGGACGCCCTCGCCGAGATCGTCGTCGACTACGACGTCCTGCAGGCGGTCATCAGCCCGGATGGGGCGAAGGCCGAGGGCGCGCCACTGATCCGGGACGAGAAGGACGGCCAGAAGGACAACCACATCTATCACTGGGAATCGGGCGACCAGGGCACCACGCATGCGGCATTCGCCAAAGCGGCCAAAGTGGTGCGATTGCACACGTTCTATCCGCGCTGCCACCCTGCGCCGATGGAGACGTGTGGCTGCATCGCCGACGTCAACCCGGCGACCGGCAAGGCCACTATCTACATGACCAGCCAGGCGCCGCATGCGATCCGCACCGTGTTTGCCCTGGTCACAGGCCTGCCCGAGCAGAACATCCGCGTCGTCTCGCCGGACCTGGGCGGCGGATTTGGCAACAAGGTGCCGGTCTATCCGGGATACGTGGTTGCGACGGCGGCGAGCCTGCTCATCGGGCGCCCCGTGAAGTGGATCGAGGACCGCAACGAGAACCTGATCTCGACTGGATTCGCGCGCGACTATCACATGACCGGCGACCTCGCCGTCGACTCCAACGGCAAGATGCTCGCGCTGCGCGTCCACCTCGACAGCGATAACGGAGCCTTCTTCTCAGATGCGCAACCGAGCAAGTTCAAAGCGGGGTTGTTCCACATCGTCACGGGGTCGTACGACATCCCGACCGCGCATATCACCGCTGACGGCTACTACACGAACAAGGCGCCGGGCGGTGTCGCATACAGGTGCTCGTTCCGCGTGACCGAGGCGAGCTACCTTATCGAGCGCCTCGTCACCAACGCGGCGATCGAGCTCGGCATCGACCAGGCCGAGTTCCGGATGAAGAACTTCATCCAGCCGGAGCAGTTCCCATACCACTCGGCGACCGGCTGGGTCTACGACAGCGGCGACTACCCCAGAGCGATGAACGTGGCCCTCGAGCAGATCGGCTACGAAGATCTCAAGAAGGACGTCGAGGCCCGACGCGAGAGGGGCGAGGTGACCGGCATCGGCATCGCCAGCTTCACCGAGGTCGTGGGAGCGGGACACGGCGCCGAGTTCGATATTCTCGGCCTGCGCATGTTCGACAGCGCCGAGCTGCGCGTGCACCCGACCGGCAAGGCGATGCTGCGCATGGGCACCAAATCACAGGGCCAGGGCCACGAGACGACCTTCGCGCAGATCGTCGCTGAGGAATTGGGCATCCCGGCCGGCGACGTGGCGGTGGAGGAAGGTGACACGGACACCGCCCCTTATGGACTCGGCACCTACGCGTCCCGGAGCACTCCGGTCGCGGGAGCCGCGACCGCCATGGTCTCGAGGAAGCTCAGGGAAAAGGCGCGCAAGCTTGCCGCCCATCTGCTCGAGGCGGCCGAAGAAGACCTCGTGTGGGAGCGCGGCAAGTTCTACGTCGCTGGATCCCCCGATCGCGCCAAGACGATACAGGAGATCGCTTTCGCCGCCTACACCAACCTGCCCGAGGGCATGGAGGCCGGGCTCGAAGGAGTTCACTACTACGACCCGCCGAACATGACCTACCCGTTCGGCACGTACGCGGTCGTCGTGGACGTCGACAAAGGCACCGGCCAGGTCAAGGTTCGCCGGATCGTGGCGGTGGACGACTGCGGGGTGCGGATCAACCCGATGATCGTGGAAGGCCAGATCCACGGCGGCCTCGCCGAGGGATATGGGATTGCATTCATGCAGCTGATCACCTTCGATGGCGACGGCAACTGCATCGGCTCCAACTTCATGGACTACCTCATTCCAGGCTCG
>DATARC010000146.1:0-7371 GCA_036264335.1 Candidatus Dormiibacterota bacterium
CGTGCGATCGAGTCACTTGTTCTCCAGAATGGACCCATGAGAGGGCTGCGCAAGGTCACCCCTGAGGATGCATCCTCGGACACCCTCCAGACCTCCGGCATGGTCAGGCTGGCCGGGGTCTCCGCATCGACGGTCGGAGCCACGAAGATCTGGATGGGGGAGACCCACATGGCGCCGGGGACGGTGTCCGGCGCCCACCACCACGGTGAGAACGAGACCGGCATCTACGTAGTCGCCGGCAACCCTGTCTTCATCTGCCTGGTGGACGGAGTGGAGGATCGCATCGCGACCAAGCCCGGCGACTACGTGTACGTGCCTCCGTTTGTGCCCCATATCGAGTCGAACGAGCACAGCTCTGAGGAGGCGGTGGTGATCATCGCCCGCTCGTCGCAAGAGGCGATAGTCGAAAACCTCAGCTCTCTCGCTCCGTAGCGTTGGCGACCTTTCGCCGCGCGTCGCCCGACGCTGCCGATGAGCTGACCGCCTTGACCCTCGCCTCGAAGGCGCATTGGGGTTACGACGCCGTCTTCATGGAAGTGGCCAGGGCCAGCCTGACCGTCACTCCCGAATACCTCGAGGCGCACGACTGCTGGATCGCAGAGGTCGATGGGAAGACGGTTGGTTGGTTCAGCCTGGTGGCGATTGCCGATGGATTCCTGCTCGACAACTTCTTCTTGTTGCCTGCGTCCATCGGGTCAGGCGTCGGCCGGCTGATGTGGGATCAGGCGGTTGATCGTGCAAAGGCGCTGGGCGCCAAGCGCATGACCCTCGAGGCCGACCCGAATGCCGCGGGCTTTTACGAAAGGATGGGCGCCAGGCTCACGGGCAGCGCAAAGGCTCCGGACACCGGTCGGGAGCTGCCAACCTATGAGATAGAGTTCGGTTCTGATGTCTGACAACTGGGCGCGGTACAGACTGCAGCGAAGGCTGTTTTCGATCGGAGAAGACTTCTGGATCGAGAACGAGCAGGGCGAGCAGGTCTACAAGGTGGACGGGAAGGCATTCAGCCTCCGCGAAACGTTCGTGCTCGAGGATCCGAACGGATCCGAGCTGCTGACCATCGAGTCCAAGCTCTTGGCCGTCCGGCCCACGATGAAGATCCTGCGCCAGGGCGAGCTCCTCGCGACGGTGACCAAGAAGCTTCTCACCTTCCTCCATCAGCACTACACGATCCAGGTGGAGGGCGGCGCCACCTACGAGGCGGAGGGCAACATCACGAGTCACGAATACGAGGTCACGGCCAACGGCGCCGCGGTCGCGCACATCTCAAAGGATTGGTTCACCGTCACCGACTCATACGGCATCGCCATCGCTCCGGGACAGGACCCGCCCCTGCTGCTCGCGGCCGCCATCTGTATCGACGAGATCGCCGAGGAACAGCGCGAACACCACTAGGGCCTGGCGACAATCATTCGCGCTCCATGGTCCGCAGGCCGCGTGAAGGATTCCACGATTCGACGACCAGGCGGTCGCCCGCTTCGTTCAAATGCGTGATCACCGCCTCCCGGATATCGATGACGAACCGATTCGCGGTGCTGCCTGACTCGACCTCGGTCGCGGTGCCGGAGATCTTGGCCTCGCCAATCCAGGCGGCCGGCGCCCCAGGCGGAGGATCCTCGGTCGGCCCGTGGATGGCGACCCGCTGATCGCGCAGCAGGTCCTGCGCCTTGACCGCGCGCGGCATCGACCCGATGTAGATCTGTCCGTCGGCGAACTCGATCTCGGTGCCGCTGATGCGAGGCGAGCCATCGCGTCGCAGGGTGGCCATGGTCAGGTGCTTGCGCGAGGTCAACATGGACCTCAAACGCGAGGCGAACTCGGGCACCGTCGCCTCGAGCTCGCTCCAGCCGGCCACCCCATCACGATACTTTCCCTTCCATTCGAATCGCGATCGGATAATGTGCGTGGGGTTTGGCGGCGGCTGATTCGAGGGGGAGATCGCAATGGCTGGGCAAATCGAGCTGGGCGGAATCCATCACATCCGGCTCACGGTCACGGACATCGAGCGAAGCCGTAAGTTCTACACCGACCTGCTGGGATTTCAGATCGCGGCGGAGGCGCCTGCCTCCGACGACCCGAAGTCGGATCCCAGCTACCCGGTGCTCTGGGGCGGGGTGGTCATGGCAAGAGGCAACTACCTGCTCGGCCTACGACCGGTCGCCGCCAAGGGCGATCGCTTCGATGAGGATCGAGTCGGGCTGGATCACCTGAGCTTCAATGTCGAGAGCCGAGCCTCGCTGAACGCCGCGATCAAGGTGCTCGACGAGCACGGCGTGACTCACGGCGATGTTCGCGAGCTGACGTCGTTCGGGATTTGCGTGCTGCCCTTCCGAGACCCCGACAACATCCAGCTGGAGATCACCTCACCGCTTTAAGGCGGCAGGCTAGAGGGGGTTGCCGAAGCGCTCCGCCGAAGCGATGCCGGCCAGCGGCTTCCGCTTCTTCTTGCCCTTCCCGAGCTTGCGTTTCGGGTAGCCGAAAGGGACGACCGCGAGAACCTCGTAGGTGTCGGGGACGCCGACCTTGGCGGCGACAGCGTCGAGTCCGCCGAACCCCGTCCAGTTGGAACCCACTCCTTCGGCCCAGGCCACGAGGATCATCGACTGGATGGCACGGCTCGCATCTGAAACGCCGTACTCGCTGTCCCGCTCGTAGGCAACGACGATGGCGGCGCCGGCGCTCGCGACATAGCGCCCCGTCCCGATCATGCCGCCAAGCTCGCGCAGGCTTTCGCGGCTGGTAACCACGACGAAGTGCCAGGGCTGGAGATTCATCGAGCTCGCGGTCAGGTGGCCGGCCTCGACGATGCGGCGCAGCAGATCGTCGGGTATCGGCTTGTCGTCAAACTCGCGGACCGCGAGAACTGTCCTGACCGTCTCGAATACAGGGTTGGTCATAGGGCTGATTCTCCCAGCTATCGCGGTCGAGCAGGGTGGCGCGACCTCCGATACCCACCGGGGGTATACTGGTGAGTATGCCAGGTTACGCGAAGGACAAGACGAAGCTTCAGAACCGTTTGCGTCGCATCGGAGGGCAGGTGCGAGGTATCGAGACGATGATCGCGGAGGATCGCTACTGCATCGATGTCCTGACCCAGGTCAGCGCCACACGCGCCGCCCTGGAGAGCGTCGCGCTCCAGCTGCTGGCCGATCACACGGAGCACTGCATGGCCGAGGCCATCCGATCGGGCGGCGGCAGCAAGCATGTCCGTGAGCTCAACGGCGCTGTGGAACGACTGGTGAAGAGCTAACCGGTCTTGTTTGTCATCGGCGCAGTCGAGCACGCGCTGCAGATCTCCCTTTTCATGATCTGGGAGGTCCTGTGGCCACTGGCCCTGGGCTTCCTGATATCCGCGATGGTCCAGACGGTGGTGTCGCAACGCGCCGTCGCCCGCACATTGGGGCGTCCCGACTTCAAGGGATTTCTGCTGGCCTGCGGGTTTGGGGCGGCCAGCTCGTCGTGCTCCTATGCCGCTGTGGCGGTGGCGAGGTCACTCTTCCGTCGCGGTGCCAGCTTCATCAACGCGATCATCTTCGAGTTCGCATCGACCAACCTTGTCTTCGAGCTGGGATTGGTCTTGCTGATCCTCCTGGGCTGGCAGTTCCTGGCGGCGGAGCTGGCCGGCGGTTTGCTTATGTCGGTTGTCCTCTGGATGATCTTCAAGGTCACGCTCAAGCAGCGCATGGTCGATGAGGCCAAGCGCCAGGCCGACCGAGGAATCGTGGGGTCGACGATGGAGGGACACGGCCAGCACGACATGTCGATCACCGAAGGCCCATTTCTTTCCCGGCTGTTCTCAGGGCGCGCGTTGACCGCCGTCTCGCACTACTTCTTCATGGACCTCTACAGCCTGTACTTCGACATGGGTGTCGGATTCCTGGCGGCCGGGGCTCTCGCCGCGTGGGTGCCGAGCAGCTGGTGGCAGGCGCTTTTCCTCACCAACCATCCGGTCCTCAACGAGTTCTGGGGTCCACTGATCGGCCCCGTCATCTCGATGCTCAGCTTTGTCTGCTCCGTGGGAAACGTGCCCCTCGCCGTCGTGTTGTGGAACGGCGGCATCAGCTTTGGCGGAGTGATCAGCTTCATCTTCGGGGACCTGATCATCCTGCCGATCCTCAACATCTACCGGAAGTACTACGGGCCCCGCATGTCCCTCTATCTGCTCGGGGTCTCATACATCGCCATGGCTCTCGCGGGCTTCGCCATCGGCGGCTCGTTCCAGCTGCTTGGTTGGGTGCCCACCAACCACCACGTGGCGGTGCTCGAGACGACCCCGTCGTGGAACTACACGAGCATTTTGGATATCGGCTTCATCGTGTTGATGGTGGTCCTCGCCTGGCGTTTCTTCACCACCGGCGGTCCGGACATGATTCGCGCCATGAGCCGCCCGCCACAGGACCTGGCGGCGACGGCCGTCGACCCGGTGTGCGGAATGTCGGTTGACGTTTCGACGGCGAAACACACGATGGATTACGAAGGCCATACCTATTACTTCTGCTCCCCCGGCTGCAGGCAAACATTCGCAGCGAGTCCGGCGAAATATGCCGGGGGCACAACGGCCGGCCGCGCCCACCACTAGAGGCCCGTTGCGGTTGGCGCCAAAGCCACTCGCTGCAGATCGATTCTTGACACGTTCTGGGTGCGCGCCCATATTCGGACCGATCTTTGATGGGCACGGCCAACCGGAGCGGTCGCCCGTCCATGCTCGGCGCATGCCTTCCCTTGATGGTGCTGGCCATTCTGGTCAGCTCATGCGGCAACCCCGCCCAGGGCGGCACGCCGAGGAGCTACTCGGGCAACCTGGTGTTTGGGAGCTTCAACCCGTTCACCGGTCCAGACGCCGGCTTCGGCCCGGAGATGGCCGCGGGCTGCGTACCCGCGACCCGCGTGATCAATGAGGCGGGCGGCATCCTTGGCCACCAGGTCCAGTGCTTGACGGTTGACACGCGAGGCGACCCCATCTATGCCGTGCCCGCCGCGGAGACAATGCTCTCCGGCACTCCCAACCTGGTCGGCACGAATGGCCCGAGCTCGGACGAAGCCCTCGCCACCGTCCCGATCTTCAACCGGTCGCACATTCCGATGTTCGGCGACACCGGCCAGGCGGCATTCGACCGCAACCCTTATGAGTACTTCTGGCGCCTAACCCCGCCCGACGACGCGGCCGCGATTGCCATGGCCATCTACGCGTACAAGAAGGGCTATCGGCGCGGGGCGGCAGTCTTCGGGAATGACGCCAGCTCGCAGGGCAACGTGCCGAATCTGCTATCGGCATTCAAGACTCTTGGCGGGGAGATTGTCCTCAACCAATCGCTCGTCCTGGACCGAACCTCGTACCGGACCGAGGTCAAAACGTTGATCGCGGCCAATCCTGACGTGATCTTCACCGAGGCGGATCCAAAGACAGACGCCCTGTACCTCAAACAGCTGCAGCAGCTGCACGCGCTGATCCCGGTCATTGGGACACAGCCGACGGTGCAGCCGCCATGGGGCCAAGCAGTGGGAGCCGCGATCGGCAAGGCCAACCTCGCGCGAATCTACGCTGGAGCCCAGCCATATGCGGCCGCGCAAGGACCGGCCTGGCAGATATACAACACCGCGTTGCTTGCCTCAGCCGCAGACGTGCCGCAGCCCGACCAGTGGAGCGCGGACCCTTACAGCGCGACGTATTACGACGCGATCGTCATCATGGCGCTCGCCATGCTCATGGCCAAGACGCCCGACCCCACGTTCTACAACAGGTACATCCCCCAGGTCGTCGCCGACACGCCCGGCGCGCTGGAGGTTCACTCGTACAAAGAAGGCATGGACGCGCTGGCGGCCGGCAAGCCGTTTCGCTATGTCGGCGCCGGAGGCCCGATAGTGCTGGATCAGTATCACAACTCTTCGGGAGCGTTCGAGCTCGTCGGCTACGCGATTAACGGCACCAACCCTCACCTCGCCTCGGTCAGCGCGGCTGAGATCGCCAGGCTCCACGCCTAGGCGGTCTGCCGGATCGCGCGCATCCGCAATATCTTGTGAATGCCGGCAACAGGCCCGGCAATTCGCAACACGGCCGGCAGCTGCGAGGTGGCCGCGGCGCGCTGCACGACCACAGGCTCGACCAACCGATAGTCGGCGCCTCGATAGCGCAATCCACATTCGCCGGCGGCCAGGACATTGCGCGTCCATCCAGCCTCCTCGCCGAACGCGAGGCCGATCCAGAAGAACCCGCCGCGGGGAAGCGCACTGACCGGCGTGCTGTACATGCGGCCGGATCGGTGTCCGCGATGCGTCAGCAACGAGACGGTGGGGGACCATCGCTTGCCGGCAAGGGCCATGATTCGCGGGTTGACCTTGCCAATGAGCGGCCGGAGGTATTTCTCGAAGATCGACAGTCCTCGGTCGCCTGCGATGGCCGGTGGTCGCGCCTTAGGTTCGGTTGATTGCTCGGATGTCACTGGGATCCTCCTTGGATTGCGGGCCATACACGCAGCAATCGATCGCCTGGTTTATTATATTCCATCAAGTGATTGATTGAATAAGCCGACTCGCAGCAGAGGTCGTCCCAAGGCAGCCCCCGAAGCCGAGTCCCGGCGGCAGGCGCTGGTCCTTGCCGCGTACCGGCGGGTGGCGGACGCGGGCTTCGAGGGCCTGCGGACACGTGACGTGGCTGACGACGCGGGCGTGAACGTGGCGACCCTGCATTACTACTTCCGAACCAAGGAAGCATTGATTCGCGCTGTGCTCGCGCACGCGATGGAGAGGTTTCGCACGACGTTCGCTCCCGGACGCTCGCCGGGCGCGCAGCTGGAAGCCCATTTCAACGGGGTGCGGCGTCTCGTTCGCGACGAGCCGGAGCTGTTCGCGGTCATGGGCGAGCTGGCCCAGCGATCGGCGCGCGATCCCGCGATCGCGGCCATGTTCAAAGACACGCACGCCACCTGGCACGCCACGCTTCGCGGGCTGCTTCAGCACGCGCGAGCCGAGGGCTTCCTCGATCCAGGGCTCGACCCCGATGCCACGGCGGCCCTGGTCACTGCAACTTTTCGGGGCATGTTCATGCTGCCTTCGACGTCGACGACCCCGCGTCACCTTGAGCCGGCGCTCACCCAGCTGGAGAAGTTCATCGGCATCAAGAAGCGCGGGGGGAAGCAGGCCCACCGCGCAACGCACGAAACGGAATTGAGAGAGGTTAAGAGCTGATGAACTTGGGATCGCTGCTTCACGGATCCTCGCGGCCCGCCAGCTCGACGGGGAGAACGATCGGCACGCCCCGCCGGTACGACGTGGTCACCGCCGTGCTGTTCGCCGGTCGCCGCCGCCGATCGTTTCGCACGCTGGCTGCCATATCGGGAGCGCGCGCCGGTGACCGCATTCTCGACGTGGGTT
>DATARC010000199.1:0-19150 GCA_036264335.1 Candidatus Dormiibacterota bacterium
TCCATCCGGGCACTTATGTCTACAACACGACGACGTTCAGGCTGGTGCGCGACCTGGGCGACAACCTGGCGGTCAACCTGGACCCGAGCCACTTTTTCTGGCAGGGCATGGACCCGCTGGCAATCATCGCGGCCCTCGGGAACAAGATCGGGCATGCCCACGGCAAGGACACCACCTTGTTTGCTGCAAACGCCGCCCTCAACGGCGTGCTGGACAACCGCTGGCTGGGAGACCCCAAGGAGATGCCGTGGCTGTTCTCCACCGTCGGCGACGGCCACCCTTCTGAATGGTGGGATCGCTTTGTGCAAACGCTCGCCGAGAGCGGCTTTGACGGAACCATCAGCCTCGAATACGAGGATCCGCTGGTCGATGCAGAGACCAGCGTGCGGCGTTCCGCCGAGCTCCTGGCCGCAGCCGTGCCGCTGCCGGCCCGCGCCACGTAGCAATCCCGCCATGATCGATACGCGGATCACCGGTGTCCGCTCCAGGGTTCTTGATCTGCCGCTGCCAGACGACTTCAGACCTGCGTGGGGTCGGAACCTCATCCAGCGCGACCTGGTGATCACCCTGGTCGAGGTTGAGGTGGCATCCGGCATCGTCGGCGTCAGCGCTGCCGAAGCAGGACGCGAGGCAGCCGTCTCAATCGATCGGTTTGTCAAGCCTCACCTGCTCGGGCAGGATGCCGCGCAGCCGGAGCGGCTGACGCGAATACTGAGCGACGCGGAGATCCTTGGGGCGCCCGTGTACTGCGTCGAGATCGCGTTATGGGATATCGCCGGCAAGGTGGCAGGCATGCCCGTCCACAAGCTGTGGGGCGCATCCGCCGATCGGCTCCCGGCTTACTGCGCGACTGGAGAGGTCCGGCCGATCGAGCAGAGGCTCGAAGACTGTCAGCGGATTCTCGACGATGGATTCAAGGCGATCAAGCTGCGCTTCCATTCCGACGATCCTCGCGACGACATCCGCCTTGTAGAGGCGGTCAGGGGCGCGTTCGGCGATCGCCTCGCCATCCTGGTTGATGCCAACCAGGCTGGACCCGCTCCCGGTTGGGGCGGCCACATGCAATGGACATTCCGGACAGCGCTGGAGGTTGGCCAGGAGCTGGAACGCCTGGATGTTGTTTGGCTCGAGGAACCATTGCCCCGTCATGACTACAGAGGTCTGCAGCGACTCCGTGACCGGCTAGGGACACTTCAACTTGCCGGCGGGGAGAACAACCATGGCGTTCAAGAGTTCAAGCTCCTGATCGACCAGGGGTGCTACGACGTGCTCCAGCCGGACGCCGTCCTTTCCGAGGGTGTGTATCAGCTCCGCAAAGTCGCGGCGCTGGCCGAGGCGGCTGGGATGCAGCTGGCTCCGCATACATGGACCCATGGCATTGGGCTGCTCGCCAACCTTCACCTTGCCGCATCGATCCCCAACCACTCATGGTTCGAGTTTCCGCACGAGCCGCCCGGCTGGCCCGCCTCAGCGTTGAGCCAGATGCTCGTCGACAAGCCCTGGATCGACACTGACGGTTGCCTGGCCGTGCCCGATCGCCCTGGGTTCGGCATCGAGCTCGACCAGGAGCGGATCGATCGGTACACGGTGGCCGATTTCGCCTCATGAAGATCGAGCGCGTCACGTGTCGCGTGGTCGACTTCCCGCTGGAGCGGGACTTCCACCCGGCGTGGGCCCGGGGACGCAACCAACCGAACCTGCTAATGGTGGTCATCGAGGTCCAGACCGACAGCGGCATCACGGGAATCGGGGCCGCCCACGCAGGCGTGGAAGCCGCGATCACGATCGAGCGATTCGTCGCTCCCTATTTCATCGGTCAAGACCCCACTTACGTCGAGCGGTTGATGCCGGTCCTGCGCGACACCGAGATCCTTGGCGCGCCTGTCTACTGCATGGAGATGCCCCTTTGGGACATCGTCGGCAAGATCGCGGGACTCCCCGTGACCAGGCTGTGGGGAGGTTACTCAGACCGAGTCACCGCCTACTGCGCGACGGCTGAAGTGCGCTCGCCGGAACGACGCGTGGAAGACGTGAAGCGGATCCTTTCGGAGGGCTACCGCGCAGTGAAGTTTCGCTTTCACCAACCAGATCCCCGGCAGGATCTGAAAGTTGTCGAAGCGGTGCGAGCGGCGGTTGGCGACAAGATCGACATCATGGTCGATGCCAACCAGGCCGGCGTCGAGCCAGGCCACGGCGGCCACCGGACGTGGGGCTTCCCGATGGCCCTGACAATCGCGCGCGAGCTCGAACGAATGAACGTGCGCTGGCTGGAAGAGCCACTGCCGCGGCATGACTACGACGGCCTTCGCCGGCTGCGCGACAAGCTGGACACGCTCTCGATCGCGGGCGGCGAGGACAACCATGGGCTGCACGAGTTCAAACTCCTGATCGACAGGGAGTGCTACGACATCTTGCAGCCGGACGCCCTCCTGTCGGAGGGTGTCGGCCAGATGCGCAAGATTGCCGCCCTGGCCGAGCTGTCGGGGCTCGAGATGGCTCCGCACACATGGGGCAATGGAATCGGGCTCATGGCCAACCTGCATCTATCGGCGGCAATCCCCAACTGTCAATTCCTCGAGTTCCCTCACGACCCCCCCAGCGGCTGGACGGCGGCCGCGCGCGATCAGATGCTGACCGAGCCGCTGGTCATCGATCCCGACGGATGCGTCCACGTCCCGGACCGGGCAGGTTTTGGCCTGGTGCTCGACGAGGAGCGGATCGCGCGCTTTACGGTCAGCACGCACACGGTTGGCGCCGGCGCCTAGATCGGTGCCGCTCGGTCGCGCCGCCCGACGTCCAGCAGAACGCGGCCTCCTTCAACATGTACGGGCACGATCTTGGCGGCGTAGCCATCCTCCCAGAGAGCACGCCCACGCTCGAGGTCGAACTCCCATCCGTGCCATGGACACGCAACGACGGGAGCCTCGTCATCGACCTCCATCGCCCCGGGTGCACTCGCCACGAGACGGCCACTGACGATCCCGAGGCATAGGGGACCCTTCTGGTGAGGGCAGCGATTGTGAACGGCAAAGAAGCGGCCGTTCCAGCGAAGCACACCAATTTCGTGACCACCCGCCTTCACGACTCGAAAGCGCCGTTCTTCGAAATCCGTGACAGCGCCGACGTCGGTGCTCAGCTGACCTTCTCTTTCAGAGGGTCGTGTTGCTTGAGCTCCTCTGGATTCCACCCGTACAGCCGGCACGCGTTTTCGAAGAACACCCGGCTGTGCCACTCGGCCGGCAGTCGCGTGGAGAGGTAGTCGAGCTCGTCGGCATCCCAGTGCGGGTAGTCGGAGGAATACATGAGCTTGTCCTCGAGGTGCATCGACCGGAGGAGATCTATCACCTGCTCGCGTTTTGGAGATATCTCGAGCGGCTGGCTGCTCACCCAGACGTGCTCGGCGAAGTATTCGCTTGGCAGGCGCTTGACCCACGGCACCTCGCGGCGCAGGCCTTTGTACTCAGTGTCAAAACGCCACAGCAAGCTCGGCAGCCACGCCGAGCCACCCTCGATGAGGACGAGTCGCAGCCGCGGATACTTCTCG
This sequence comes from Candidatus Dormiibacterota bacterium, assembly GCA_036264335.1. Taxonomy (GTDB): domain Bacteria; phylum Chloroflexota; class Dormibacteria; order Dormibacterales; family Dormibacteraceae; genus Palsa-872. The sequence continues at coordinate 3,545 of DATARC010000199.1, forward strand.
AATACGCCATGGGCGATGAAGCTCACGAGGTGCGTCTGAATCGCCTGCGGCCACAACGTATGGGTCTCGAAGTACGTGTTGACGCTGCCGCCGCCAGTGGTCGCAGGGTTGGCCCAGCCACCGGCACCGCCGTGAATCGCCACCGGTCGGCCTGTCTCTTCGGCGGCTGCATAGATTGGATGGAACACCGGGTGTCCGAAGCCATAACCGAGCGGGTTGTCGACGAGCATGACCTGGACCATCCGGGGGTTTGCCGCATGCCGCCGCACCTCCGCGGCAGCCACCTCGGGCATCTGGCTCCCGACCATGATGGACGAAGCAAGCCGCGGGTCGCGCGACAGCCACCGGTCGATGCTCCAGTCGTTGCAAGCGCGAGCCAGCTCGTTGGCGAAGTAGGGATTGTGGTGGCCCGCCAGGTGGCTGTCATCGCCAAAAGTCAGGATCGCCCGCCGCACGTCAGACGCCTCCAACAGCTGGTCTCTCATGGTCGGATAGTCCGCGCCAGGTTCGCCGCCACCTTCCGGATATGTATCGGCCCGCATGAATCCGTGGGGGTTGGGCATGCCGTCCTGCACCGTCAATGGGACCGTTCCGGCGCGCCCGCGGTCCGTGACGTACTCGCGCCAGCCGCGCGACAGGTAGTCGATGAGCTCGGCGTCACTGTTTCGGGCGTGATGGACGTCGCAGTCGATTACCGGGCCTGAATACATGGTCTTGAGTGTGATCTCCTGGCTTCAATCTTGGTGATAGGGGTTGCGCTCCCGGACCCTCCCCTCAGCGAGGGGAGGGCGGGAGCGCGGCAGCTTGCGCTAGGTCAACTGTTCAAGGTTTCGACTTTGTCGGCTCCAACCTGGTTGGCAACCGTGTCGTGGAGGATCTTGATCGCGGCGTCGACCGAGGTACTCGGATCGGTCGCGATCTGGCCTGTGGCCTGGCCGATCCCCTGCACCCATGCCGGATAACCCTCCTGCTCGGAGGGAACCAGCCGGGAGTTCGGAAGCGCGTCGCCGAATGCCTTGTTGAATGGCGGAGCGAAATTCAGGTAGCCGTCCGACTTGGCGACGGCCTGGCTGGGCGGGACAAAGCCCGCGCGGTTGGCGATGTACGTCTGGTTGTCTGCGCTCTCCATGATCTTGATGAGCCCCCAGGCAAGCTCTGGGTGCTGGGTGACCTTGGAGGTCGCGATGGCCCAACCGCCCAGTGTGCTCGCGGTGCCCGGCGCCTGACCCTTGGAGGTTGGTAGAGGAACGGCGCTCGCCTCCTGCGCTGCGGTCGCCCAGTGGCGGTTCGTCTCGGTCCATGCGTCGGCAAACCAGTTCGAGCCGACGGCGATCGCAAGCTGCTTGTCCTTCAGCAGCACGACGGGGCGCCCCACTGCCTTCGGAGAGAAGAGGTCCGACGTCGAGGCGCCCAATTTCTCCGAGTACACGGACTTGTAAAAGTTGAAGACTTCACGCAGGCCTGGGCTGTCGACCACCCACTTCTTGTTGGTGTAGTCGAAGATCGTCGGTGTCGACGATCCGTAAACCAGGTTGGCGCTACCCTGCAGCACGCCACCCGCGCCGGCGCTCGTGCCGGCGGCAGTCCATAGCGGTATCACACCGGGGTTGCTCGCCTTGACGGCCCTCGCGGCTGTAAGAATGTCATCCCAGTTCTTGGGTGCCCAGGGCAACGTGATGCCAGCCTTCTGCAGCATCGCGTTGTTGTAGTAGATCGCGGTGTTGTTCTCGCCGGTGTTGATGGCATAGACCTTGCCGTTGATCCGGCTCTCGTCCTGGATGACCTTCGGGAAGGATGCCCAGAACGGAGCGGCGGTCGAGTCGTTCACCCACTTGTCCAGCGGCAGCAGGTAATCGGATGCCTGCCACTGTCCGACGTAGCCGCTGGGCAGCATGAAAACGTCTGGTGTCGTGGAAGCGCTCTTGTACTCGAGAGCAACCTTGTTGACGAGGTCCACATCGGTGCCGTTGAATCCCTGCAAATTCAATTTCGCATTCGGATATGCGGCCTCGAACTCCGACTTGACCTTGTTCCACCAGATGACCGACGTGTCGTCCGAGTCGAACACGTAGGTTGTCGAATACGCGACGGTGATCGTTCCCTTCATGTTGTCGGTCGTTGCCGTGTTGCCCCCGTTGTTGCCGCACGCCAGCAAAGCAAGCGGCAGCAATGCAAGCAGTGCGCCGAGTCGTTTAAGCGGATTCCTCATGCGTTCCTCCTTGAATCAAATCTTCCTGCGACACGTTTGGCACGGTGGGTGCCGGCGATGGCCGCTGGCGGTCCGGGCCTTGTTCCGACTCGCTTGGATTCCACGCCGCCCTCGTAGACGTGAAGACCGCGGCGCCGCCCTCCACGGGCCGCTGAAGGATCGTCTGCCCCGAACCAGCGTCGAAAAGGTGAAGCCGCGCCGGGTCCAACGCCAGCTCCACCTGCTCCCGCGTGCGGACCCCGGAGCGAGGTGGGAATCGGGAAATGACCGAATGGCCGCCGCAGAGCGCCGTCACATAGGCTTCGTGCCCCATCGGCTCCACCACGTCAACCTCGGCGCGAAGGGTGACACTGGACTCGGGGCCGGCGGCCGGCAGCCACGAGAGATCCTCCGGCCGGATCCCAACCTGAACCTCGCCATCGCTGCTAGCACCGGTCAGCCGCGAGTTGGCGCTCAACTGAGTCTTCACCCCCAGGAACTCGACGGTGGTCCGTCCACCGCTCGATGTGATGTGGCCCGGGAGAAAGTTCATGCGGGGTGAGCCGATGAATCCGGCCACGAAGACGTTCGCTGGGCTGTCGTAAAGCGTTTCTGGGGTATCCACCTGCTGCAGGCGGCCGTGGTCCATAACCGCGATTCGGTCGCCCATCGTCATCGCCTCGACCTGGTCGTGCGTCACATAGATGGTCGTGACGCGGAAGCGTTCGTGCAGGCGGCTGAGCTCCGCTCGCATCTGCACACGCAAACCGGCGTCGAGGTTTGACAGAGGCTCATCCATAAGGAAGACCTGCGGCTGCCGGATGAGCGCGCGACCAAGGGCCACCCGCTGACGCTGGCCGCCCGAAAGCTGGGATGGACGCCGCTTGAGGAGCTGGCCCAGACCCAGCACCTCGGCTGTTTCCTTGACTCGAGAATCCACCGTCGCGCCGGAGATGCCCCGAGCCCGCATGCCGAATGCCAGGTTGTCGTAGACGTTCATATGCGGATACAGGGCGTAGCTCTGAAACACCATTGCAATGTCGCGAAGGCGAGGAGCGACGTTGTTGACCACCCGGTCGCCGATCAGGATCCGCCCGTAGGATGGCCGTTCGAGGCCGGCAAGCATCCTGAGGGTCGTGGTCTTGCCACAGCCTGAAGGGCCGACCAGAACCATGAACTCTCCGGCTTCGACGATGAGGTTCAGGTCCTCGACCGCGGTTTCAGCGCCGAACAACTTATGGACGCCCTCGAACTTGACGTCGGAGGCCATTTCAGCCCCGCACCGCGCCGCTGAAGTTGAAGGCACCGCTGAAGTAGCGAGACATGACCAGGTAAAGGACGATCACCGGCAGTGAGAACAGGAGCGAGAACACAGCCAGGTCACCGAACTTGAACAGCCCGTGAGAGCCCATGAAGTTGTAGATCTCGACCGGCCCGACCTGGTCGTCGGGGTTGCTGTTGAGCACGAAGGGGATGACGAAAGCGCCCCAGGCGTTGATGAAGGTGTAGATCGCGGTGACCGATACGCCGGGGATGGTAAGAGGAAGCACCACCTGCCGGAGGATGCGGAAGGTGCTCGCGCCGTCGATCGCAGCTGCGTGCTCGAGCTCCACAGGCACGGCATCGATGAAGTTCTTCATCAGCCAGATCGCGAAAGGCAGCGAGCTGGCGGCGAGGAACAGGGCGGTCGTGTAAAGCGAGTCGAGCCACCCGAGGTAGACGTACAGCTGGTACACAGGAACAATCAGCATCGCCACGGGCAGGCCAGACGCAAACAGGATCGCGAGCATGAAGGTGCGCTTGAAGGGGATGTGCCGCCGAGACAGCGGATAGGCGGCCAGGACGGCGAGCACCGTGGTGATGACGGTTGTGGTGCCGGCCAGGATGAGGCTGCTTCGGAAGGCGCTGAGCGCGCCCGCCGTCCCGAGCACATCGGTGAAGTTCGCCAGGGTCAGCGTGGGAAGCTTGATCGCCCAGTCGGGATTGGAGTCCACGGAGGCGAAGACCATCCACAGCATCGGCAGCAGGAAGAAGCCGCCGATGAGGACCAGGACGATGTTGGTGATGAGCGCCGCCGTCGAGACACGGCGATAAGGGACGACCACACGGTTTGCGGGGGCCGGTTTCCCGGCCGCGACGGCGCTCAAGCCTGGTTCCTCGCGGCTCGCACGAACAGCAGCGAGAAAACGGCGCCGATCAGGACGAGCACCAGGGAGATGGCAGTGCCGTATCCCAGCTGGTGGAAGACAAAAGCCTCCTGGTAGACGTACAGCGGCAGCGTCATCGTCTCGATGCCCGGGCCGCCCTGGGTCATGGCATAGATGAGGGTGAATTCCGAGAGGTTGAGGATCGTCACGAGCAGCAGGTTGGTGACGATCGTCGGCCGCATCAGTGGCAGAATCACGAGCCGGTAGCGGCGCCAGACCGAGGCCCCCTCGACCTCCGCCGCCTCGAGCACCTCGGTAGGGAGGTTGCGCAGGCCGGCCGAGAAAACGAGCATCGAGAAGGCGACGTTTCGCCAGAGGTTGGCGACCGACACGATGAGCATCGGAACCAGGACCAGATAGTTGGCGTCCCGATGCCCCAGCAGGATCGAGAGGGTGCCGCCCGCCTGCGAGAACGCGTACCAGACGAGCGCCACAGTGATCTCGGGCAGCACCCAGGCCACGATCACGATCGATCCCACGACCAGGCGGACCGGCACCACGGCGCGCCGCAAAAGCAGCGCGATAGCCATCCCCAGGACCGACTGGCCGATGATCGCAGACCCGACGACGAAGATGAGCGTCAACCAGGATGACTTGACGAAAACGTAGTCCCCCAGCATCCGGGTGACGTTTTCGAGTCCGGTGAAAGAGTAGTCACGCGAGCGGGAGCCGACAAGCGCGAGGTTGGTGAAACCGAGATAGGTGGCATAGAGGACCGGAAACACGAACAGGAGACCGAGCAACGCCAACGCCGGCGTGAGGGTTACGAGGCTGCTCCACTGAAAACGCTCACGGTCGAGCCTCGGTCCGCGGACGGCCGTGGCTTCCACTCTCAACACCTCCGGAACCAAAAGATGGCGACTGCAATGCGCGGTGCGTCACTTTGGAGCGTTCCATATTGGAACGTTCCTGTATTGTCCGGGTAGGCAAGTGATCAGTCAAGCCCCTGGATTGCCTGGGCGCTTAGCGTCGGAGGTCAGCCTCTCATGGCCGGGTCCATGACCACCTTCATCGTCCCGTCCTTTTGCGCCAGCTCGACCGCATCGGCCGCCCGTTCCAGCGGCATGCGATGGGTGACGATCTCAGTCAGCGGCAAGCGATCGAGATTCCGAGCCAGGAGGTTCATGGCCGGGACATATGAGGTCGCGGTTTCTCCCCCAACCCCGATCACGCTCACGTTCTTCGTGCAGATATCCGCGTTGGGATTGATCCCAACCGGCCCCATGTCAACAAACGTGCCGGCCTCGACCACTGTGCCGCCATAGCGGACAAGGTGTAGGCACTCTGGGAAGGACTGCGCGAAGCCGGTGCAGTCGATCACGATGTCGGCACCGGTATAGGTGTGCTCGCGAATCAGCGCGATCCGCTCCTTTTCGTCCGTCTCGCCCGCATTGATGGTGAGGGTTGCGCCGAACCGTCGTGCCATCGCGAGCCGTGATTCCAGGCGGTCGATAGCGATCAGCTTGCCGCAGCCCATGAGACGCGCCTTCACCAGGTGGCAAAAACCGAGCGGCCCGATGCCGACGATTGCAACCGACTCTCCAAAGGCGCTTCCGCCCCAACCAGCGGTCAGCAGCCGCGCGCGATCGAAGCCGTGGGTCACGGCCATGATCTCGGTCAGCACGGCGACCTCGGATGGCAGCTCGTCGGGCACCCTGAAGAGCGGCGTCCCGGGCAGCAGGTACATGTACTCGGCCCAACCGCCGAACAAGTGCGGGGGATTGCCCGAGTGAAGGCTGTTGCCATAGTCCTGCAGTTGCTCGCAGAAGTAGTACGGATAACCGTTGAGGCAGAAGGTGCAGCGTCCGCATGGCACGTTGGCGGCTGGGACGATCCGGTCTCCGACGTGCAAAGGGCGACCCTCGCTGTCCGGTATGGAGGCCGAACCTCCGATCGCCTCGATGATGCCGACGTTCTCATGCCCGCAGATGAGCGGGTATGTCAGCTCACGCTCATGATCCGTGCCGGCATATTGCTTGGATTCGCCTCGATACGTGTGCTTGTCAGTCCCGCAGATGCCCGAGTAGATCATCTTCAGAAGCACTGCCCCCGGTTCGGGTTCGGGCAGCGGGAAACGCTGGACCTCAAGGCGGCCGGGCGCTTGCATAACTGCAGCTCGAACGGTCGCAGTCATCGCGGTGTCCTCACTCCACATCTCCTCCCCTTGGAGCCGACGGCAAGTGATTGGAACGTTAAGGGATTTTCGGCTCAGCGCTCACCGGCTCGGCAGGTAGCGAGGCTTCACAGGGCTGTCGTTCTTGGTTTTAGCAACCGCAGTTGACATCTGCTCTCGTTAGCAACTAGAGTTGCTCGCATGCCTGCTCCCCTTGGTGCTCCCGCCGACGGGCTGGCCGCGGCCTCTGCCCTTCGGGCGTTGGCCGACCGCCTCGAAGATGCCGAGGTCGAGCGCGCGATGCGCGAGGGTTGGACTTGGTCCCAGGTGGCCGAAGCCCTCGGGGTTACGCGCCAAGCGGTCCACAAGAAGCACCTGAGGCGCCTGTTGGCCGCCCGGATCGACCTGCGGAGGCGCGATGTTTAGATTTCACCTCTCGGTTGAAAGGCTGGCGCCCCTGTTTGTGCCGAAGGAGACGGCCCTGGTGGTGGTCCGCCAGTTCGTCGTCGAGGCCAAACAGGACGCTGCGAAGGCCGTCGAGGCGGAGCACATGCTCCTGACCCTGGCGACGAACGAGGCGGGCGACGCGTGCCGGCTTCTCAACGAGTCGGGCTTGACGTACAAGCAGCTCCTTGCCGCCCTGCATGAGGAACGGCGGCGCACGCTGGCGTTTGCCGGCGTGGAACCCCTGGACGAGACGGAGGCCACCGAGCTGGACCGGCCACTGACGCTGGGAACGTCGGCGAAGGTCGCTCTCAAACGCGCGATGGTCGCGTCGCGCGAACAGCCTCCTCGGCGGCCGCATATTCGGAGCACGGGCCTCCTTGTCGGCATATTGCAAGCGGAATTGGGTACAGTGCCACGCACCCTGGCCATCGCCGGCGTTGACCGTGGCGCGTTGATCGCCAGGGCAGCAAACGAAATGAGCAAAGCCACATGCTGATCCGACTGCTGCGCACGTACCTCCGGCCCTATTACCGGCCGCTCCTCGCCGTGGTTGCGCTGCAACTTGTGTCGACCATGGCGAACCTGTACCTCCCCAGCCTCAACGCGGACATCATCGACAAGGGCGTAGCGAAAGGCGATACCGCTTACATCCTGTCGACCGGCGGCTGGATGCTCCTGGTCACCCTTGCGCAGATCGCGTGCTCGGTGGCCGCCGTTTACTTTGGCGCGCGCGCGGCAATGTCATTCGGCCGTGACCTGCGCTCCGCCATCTTCCACAAGGTCGGCACGTTCTCTGCTCGCGAGGTCGGCCAGCTCGGCGCGCCGTCCCTCATCACCCGCAACACCAACGACGTCACCCAGGTCCAGATGCTTGTGCTGATGACCTGCACGATGATGATCGCGGCCCCGATCATGTGCGTCGGGGGCATCATCATGGCCCTGCGCCAGGACGTGGGACTGTCCTGGCTGATGGTGGTCTGCATCCCCGTGCTCGTCGTGGCGATTGCTCTGATCGTGGTGCGGATGGTGCCCCAATTCCGCGCGATGCAAAAGCGCATCGACCTGGTCAATCGCATCCTGCGCGAGCAGCTCACTGGCATTCGCGTGGTGCGTGCATTCGTGCGCGAGCGCGATGAGGCTGAGAGATTCGCCGACGCCAACGCGGCGCTGACCCAAACAGCGCTGCGCGCGGGGCGGTTGATGGTCCTGATATTCCCGACCGTGATGTTGGTGCTCAACGCCTCGAGCATCGCCGTTCTGTGGTTCGGCGCCGGCCGCGTCGACAGCGGCCAGATGCAGATCGGCGCGCTGACGGCATTCCTGATGTACCTGATGTTGATCCTGACCTCGGTGATGATGGCGACATTCATGGCGATCATGATTCCGCGCGCCGCTGTGTGCGCCGACCGGATCGGAGAGGTGCTGGACACCGAATCGTCGGTCGTGCCGCCGGCGAATCCCGTCCGAGAGCTGCACACGCGGGCCGAGCTCGAGCTGCGAGACGTCGAGTTCCGCTATCCAGGGGCAGCAGCGCCAGTGCTGCGAAACATCTCGTTCAAGGCGACGGCCGGCCAGACCACGGCGATCATCGGCAGCACCGGCGCGGGCAAATCGACCCTTGTCTCCCTGGTTGCCCGGCTCTTCGACGCCACCTCGGGCTCGGTGCTGATCGACGGCGTGGGCGTTCGCGACCTGGACCCCGAGATGCTCTGGAACCGGATCGGCCTCGTGCCCCAGAAACCCTATCTGTTCACGGGAACTGTCGCGAGCAACCTCCGGTACGGAAATCCCCTGGCGACCGACGAAGAGCTGTGGCAAGCCCTCGAGGTCGCCCAGGCTCGCGACTTCGTCGAGGAGATGCCCGGCGGTTTGGAGGCTCCCATCGCGCAGGGCGGCACCAGCGTTTCCGGAGGCCAGCGCCAGCGCCTCTCAATCGCGCGAGCGCTGGTGAGAAAGCCCGAGATCTACCTGTTCGATGATTCCTTCTCGGCCCTCGACCTCACCACCGACGCCAAGCTGCGGGCGGCGCTGCGCCGCCAGACCGCCGACGCGACAGTGGTGATCGTCAGCCAGCGCGTGTCGACCATCACGGGCGCCGACCAGATCGTCGTCCTCGACAACGGAGCGGTCGTCGGCCTCGGACGCCACGAGGAGCTCTTGGAGACCTGCCCGACCTACGTCGAGATCGTCCAGTCCCAGCTGGCGGCGGAGCCGGCGGCATGAGCGAGCGCCCAGTGGCTCCAAACCAGCCCTCGACGAACGGACGCGCGGCTGCCCCGGTCCTGCCCGCTGCCAACGGCCGGCCGCGCCCGTCGATGCGTGGCGGAATGATGTTTGGCGGGGGCATGCCCGCTGAGAAGCCGATGACCTTCTGGCCTTCGGTCCGGCGTCTCCTCAAGCGGCTGAGCCCCGAGCGCGTCCGGCTGGGCGCAGTCCTCGTCCTCGGCGTGGCCAGCGTCGCGTTCATGGTGATCGGGCCGAAGATCCTCGGGCGCGCGACCGACCTCATATTCGCGGGCGCGATTGGCAGGCAGCTGCCGGCGAGCCTCACGAACGCTCAGGTCGTGGCGGCAGCGCGGGCGGCGGGCAACAACAACATCGCCGACATGCTGGCGCGGATGAACGTGCACCCGGGACAGGGCATCGACTTTGGTGCGCTCGGCGACGTCCTGATGCTGGCGCTCGGGCTGTATGTCGCTTCGTCGGTCTTCAGCTGGATGCAGGGTTATCTGCTCAACGACGTGGTGCAGACCACCGTGTTCAAGCTGCGGTCTGACGTCGAGGACAAGCTCAGCCGCCTGCCACTTCAATTCTTCGACAAGCAGCCCAGAGGCGAGCTCCTGAGCCGCGTCACCAACGACATCGACAACGTTTCGCTGTCGCTGCAGCAGACCATCAGCCAGCTGCTGTTCGGACTGCTGACCGTCATCGGAGTGCTGGTGATGATGTTTGTCGTCTCACCGCTGCTGGCGGTGATTGCCCTGGTCACGGTCCCGATTTCGATAGTGATCGCAACTCAGGTCGGCAAGCGGTCGCAGAAGCTGTTCGTCGCCCAGTGGGCCCACACGGGGGCGTTGAACGGCCACATCGAGGAGGCTTTCACCGGACACGAGCTGGTCAAGGTGTTCGGGCGCCAGAAGGAGGTGGAGCAGGTTTTCCGCGAGCGGAACGAGCAGCTGTTCCAGGCCAGCTTCGGGGCTCAGTTCATCTCCGGGCTGATCATGCCCGCGATGGCGTTCGTGGGGAATCTCAGCTACGTCGCGATCGCGGTGATCGGAGGTTTCCGTGTGGCCACAGGCGCCATGAGCCTTGGCGACGTCCAGGCATTCATCCAGTACTCTCGGCAGTTCACGCAGCCGCTCACCCAGATCGCCTCGATGGCGAACCTTCTTCAGTCCGGAGTGGCCTCCGCCGAGCGTGTCTTCGAGCTGCTCGACGCACCCGAGCAGGAAGCCGATCCCGCCGCGCCAGTGCTCCCGTCCGAGCGGCATGGCCGGGTCGAGTTCGAGCACGTCTCATTCCGCTACCTGCCCGAGCAACCGCTGATCGAGGACCTGTCTCTCGTCGCGCAGCCCGGGCAGATGATTGCGATCGTCGGTCCGACCGGGGCCGGCAAGACGACGCTGGTCAACCTGATCATGAGGTTCTACGAGCTGGATTCCGGGCGCATCACCCTCGACGGGGTCGACATCACCAAGATGCGCCGCGATGATTTGCGGTCGCAGATCGGGATGGTGCTGCAGGACACGTGGCTGTTCGGCGGGACGATTCGCGACAACATCGCGTACGGGAACCCGCGCGCGACCGAGCAGGAGATCCACGCCGCGGCCGAGGCCACCTTCGTGGACAGGTTCGTGCAGAGCCTACCGCTGGGCTATGACACGGTGATCGACGATGAGGGGAGCAATATCAGTGCGGGCGAAAAGCAGCTGCTGACCATCGCTCGGGCCTTCCTTGCCGACCCGTCGCTCCTGATCCTGGACGAGGCCACCAGCTCGGTCGACACCCGCACCGAAGTGCTGGTGCAGCACGCCATGGCCGCGCTCCGATCCGACCGCACGAGCTTCGTGATCGCGCACCGCCTCTCCACGATCCGCGACGCGGACCTGATCCTGGTGATGGAAGCGGGGCGCATCGTGGAGAAGGGCACGCACGAGGAGCTGCTCGCCGCCCATGGCGCTTACCACAGGCTGTACTCGGCACAGTTCCGGGGCGCGGAGGAAGCAGTCCCGGCGGGAGTGGCGTAGTCGCGCGGAGTGAAGCGCCAAAAGGGCACGAATGGCGCGATTTCTTGCCTACGGGGCGACCAAAAGGGCACTAATGGCCGCATTTTGGCCGGCCTAGGGACCAAAACTGCACCAACGTCCAGGATGTCCGGGCGTTCAGGTCAGGTTAGCCGCGCCGCCTGGTGGATTTTGATCGAGCTTGGTCGAGCGGGACCATCGCGACCGGCTTGAGCACTATCGCGCTGCCCTGTTGATGAACCTCAAAAAAGGATTCACCTTTTAGTCCGAGGGAGCGCCTGGTTTCAGCCGGCAGGGTCACTCGCCCGCTTGGGCTCATGGAAACTATGCTTCGCACGTGTCTTGGAGTATATCCGACGCCCCGCGACAAGGTCGAAACGCCGTTGTGACAAATTGGCACTTGACCGCTACGCCAATCATCCGTTATAGTCGCCGGGCTATGCGGAGTTCCCTGCTCACCAAAACCTATCCGAGGACAGCCGAGACGTCGGCGGTCGTGGTGTGCCCACCGCGCCAATGGTTCGATGGACGAGCCACGACCGGTCACGCCCTCCCCATGGCTTTGGCCAGACCTTTTGGATTCGCGCCTTGAGGCTCCAACCTCAGGGTTGAGTGATCAACCAAGAAAGGGTCTGGCAAGCGCCAGGCCCTTTTTCTTTTGCGTCAGGAATCGATAGCACCTTGAAAACCGAATAGGCATGGCAAGCCAAACACGACAGATTCCGGCCGAACGAGCACGCGCGTGCGTAGTTGCACGACGCGAGAAGTGCGTCTGACCAAACACCCGAAACTCAGTCGGCGTCGAACAGCAGCAGGCGCCGGGCTCCATTGCCCCAGAGCGAGATCCACAAGATCCTGTAGAAGCCGTGCTTTCTGGGCTTGGGATGCTGCGAGAACCAGGGCTCCAGCTCCAACCTCATCGCTCGTTTACGATCCCCGGCGGCGATCCAGCGAAGGGGCCGGCTGAAGTCATCGTGAACTCCAATCCGAACCGATTCGTCGCGAAGCATTTCCTCGGCCGCCGCCGCCGTGACCTCGCGGCTGATGAGTTCCCAGATCACGCCGTCATCGTCCCAAAGCCGCCGGTCGGCGAGCCGGTTCCGGTGCACCTTCGCTGACATGGGCTTTCTAATCATGTAGCGCAGCTGATCAAAAGGGGCCCGTCCGGTAATCGCCAGGCCCGATACCACCGTCACCACACCAACTCGGGCTGTCATCCAACGGAAGGACGCCTCGCTTGCCCCAAAGGCGAGAGGACCCCGGTTCGAGCCCGGGCGGCCCAACCTAATACTTCAAACAAACACAACTTCAAAAGGAGGTTCAGACGTGGAGCTGATCGACGGCATCGCAGTTTTCGGAGACCCGGTTGAGATCAGTGCGCTGGATCAGATTCGGCGCACCAAGCAGCATCCGGCAGTGCGCGCCGCCGCGCTCATGGCCGACCACCACAAGGGCTACGCGGTACCCATCGGTGGCGTTGTCGCGTACGAGGGAGCGATCTCGCCCTCGGGTGTCGGTTACGACATCGCGTGCGGCAACAAGGCCGTCCTGACCGACATGTCAGGAGCAGATGCGCGCGCCGGCATCACCAAGATCATGGACGACATCGTCGGTACGATCAGCTTCGGCGTCGGGCGCAGAAACGCTGAGCGCGTCGACCATGACCTGTTCGACGACCCGGCCTGGACGGTGATCAAGCACCTCCAGCTGCGCGACAAGGCGGCCAACCAGCTGGGCACCGTCGGTTCGGGCAACCACTACGTCGACGTTTTCACAGACGAGCAGGATCGCGTCTGGGTCGGCGTCCACTTCGGCAGCCGCGGCTTCGGCCACGGCATCGCCACCTGGGCGCTGAAGGCGGGTGGCGCCAGCGACGGCATGGACGTCGAGCCGCTCGTACTCCCGGTCGATTCCGAGCTCGGCGCCGAGTACATCGCGGCGATGCATCTCGCCGGCCGGTACGCGTACGCAGGGCGCGATTGGGTGGCCGATCGCGTGGTCAAAATTCTCGGTGCCACCAAGCTAGACGAGGTGCACAACCACCACAACTTTGCGTGGCTTGAAAACCACGGTGGCCAGGGCGTGTGGGTGGTCCGCAAGGGCGCCACTCCCGCGTTCGGGGGTCAGCGTGGATTCGTCGGCGGGAGCATGGGCGATGACGCCGTCATCCTCGAGGGCATCGACGCCGCCGGCAATCCGATGGCGGCCGCGCTCAATCAGGAAGCTGCCCTGTTTTCGACAGTGCATGGAGCTGGTCGCGTGATGAGCCGCAATGCGGCTCGCGGCCGGCGCAGGAAGGTCCACGGCAGGTGGGAGGACGATCCGGCCCACCCGGGTCGAATCTCTCGCGACGAGATGCAGCGTTGGATCGCGAAGCGCGGCGTCGTGCTGCGCGGAGCGGATACCGACGAGGCGCCGCAGGCCTACAAGCGGCTGCCGGAGGTGCTCCGGCACCACAGCGGGACGGTGCGCGTCCTGCACACCCTCTCCCCCATCGGCGTCGCGATGGCGGGGGCAGGCGAGTTCGATCCTTATAAGGACTGACGCTCAGGGAGGTCGGGCGCGTGGACCCGGCCTCCCCGGCGGAGGTCCAGCACGGTGCTTGCCATGCCTGTTCGGGCTTCACAGGCTCGCCGACACATTCAATGAACGAAATTCCCGCCGTGTATGACATTGCGAATGGAGACGTGCAGACGGCCGTCTTCATTCGGAGAGGGCTCGAACGGGCCCTCCGCTTCCACACGTCTGACGGATGGTCGACGGACCTTCGCAGCCTGGAGGGGTTTGTCAGGCTGATCGATGGCGAGGTCTTGCAGGACTCATACAAGGACGAGGGCGAGTACGTTGTGCTGGATCTGCCGCAGAGCGTGGTCATGGTCGAGTTGAACGGGCGGACTGCGACCACGCCGTCCGTGTTCGTGCAGATCCATGCAGGTTCCAGGCAGGCGGCCGGCCTCGAGATGGCGAGGGTCAAGGAGCTGATACCGCTGACGGACGACCCGGCGTCGGACGAGATCAGCATCGGTTTCTGGTATCGCGGCGGCCGCGGTCCGCGCAAGGAGGTGCGCCGGCTGGGTGCTCCCGCGTGGAGCGAGAGTGCGCGCAACTATCCGACCACGACACGCCGCCTGCTCGAGCCGCTGATGGCGCACCTGGGGGCGGTGCTGTCGGGAGGCAGGCTGATTCTCTGGCACGGCATACCGGGAACCGGCAAGACGTCCGCGCTGCGCACCCTCGCCAGGGAGAATGCGACGGACATTCTTCTCGAGTACGTGCTCGACCCAGACACCTTCTTCGGCAATGACGCGGGCTATTTCGTGAGCGTTCTGTTCAACGACGACGATGAGGTCGAAGCAGGCAAAACTCGGGTGCTCGTGCTCGAAGACTGCGACGAGCTGCTGGCCGCGGATGCCAAGCGGCAGGGTGGTCAAGGCCTGGCGCGCCTGTTGAATCTCGTGGACGGCCTCATTGGGCAGGGGCTTCGGATTGGTGTGCTGATCACCACCAATGACCCGCTCAGCGGTTTTCACCCCGCCGTCAGCCGGCCAGGCCGCTGCGGGGCGGCGATCGCGTTCGAAGCGTTCGACCTGGAGGAGGCAGACCAGTGGTTGGCCCGCGAGGGGGTCGATGCTCAGGGTCGGGAGAGGACTTCCCTGGCAGAGCTGCTGGCGATCAGGGACGGGCGCAGCCTGCCCCCGCCGCGGGCCGCGATCGGGTTTGTAACCTCGCCCAGGGGATAGTTCGCCGTCCGAGTGATCCCGGCCGGGCTACGTGGCCTCAGTATCCGTGGCTACGAACTGGTTCGTGGCGCCGGATTCCGCGTTGATCACGTGCATCACCGCGTTGATCAGGGCCAGGTGGGAGAACGCTTGCGGGAAGTTGCCCAGGTGTCTCCCGCTCCGGGGGTCGATCTCCTCCGCGTACAACTGCAGCGGGCTAGCGTAAGAAAGCATCTTCTCGCACAGCTGCCGCGCCTTGACCACCTCGCCAATCTCCGCGAGCGCTGACACCAGCCAGAACGAGCAGATGGTGAAAGTGCCCTCCTCGCCTTTGAGGCCGTCGTCAGTCTCCTGGGTGCGGTAGCGCAGCACCATCCCGTCCTCGGTGAGCTCCTCGCGGATGGCGAGCACCGTCGCCCGCACTCGCGGATCGTCAGGCGGCAGGAAACGCACCAGTGGGATCAGCAGCACCGACGCATCCAGCGCATCCGATCCGTAGTACTGAACGAATACCCCACGCTTGTCGACGCCGTTCGCGCAGATGTCCGACTTGATCTCATCGGCCACCTTCTGCCAGGAAACCGCCAGATCCTTGTCGCCATGCAGCTCGGCAAGGCGCGCGCCCCGATCGCAGGCGACCCAACACATCAGCTTGGACGACGTGAAGTGCTGCGGCTCGCCGCGCACC
>DATARC010000149.1:0-3069 GCA_036264335.1 Candidatus Dormiibacterota bacterium
CTGCATCAGGCCGAAAGGACCCACCCGGTTCGGCCCCGGCCGGCGCTGGATGCGGCCGAGCGCGACGCGCTCGAACCAGACCGTGTACGCGGTGGCCGTCAGCACGACGAACAGCAGCAGCGCGATCGCAACCGTCACCACGACCCAGTGGCCGACCGGGTCGTTGTAGAAACCGATCACGGCCGCGCGGGTCCCATGAGCACCGGGACCGCCTCCGGCTCGGTGCTGGGCGGTTGCGCCAGCGCCGCCAGGGCGGGAAACGCGGCGGCCGCGTCGCGCTGGATCGGCGAGATCCCGATGTAGTCGAGCGAGAGCCCGAGGGCGGCAGCGAGCTCGCACAGGACGTCCCACGATTCCTTCAAGGGGGCCTCGGCGTCGACGGCGGGCCGCAGGAACTGCACGCGCCCTTCGAGGTTGGTGTAGCTGCCCTGGCGCTCCGCGAAGCTCTCGGCCGGGAGCACGACCGCGGCCTTCTCGTGCTCAGGCCTCGGCAGGTGATCCCACGCGGCGTGGAATTTCACGCTCGCGGGGACGCCGGCGGTGGGTGGCCGCCCCCAGCTGAGCAGGGCCTCGACACCGTCGAGCGAATCCCAACCGGCGACGCCAAGGTCAAGGGCGCCGCGTTCGTTGGTGCCGCGATACAGCGGCATGAGCTTCCCGCCGACCTTGCCGGCCAGCTCGGCGCAGGCGGCCACCAGCCCCGCGGCGTCCTCGCTGCCGTGCCCGTCGCCGTACAGGATCGCGACCAGGCCGCCGGGCTCTCGCAGCAGGTCGTGGCCGGCCAGCTTCGCCACTTCGGCGGCGGCCTGACCGGGCTGGTTGCGGATGTGGACGGTCTGGCGGTGGCGGTCGAAGTCGACAGCGTCGGGGTGGATGACGATGAGCTTCGCTCCACGCTTGGAGACCGCCTTCTTGACGCGAAGGTTGACGATGGGCACGTCGTTCTCGGTGTCGGACGCGACGATCACAATGACGCGCGCGTCATCTATGTCCTTGATCATCAGCTGCTCGCCGCTCGCTGCCGGTAGGGCGGTGCGGCCGTGCATCTTCACTTTGGCGCCACGCAGAGGCCCGTCGAGCAGCTTGCGGAAAAGGAATGCCTCCTCGTTGGTCAGGTCCTGGGGCAGCGAGATGCCGAGCTTCGAACCTTTGCCTTTGATGCCGTCCGCCACGGTGTTGAGGGCGACCGCCCAGGTGGTCTTGGCTCCGTCGACCGTCGGCACGCGTAGGCGCGCCGGGTCGTTGACGTCGGTGTAGTCGAAGCGGCCGCGGTCGCAGATCCAACCCTCGTCGATGTCGTCGTTCTCGCGCGACGTGACGCGCACGAGCTGCCCGCGCCGCTGCCACAACGTGACGTTGCAGCCGACCGCACACTTCGAGCAGACGCTGGGGGTGTGGTGCATGTCCCACGGCCGCGACTCGAACCGCCACACGCGCGAGGTGAGGGCGCCGACGGGGCAGAGGTCGATGATGTTGCCGCTGAAGACCGAGGTGAGCGGCTGGTCGAACTGGCTGGCGATCACGGAATGCACACCGCGCTCGGCGACGGTCAGCTCCTGCTCCCACGCCACCTCGTCGTAGTAGCGGGTGCACCGATAGCAGAGCACGCAGCGCTCGCGGTCCAGGGCGATGTTCGGCGAGAGCGGGATCGGTTTCTTGAAGTGCAGGCGGGGGAGGTCGATGCGGCTCGTCGGGTAACCGTGGCGGAACGTGAAGTCCTGCAGCGGGCACTCGCCGCCCTTGTCGCACACAGGACAGTCGAGCGGATGGTTGACCAGCTCGAACTCGAGGACGTCGGCCCTCGCCTGCACCGCCATCGCGCTCTGCGTGCGCACGACCATGCCGTCGGCGACCGGGCGGATGCAGCCGGCCTGAGCGACGGGCGGGCCGGGCGAGATCTCGACCAGGCACATGCGGCACGCGCCGACCGGCTCGAGCTTGTGATGGTAGCAGAAGACCGGGATCTCGATCCCGAGCAGCTTCGCCGCCTCGACCACCAGCGTGCCGTCGGGCACGCTCAGCGCGCGGCCGTCGATCGTGACGTTGACCATCTTTACGTCAGGCATGGACGAGCGCTCCCTGGACGGAGCAGGTGTGGCGGAGGCAGTGCTCCTCGTACTCATTGCGGAAGTGGCCCATCGTCGACTGGATGACCCACCCGGCCGCGTCGCCCAGGCCGCACAGACAGCGGCCGCCCTGCAGGCCTTGCTGGACACGATCCAGGAGGGCGAGCTCGATCTCCGAGCCCTCGTTGGCCAGGATGCGCTCGTAGGTTCGCACCGCCCAGTTGCTGCCGACCCGGCACGGCGTGCATTTGCCGCACGACTCGTGCGCATAGAAGCGCAGGAGCCGGGCCGCCGCCTTGACGACGCAGTGCGAATCGTCCATGACGATGATCCCGCCCGAGCCGCCCATCGTCCCGAGTGCCTTGAGGCCGTCGAGGTCGGTCGACGTGTCGAGCATCGAGCCGGGGAGGACCTTCGCCGAGGAGCCGCCCGGCCAGAACACCTTGACCTTGCGACCGGGGAAGGGGCCGCCGGCCAGCTCCTCGATGATGTGCCGGTAGGTGACGCCGATCTCGATCTCGTAGTTGCCCGGCTTGCGGACGTCGCCGCTGACAGTCACGATGCGCGTGCCCTTCGCCTTCTCCGTGCCGCGCTTGGCGTACTCGGCGCCGCCATGGCGGATGATCCAGGGCACTGTCGACAGGGTCTCCACGTTGTTGACCGCGGTCGGCTGGCCCCAGGCGCCCTTGATGGCGGGGAAGGGGGGACGGGATCGGGGCTGGGCGCGCTTGCCCTCGAGCGATTCGAGCAGCGCCGTCTCCTCGCCGCAGATGTACGCGCCGTGGCCGCGATAGAGGCGGATGTCGAGCGGGTAGTCAGTGCCGAAGGGGTGATCGCCGAGGTAGCCCTTCGCGTGAGCCTCCGCGATGGCGTCGCGCAGCATCTCGTAGGGCACGTCGTACTCGCCGCGGATGTAGATCCATGCCTGGTGGCCGCCGATGGCGAAGGTCGCGATCGCCGCGCCTTCGATGAGCGCGTGGGGCGAGTTTTCCATCAGGTAGCG
>DATARC010000210.1:0-9490 GCA_036264335.1 Candidatus Dormiibacterota bacterium
CAACGCCAGCCCGGAATCGATGCTCGCAGCATTTGCTGCGGTCGGCGACCGGCCGAGGACGGGCCGGCTGCTGGCGGTGCTGGGCGAGATGCGGGAGCTGGGCGGCCTCGCGGAGGAATCGCACCGCGTCGTCGGCCTGCACGCGGCGAAGGTGTTCGATGCGCTCTGCGTCATCGACGGCGAGCGGGCGCGCATTCTCGCCGAGGCCGCGGGAGCGGAGGTCGTCCCCGATCGCGCCGAGGCGGTGCTGTGGGTGAGGCGCAACGCGCTCGAGGGCGACCGCGTGCTGATCAAGGGATCGCACGGCATCCGGCTTGACGAAGTCGTCAAGGAGCTCACGCGTTGAGCATCTTCTCGGCGATCACATTCGTGGTCGCGCTCGTGCTGTCGGCCTTCCTGTATCCGGTGTTGATCCGCGCGCTCCGGCGGTGGAAGTCCGGCCAGGTGATTCAGACGGAGCTGCCCGACAGCCATCAGAAGAAGGCGGGCACGCCAACCGGCGGCGGAATGCTGTTCGTCGCTCTCGGTATCGTCGCCGGCGTCCTCGCAACGATCGCGGGTCACGCCGGAGCCCTGCCTGCCGTGGCCGGGCTGCTCGCCGGCGGCCTGATCGGTTTCGCCGACGACAGGAGCAAGCTGCAGGTCGGAGCGCGCGGGATTCCGGCGCGGCTCAAGTTCCCGATCCAGATCCTGCTGGCCATCCCGGTCGCCTGGTTGGCGACCGCGCAGGGCGCTTCGCATCAGCTCTTCCTGCCGGCGACTCCGTGGGTGATCTTTCCTCTGGCGGTGGTGGCGATTGTCGGCACCGCCAACGCCGTCAACCTCACCGACGGGATGGACGGCCTTGCGGGCGGCCTGTCCGTGATCGCGTTCGCGGCAATCGCGCTGCTGCTGCCCGGCGCGGCCGCGGGCGAGAAGGCCGTGGCGATGACGCTGTGCGGAGCGCTCGGGGGCTTCTTGATCTATAACCGCTATCCCGCGCGAGTCTTCATGGGCGACACCGGGTCGCTTGCGATCGGCTTCGCGCTGGCGGCCATGGCCGTGCAGCAGGGCATGCTCATCCTTTTGCCAATCGTCGGCCTGGTGTTTGTGCTCGAGACGCTGTCTGTCATCATTCAGGTGGCTTATTTCAAAGCCAGCGGCGGACGCCGAGTTTTCAAGATGACCCCGATCCACTACACGTTCCACCACCAGGGTTGGTCTGAGAATCGCATCGCGCTCTCGTTCTGGGGCGTGGGGCTTGTCTCGGCGCTGGCCGCGGCCGGGGTGGCACGGCTGGCCTCGTGACGGCCCTGGTGGTCGGCGCGGCCCGGAGCGGGATCGCGCTTGCCAACCACCTCACCGGCCATGGCGAGCGAGTCAGGCTGACCGACCGCAGGCCAGAGTCGGATCTCGCCGACACGATCGCCCAGCTGCCCGCGGGCGTCGACCTGCGCGTGGGCGGGTACGACGAGGGCATCCTCGACGGAGTCGATGCTGTGTATGCGAGCCCGGGCGTTCCGTGGGATTCCGACCTGCTGCGCCGAGCGCGCGAACTCGGCATCCCGGTGTCGAGCGAGATCGATCTCTTCCTACGGCTGTGCCCGGGCACCGTCGTCGGGATCACGGGCACCAACGGCAAGACCACCACGACGGCGCTCACCGGCGAAGTGCTGGCGGCCGGCGACCGCCCGGTGATCGTCGGCGGCAACATCGGCGACACGGTGCTCGACCGACTCGGCGAGATCACGCCGCGACACTGGGTGGTCCTGGAGCTCTCGAGCTTTCAGCTCGAATCGGTGTCGGAGCCGCACCTCCACATGGGCGTGATCCTGAACATCACGCCGGATCACCTCGACCGCCACGGCACGTTCGAGCGCTACGTCGACCTGAAAGCGCGCGCCATCGAATTTGCGGGCGCCGACGATTTCGCAATCCTCAACGGCCGCGACCCGGTGACGCGCCGCCTCGCCGAGCGCACGAAGGCGCACGTCGTGTGGTTCGACGAGCACCGGCCTCTTCCGCCAATGCCGCTGCCAGGCCGGCACAACATGGACAACGCGCTGGCCGCCGCGTCGGTGGGCAGGATCGCGGGCCTGTCGGACGATGCGATCGAAGATGCGATTCGTTCGTTCAAGGGCGTCGAGCATCGACTCGAGCTCGTCGGCGAATGGGACGGAGTGCGCTGGTACAACGACTCGAAAGCCACCAACCCCGACGCGGGACGCGTCGCGCTCAGCGCGTTCCCCAACACGCCGGTCGTCCTCATCGCCGGCGGCTACGGCAGCGGGTTCGAGCTGGGCGACTGGCTGGCGGACGTGCTCGCCAACGTCGAAGCGGTCGTGCTGATCGGAGACTCGGCGGACACTCTCGCCGAGGCGCTGCACAACCATCGCAAAGTCGTGCGGGCCGACACTCTCGAGGACGCGGTGGAGGCGGCGGGCAGCCTCGCCCGGGCCGGCGGCGTGGTGTTGTTGAGCCCTGCCTACAAAAGCTTCGACATGTTCAAAGACTTTGAAGACCGAGGACGGCGGTTCAAAGCTGCAGTTCACGCGAAGTTTGGGTCGCCTCGATGAGCGCGAGCGTCCGCGAAGAACGCCAGCCGGATCGCGTCTTGCTGCTGACCACCGTCCTGCTCTGTGCAGCCGGCCTCGTGATGGTGACTAGCGCGAGCATCGCCTTCGCGTACACCCAGCGGCAATCGGCGCTGTATTACGCCGAGCGGCAGACGGTGTGGATGCTCATCGGCTTCGCCGCGCTGTTCGTCCTCAGCCGATTCGATTACCGCAAGCTCCGCCGCCTGGCCACCCCGGGCGCTGCCGTGGTCGTCCTGCTGATGCTCCTGGTGCTCGTGCCTCATATCGGCGTCACAGTGAACGGCGCCCGCCGTTGGTTCGATGGCGGCCCGCTCGGCACATTCCAACCATCGGAGCTCGGCAAGCTCGCCTTCGCCGTATTCCTCGCGCACTGGATCGACCGGAATGCCACGGTCGTCGGCACCTTTCAAAAGGGACTCTTGCCGATCGCGGCAATGCTCGCAGGCGTGCTGGTGCTGCTGGTGCTGGAAAAGGACGTCGGGACCTCGATCGTGATGATCGGCATCTTCATCAGCGCCTACTGGGCAGGCGGCGCGCGGCTTCGGCACATCGTCCTGCTCGTAGCGATCCTGGCCCTCGGGCTGGTGGCCGTCACGCTGTTCGAGTCGTACCGGGTCGCGCGCCTGGTGTCTTTCAGGGACCCGTTTTCGGACCCGTTGGGCGCGGGCTTCCAGTCGACGCAGGCCCTGTACGGATTGGGGTCGGGCGGCTTTTTCGGCGTCGGCATCGGGCATTCGGTCGAAAAGTACGGTTGGCTGCCGGAGGCTCACACTGACTTCATCTTCGCCATCGTCGGAGAGGAGACTGGCCTCGCCGGCACAACACTTGTGATGCTCGGCTTCCTATGCTTTGCCATCCGCGGTTACCGAGCCGGCCTCAGGGCCCCGGATCGGTTTGGAGTAGTGCTGGCGGTGAGCATCACAACGTGGATCGCTTTCGAGGCGCTGCTCAACATGGCGACAGTCACCAACACGCTGCCGATCGCCGGGGTGCCGCTGCCCTTCTTCAGCTATGGCGGCACCGCGCTGGCGACCACGCTGGCGGCGGTCGGCGTATTGCTGAGCATCGCACGCCGCGGCACCGATACAGAGTCTGGAATCAAACGGAGGACGAATGCGCCTTTTGATAGCGGGCGGCGGGACCGGAGGGCACCTTTATCCGGCGCTCGCGGTCGCGCGGGCATTTCGCGCTGAGGAACCCGACGGCGCCGTGCTGCTGGTCGGTCGCGCGGGAGGGCCCGAGGAGCGCCTGGTCCCGGAGGCGGGCTTCGAGCTGGCCACCGTCAACGTCCGCGGCCTCGACCGCGACGCGAAGTGGAAGAACCTCGCCCTGCCAACGGTCATCCCGCTGGCATTTCGCGCCGGCCTGCGCATCGTCGACAAGTTCCGCCCCGACGTCGTGCTGGGCGTCGGCGGTTACGTGATGGCGCCGGCGATCGCTGCAGCAAGATGGCGTGGCATTCCCTACGTACTGCACGAGAAGGACGTGCGCCCCGGCCTGGCCACGCGCATGTTTGCGGGATCGGCGGCGGCGCTGTGCACCACCCTTCCTGGCACCGACAAGCGAATCAAGTCGCGGCGCATCGTGCTCACGGGTGTCCCATTGCGCGAAGGTTTCGAGCCGCGAACACCCGCTGCGCCGGCTCGCCAACTGCTGATCACCGGAGGCAGCCAGGGAGCGCGCAACATCAACCAGACGGTGTGGGCGGCGCTCGACGCGCTGACAGAGCGCTTCGATGAGGTCGTGCACGTCGCTGGACGCCAGGGTGCCGACGGAATCGCACGACGTGAACATGCGCATTACCGCGGCCTCGCTTTCGTCGACGATATGCAGTCGCTGATGCGCACCGCAGATCTCGTTGTCGGCAGGGCGGGCGTCGGCACTATTGCGGAGGCGACAGCAGTCGGGCTCCCGATGGTGTTGATCCCAGGCACGTTTGGCGGCGGGCATCAGGAGGAGAACGCCACGGCCATGGTGGAGGCGGGCGCCGCGGTCAGCATTCCGGACGGAAAGCTGACGCCGGAGTCGCTGCTGTCGACCCTCGACGGTCTGACGCCGGAGCGCCTGCGCGCGATGGCGAAAGCGTCGGCCGGCGCCGGGCGTAGGGACGCCGCCGAACGCGTGCTGGCCGTGCTGAGAGAGGTGGCGCGGCGATGAAGATCCACCTGATGGGCATCGGAGGCGCGGGAGTCTCGGCGCTCGCGCGTGTCCTCATGGCGCGGGGCCACGAGGTCAGCGGGTGCGACCTCAAGCCATCGGACACGACCGCCGAGCTGGAAGACGCCGGAATCCGCGTCGAGCTCGGCCACGACCCCGAACACGTCCTGTTCCAGGATCTGCTCGTCTACAGCGGCGCGATCAAGTCGTCGCCGGAGCTGGACGCGGCGCGGGCGATGGGGGTCAGGGTGTTGACCCGCGCCGAGATGCTGGCCGAGCTGATCGCCGAAAGCGATGCCATCGCCATCGCAGGCAGCGCCGGCAAAACCACTGTCACCTATATGGTCGGGCACATCCTGACCGAGGCCGGACTCGACCCGACGGTCCTTGTCGGAGACGGCTCGAGCTCGCGGGCGGGCAAATCGCGGCTGCTGGTGGCGGAGGTCGACGAGTCCGACGGAAGCCTTGTGCTGCACCACCCTGGGCGCGCCATCATCACCAACATCGAGCTGGACCATATCGACCACTTCAAGGATGTCGACGCGGTGCAGAGCCTGTTCGCCGAATTCGTCGCTGGTCTGCCCGCAGATGGTCTGGTCGTGCTTTGCGCCGACGACGAGCGCGCGCGATCGCTGACCGCAAAAGCGCGGCGGGTCACTTATGGCTTCGATGAGAGCGCCGACTATCGCTGCGGTGACGGGCGCCCGTTCGCGATCCATCACCAGGGCCGCGAGCTGGGCCGTGTCAACTTGCGGCAGCCTGGCCGTCACAACGTGCAGAACGCCACGGGAGCGGCGGCGCTCGCATTGGAATCGGGCGTGAGCTTCGCCGAGGTGGCCGGCGCGCTGGAAAGATTTCCTGGCGCGCACCGGAGGCTCGAGTTCATCGGAGTTTTCCAGGGCGCCGCGGTCTACGACGATTACGGTCATCACCCGACGAAGGTGCGCGCGACGCTGCAAGCCGTGCGCGAGCTTCGTCATCGCCGCCTGATCGTCGTCTTCCAGCCTCACCGGTACTCACGACTCACGGCGCTGATGCAGGACTTTTCGAGGGCCTTCACCGCCGCCGACAAGGTCCTCGTGCTCGACGTGTACTCGGCCGGCGAGGACAATCCGACGGGCGTGCAGGCGAGCGACCTGGCCAACCTGCTTCCCAATGGCTCGTACGTCGGCGATTTCGAAGGCGCACGCGAGGTCCTGGAAGGCCTGGTCGGACGTGACGACATCCTTCTGTTGATGGGTGCGGGCGATATCCGCAAGCTGGGCGATGAGCTGGCGCAGCGCGTCTAACCTCGCCTGGCTGCGCGGCCTTCCCGGCGTGCGGGAGAAGGAGCCGCTGGCTTCGCGCACGTCATTCGGTATCGGCGGCCCTGCCGACTTCTTCATCGAGCCCGGCAAGGCCGAGGGCATCGAGAAGGTGCTGAACGGCGCGCGTGAGCGGGGCATCCCATATTTCCTGCTCGGCGCGGGCACCAACCTGCTGATCGCGGACGCGGGCATGGAAGGCCTCGTCGTGCGTGTGGTGACGCGCGAGCACCGAATTGACGGCACACGGATCACCGCCGCCGCGGGCTTGAAGATGATGCGGCTGGCGCGAATCGCCGCCGACGCCAACCTGCGTGGCTTCGAGTTCGCGATCGGGGTCCCGGGGTCGGTGGGCGGCGCGGTTTATCAGAACGCCGGCTGCTGGGGAAAAGAGCTGCGCGAAGTCCTGGTCGACGCCCGCGGCTTCATGCCCGGGTCGGCAGGGAAGAAGTGGACTCCGTCGGACCTCAAGTTTGGCTATCGAACCTCCGCGCTGCGCGATGGCGACCTCAAAGGCGGCTTCGTGGTCGAGGCGACCATTCAGCTGAAGCATGGCGATGGGGAGGAGGCGAAGGCCGAGATGGCCAAGCTCACGCGCGAACGCAACGAGACCCAACCCATCAAGACGAAGAACTGCGGCAGCGTCTTCAAGAACCCGCCGGGCGATTCGGCGGGAAGGCTGGTGCAGGCCGCGGGGCTCAAGGGCTTGCGCGAGGGCAAGGCGGTGATCTCCGCCCTGCACGGCAACTTCATAGTCAACGAGGGCGGCGCCACCGCCGCGGACGTCGCCAGGCTGATCGAGCGAGCCCGGGCCGAGGTCAAGCGGCGCTTCAACGCCGACCTGGAGCCGGAGGTCGAGCTGGTGGGGCGCTGGAAATGAAGCTTGCGGTGCTGCGCGGCGGCAGGTCTGCGGAGCGCGAGGTGTCGCTGCGGTCGGGCGCGCAGGTGGAGGAGGCGCTGCGGCGCTTGGGCCACGAGGTGGTCGGCGTGGATATCGATGCCGCCACTTGGGACACGCTTCGAGATGGTGGTTTCGCGTGCGTCTTCAACGCGCTGCACGGGAGGCTCGGAGAGGACGGCGCGGTGCAGGGGATGCTCGAGCTCATCGGCCTTCCTTACACGGGCTCGGGAATCCTGGCGTCCGCGCTGTGCATGGACAAGTCGCGCTCGAACTCGGTCATGGCGGGCGCGGGGCTGCACATCCCGGACTTCGAGGAGCTGGAGATCAAGGATGGCGTTGCGGCCGAGGTCGTCGATCAGCTGGTCTCGCGCTTCGGTTTGCCCATCGTCATCAAGCCCGTGCGAGAGGGCTCCACTATCGGCCTGACCATCGCGAAGGACGCTGACGCGTGCGCGAGCGGACTTGCGCTGGCGGGGCGCTACGACCGCCGAGTCCTGGTGCAGAGGTTTGTGGCCGGCACCGAGATCACCGTCGGAGTGCTCGCGACACCGGAGGTTCAGGTGTTGCCGACTCTGGAGATTGTCAGCGACAACCCGACCTACGACTACGACGCGAAGTACACGGCCGGAAAATCGCACCACATCATCCCGGCGCGGATCGAGGAGCGCGCGCGCGCGACATCGGCCGACGCGGCAGGACGGGCATTCGTCCTGCTGGGTTGTGCGGGAATGGCGCGGGTCGACATCATCGTGGACGCGAAGAGCACGCCCTGGATCCTCGAGGTCAACACCGTGCCCGGCCTGACCGAGCTGTCCCTGCTGCCTGACGCGGCGCGAGCGGCCGGGGTCACGTTCGACCAGCTGTGCCAGCGACTCGTGGACCATGCGATCCAGCGGCATGCGAATCGGGTGGGGCCGCCGAGTTTATGAAGCTGAGACGCCGTCGGTCGGTCCTGCCGCGCGTTGGCTGGCGGCGCGACCTGCAGGCGAGCGAGCCGCTGAAGGGCCAGCTGTGGACGAGATCCGAAAAGTCTCTGCGGGAGCCGGACGTGCATTGGGCGCGCCGAGCCCTCGCGGGGCTGGTCGCGGTCGCGCTGTCCGGGCTGCTGGCATGGCTGTGGTTCGGACCGCCGCTGTCGGTTCGGACCGTCCAGGTCACTGGCGCCCAGCACCTGACGAGCGCGCAGGTCGCGCAGCTCGCGGGGCTTGCCGGCGGGGCCTCCGTGCTGTCGGTGGACGCCCAGTCCGACCGCAGCAAGCTGCTGAACCAGACGTGGGTGCAGGCGGCCACCGTCATTCCGCAGCTGCCGGGCAGCGTGCTGGTGGAGATCAGCGAGTGGCAGCCGGTGGCGGTCTACCACTCAGGCACCAACCCGACGCTCTTCCTGATGTCGGACCAGGCTGTGATCCTTGCGCCGGCGCCTTCGGCAGCGGGCCTGGTCGATGTGCAGGGACCGAGCGGCGCAGACCCCAAAGTGGGCCAGCGACCCATCGAGCAGGTGCTTGTGACGGCGATCGTCAACCTGCAGCGGGGTTTTCCGGCGCTGCTGGGGCAGCAGGTGTCGGGGTTCATCTTCGACTCCTGCGGCAACCTGACCCTGATCGCGAAAAAGGGCTGGAAGGTTTACTTCGGCCGCGTGCTGACCCCTGAAGAGTTCGTGACGCTGCACGACAAGGTCGCGGCGCTCAAAGCGATCCAGGGCCGCGGCAACGTCAACTACAACTCAACTGACCTGGAGTACGTCAACGTGATGAACCCCACCGAGCCCGCGGTCGGCTACCGCTCACGGCTGAACCCGCCGACACCGTCACCGTCGCCGGGCGCGAGCCCGCGACCATCCCCATCGCCTTCGCCAAAACCATCACCGACGCCCGCGCCGATATGCAAGTAATCGTCGTCGCGATCGTGTTCGCGATCCTGGGGGTCCTCCTGGGGTTGCTGTCGCCGGTCACCATCCCGATCACTTACGCGCGATACACCGCGGTCGCCCTGCTCGCGGCTCTCGACTCGATCTTCGGGGCCTTCAAGGCCTACATCGCAGGGACGTTCGAGCCGAGGGTGTTCTTCAGCGGCCTGCTCACCAACATGACGCTGGCGGGCGGCCTGACCTACTTCGGCGACAAGCTGGGCGTCGACCTGTCGATCGCCGCGATAGTCGCGTTCGGAGTCCGGATCTTCAACAACCTGGGAGCGATCCGCCGTCACTATTTGTAGTCAGCGGGCGGGGCAAGGCCCGCCATTCGTGCCCCTTTGGTCGCCTCGCGCGCCTTAGTGTCAAGGAGTCGTCGCAACACTCTGAGATTTAGGAGTGTTGGAAATGAAAGGACTTCCGCCAAGACGTGAACTACAACGCAGGTTCTGGGGTCTTGTCCGGGCCGGTCAGTTACGAACTGAAGCTGCCGTCACGATGGGTCTTGCCGAGCACACCGGCAGGCGGTGGTTCAGTCAGGCTGGCGGTGTGGTCCCTGCACACGTCCAAGCCAAGCGCGTCGGTCGGTACCTGTCTCTAGAAGAGCGGGAGGAAATCTTCGTCAGCGTCCAGCGCGGCAGCT
>DATARC010000231.1:0-3722 GCA_036264335.1 Candidatus Dormiibacterota bacterium
GTGGAGAAACTGCACCAGCTCTTGGGGAGACACCGGCTTCGCCGACCCCCGGACGCGAGTGGCGAACTTCTCCAGAAAGATGCGCAGCTCCTCGTCATCGAGCAAGGTCGCGGTCTCGATGATCTTGGCGACTGCGGCTTCCTTCCCAGGCTCGATCACCCTCGCCACGGCCTCAGCAAAATCGGGCGGCAGCTGATCCATCAGGGCCGAGTTTAGGGGTCCGTCTAGACTTCAAAGGCCATGCAACCTGTCGTGATCGGGGACGTGATCTGGGAGCCCAGCGACGAGGTGATCGCCCGCAGCCGGCTCAAGCGATTCATGGATCAGCACGGGATCGAGACCTTTCGCGAGCTCCTCAAGCGCGCCGACGACGATATCGAGTGGTTCTGGGACGCCGCGATCAAGGACATCGACATCGCCTTCTACCGCCACTACGATAAGGTCGTCGACCTCTCCGACGGCAAGCCCTGGGCCCGATGGTGGACCGGCGCCCGGATGAACATCGTGCAGAGCTGCCTCGACCGCCATCGCGACAGTGAGTTCCACGACAAGCTCGCGCTGATCTGGGAGGGCGAGCCCGGCGACGTCCGCAAGCTCACCTACGGCGAGCTTGACGAAGAGGTGTGCCGCCTCGCCGGGGCGCTGCGCCGCCTGGGGGTCCGGCCAGGCGATCGCGTCGGGATCTACATGCCGATGTGTCCGGAGGTCGCAATCTCCGTGCTCGCCACCGTCAAGATCGGCGCGGTCATCATCCCCATCTTCTCGGGCTACGGCGCCGAGGCCATCGCGACGCGCCTGCAGGACGCCGAGGCGAAGGTGCTCATCTGCGCCGACGGCTTCTACCGCCGGGGTCAGGTCGTGCCGATGAAGGAGACCGCCGACAAGGCGCTCGTCACCTGCCCGACCGTGACAAAGGTCATCGTGCACCGAAGGGTTGTGCGAGAGATCCCTTGGACCCACGGCCGCGACCAGGTGTGGGAGGTGCTGCTGGAGGACGAGCCCCGGCACGCGGCGACGCACGAGCTCGACCCAGAGGATCCCCTGATGATCATCTACACGTCGGGGACCACGGGCAAGCCGAAGGGCACCCTGCACGTGCATGGCGGCTTCCCCGTCAAGACCGCGCAGGACATGGCGCATGGGTTCGACATCGGCGCCGACGACACCGTGTTCTGGTACACCGACATCGGCTGGATGATGGGTCCCTGGCTGATCTTCGGGTCGCTCGCGCTGGGCGCGACGATGGTCCTTTACGAGGGCACTCCCGACCACCCTGGCCCCGACCGCCTGTGGCGCATGGTCGACGATCACAAGGTCAGCGTGCTCGGCGTCTCCCCCACCCTCGTCCGCGGCCTGATGACACATGGCGACGAGCTGCCGGGGCGCCACGATCTGTCGAGCTTGCGCATCCTCGGCGGCACCGGTGAGCCGTGGAACCCCGAGCCGTTCAAATGGTTCTTCGAAAGGATCGGCGGCGGCCGCCTACCGATCATCAACTACACAGGCGGCACCGAGATCTCGGGCGGCATCCTGTGCGGCAACGTCATCACCCACCTCCGGCCCTGCTCGTTCGCAGGCCCCCTGCCGGGGATGGCGGCCGACGTGGTCGACGCCGAAGGCAACTCGGTGCGCGGCGAGGTCGGCGAACTCGTGATCCGCAATCCGTGGCCAGGGATGACACGCGGCTTCTGGGGCGACAAGCAGCGCTACCTCGACACCTACTGGAGCCGCTTCGAGGGGGTTTGGGTGCACGGCGACTGGGCTTACGCCGACCCCGAGGATGACCTCTGGTACGTGCTGGGCCGCTCCGACGACACCATCAAGGTCGCGGGCAAGCGACTCGGGCCGGCCGAGGTGGAATCGGTGCTGGTGTCGCATTCGTCGGTAGCGGAGTCAGCGGCGATCGGCGTGCCGGACGAGCTGAAGGGCGAGGCGCTCGTCTGCTTCGTCATCCTTCGGAAAGGCACAACCGCAAGCGCTGAGCTCGCGCAGGAGCTCTCCGACCTCATCGCCACCGCGCTGGGCAAGCCGCTGCGGCCCAAGGCGGTGCATTTCGTGACCGACCTGCCTCGGACCCGCAACGCCAAGATCCTGCGGCGCGTGGTGCGCTCGGTTTATACCGGCAAGGATCCAGGCGACCTCTCTTCGCTCGAGAATCCCAGCGCGCTGGCGGCGATCGGCGCCACCAGGGACTAGAGGCGCTTTAGAAGCTGAGGACCCTGTCGGCGGCCATCGTCAGACGCACCAGGTCAGGCGGCGTGATGAACGTGGCGTTCTCCGTCAGCATCTCCGGCAAGACCCCACGGGCCTCAGCGCAGCCTTTTCAAACGTAGAACTTGATGCCCTGGACCACGCACTTGTCCAGGAGATCGCGCAGCGGCGGCAGCCCGAGACCGACGACATTCGCGATGATGTCGGGCTTGAGCAGCTCTGCCGAATCCCCCGCCAGCGCGATACTGCACTCGGTGCCCGCCGGAGTGGCTCCGTTGCAGGCGATGTGGAACGGAATGCTCGCGCGCGTCGGATCTTCGGCGCCGGTCGACGTGACTATCAGCAGGCCGGGCACAGGCTTCAGTATGCAGTGCGAATGAGGTCAAGGTGAGGCTGAGCCGCAAGGATCTGGTGCGCCTCCTTCTGCTCTGGCTTGGAGGGGTCGACCTGCGCCTCGTGCTGCTGGCCGTGCCGCCGCTGATCCCGCTCATCCACCGGGACCTTCACCTGGATGAGAAGGCAGTCGGCGCGCTGGTGTCTCTGCCGGTGTTGCTGCTCGCGCTCGCCTCGGTGCCCGGGGCGCTGCTCATCGCCAAGCTTGGCGTGCGTGGCGCCCTGATCACGGGGCTGGGGCTCATCGCCGTCTTTGGGGCGCTCCGCGCGGCCGGCTCGAGCCCGGCGGTCCTTTTCTCGGCCACGTTCGTCATGGGCCTGGGCGTTGCCGTCAGCCAGCCCGCGTTCCCATCGCTCGTACGCGATTGGTTCCCGATGCGTATCGCGCTCGCAACCGCCGTGTACAGCAATGGCATCCTCATCGGCGAGACGCTGCCAGTCACGTTCACCACTCCGGTCGGCGTGCTGCCTCTCGCGCACGGAGACTGGCACCTGGCGCTCGCGTTGTGGTCGATCATCGTCGCGATCAGCGCGATCGCGATTGGGATCGCGGCGCCGGCACGCAGGCGGCTGGCGGTGCCCGCGCGCTGGTGGCCGAGCTGGCTCGAGTCGCAGTCGATCCGGATCGGGTTGGTGATCGGCATGGCTTCGGCCGTCTACTTCGGGGCCAACGCCTATATCCCCGACTACCTCGACCAGACCGGCCGGCACGGCCTCATCACCCCAACCCTTGCGCTTCTCAATGGAGGACAGCTGCTCACGGCGCCGGTCGTCGCGCTATGGGACCGGGTTCTGACGGGCCGCATCGGTTTCCTCGGCGCTGCCGCGCTGATGGCGGCGGCGCAGATCGGCATCGTGACGCTGCCCGGCGCATGGGTGATCCCTTCAGCCCTGGTGCTGGGCTTTTCGACCGCGCTCGCCTTCATCGTCACTCTGACGCTGCCCCCCAGGCTCGCGGCGGCCGGCGACGTTCACCGCATGAGCGCCGCTGTATTCACCCTCCAGTACGCGACGGCGTTCGTGCTGCCGCTGATCGCGGGTGCGCTGTGGGATGCCAGCGGCCGCGCGCTGTTCGCGTTCGTCCCGGGCGTCGCCGCGGCCGCCGCGATGGGCTGGCT
>DATARC010000253.1:0-7006 GCA_036264335.1 Candidatus Dormiibacterota bacterium
CAATCCATCTATGGCTTTCGCGGCACGGTGCCGCGCCTGCTGAGCGACGACTTCGCCAAGGTGTATGGCGGAGCCACACACAGGCTCGACGATTGTTACCGCTGCTCGCGCGAAGCGCTGGACGCCGGCGAAAGGCTCCTCGTTGCGACCCAGCCCGGTCGCGAGCGGCGCACTCTGCGTGCGGCCGGTCCCTCGCGTTCGCCCGCGGTGGTCGTCGTGCGCGAGGGCGACGCGGTCGATGAAGCGTTTTTCTGCGCGCGTGAAATCAAACGGCTGCGTGCGGAGTCACAGGACCTGCGGCTCAGCGATTTCGCAATCGTGCTGCGCAGCACCACCTGGCTTGGCGGGCCGTTCGAGGAGGCGTTGCGGGCATTGGGCCTCCCTTACGAAGTGCGCGGGTCAGGCGCCACGGCGCGCAACGAGGTCGTCCGATTCCTGGTGGGTTACCTCGAATCACTGCGCCGGCCTGATGACCCTGACGCATTTGAAGGCGCCCTCTCGTCGAGTCTTGGCGGGGTTGGCCCACGCACCCTCAGCCGGCTCCGTGCGCACGCGCGCGAGCAGGGGCGCCCGCTGACTCGGGTCGTGCGGAGGCTCATGTACGTGCTCGCGGCGCGCGATCCCGCGCGCTATCCCCTGCCTTGGGGTGGCGAAAGTCCCACAGAGGTCTCGTCAGAGCCGGACTATCTCGAGTTCCTCACGCAAGACGAGCTCGACAGCCTGCACGCGGCGATGGTTGCACGTTATCGACTGCTCGGCCGCGTCGCCAGGTTGCCGCTGACGAGTCTCGCTTACTCGATCCTTATCGAAGACGGAGCCATGCGGCGCCTTTTGGATCTCGGGCTGGCGCCCGACCAGCGAGCCGAGGCGATAGCTGACCTTCGGGCGGCGATCGGAGGCCTCGAGAGGATCCAGGCAGTTCACGAGAGGCTCAATGGGGCGCCCCCACTGCTCACCGACATCGCCGGCTCGTTGGATTCACTGCTCAGCGGCGCGGCCGACGACACCGAAGCGCCGGCGCAGGGATCCGGCGCGCGTGACGCAGTCCAGGTGCTCACTGTGCACCAGGCCAAGGGTCTGGAATTCGAGGTGGTGTTCTGTTCCGGCTTCGCACATGGGCTGTTCCCCCTTGCCGCGCGGCCGCACCCGCTGCTTGATGTCGAAGACCGCGCCTGGCTCGAGCGCTACAAGGTCGGCTTCATGCCGTCGTGGCCCTCGGATCCCGACGGGCATCTCGCGGAGGAGGCGCGCCTCGCATACGTGGCGATGACCCGCGCCAAGCGGCGGCTCTATGTCACCTTCGCGGACGCGTATCTGCGCCAGGCGGGAGCCTCCGTCTTTCTTGGCCTGGCCGAGCCGGAGGCGGAATCGCGAGAGCTCACGCGCGCCTCGGGAAGGCTGGCGCCGCGCGACGTCTTGCTCGCGCGCGAGGCCGAGGTGCTGATCGCATCGCATCGCGATGCGTTGAACGGGAGCGCAGGCAGGGCACTCGCGCTGGGTCTCGACGTTGCCTTTCTCACGGATCGCGAGTCGGGCGAGCCGTTCGAGCCATATGGTGGGGATCGAAATCCCACGAACGTCGAGATCGGGCATTTCAGCCCGACGACGCTCAACGACTACCTCAAATGCCCGCGCCTGTACTGGTACAACCACCATCCGGGCCTCGTGGACGAGCCGCGTTCGGTGGCGATGGAGCGTGGCGGCTTTCTGCACGAGGTACTCGAGGATTTCCACAAGAACGAATCGGAGTGGCGGCCGCTCGCGTCCGAGCTGCAGCGCGAGTGGCTCGAGGCCTCGCTGGTGAAGCACCTCGAGTCCTACCTGTCGAAGATGGAAGGCGTGCTCGATCGCAAGCGCGAAGAGCTCCAGGTCCGCAACGTCCTGGGCAACTACATAAAGTTCGTCACCGGGCTGCAGGTGATCAGGCGCCTGCGCACGCTGGACGTCGAGCGCCGATTTCATCTCGAGCTCGATGGCGTGGAGATCGTGGGCAAGATCGACAGGGTCAACGACGTGGGCGACGGCCAGGTCGAGGTGGTCGACTACAAGACAGGCTCCGGCAAGCCGATGCGTTACGCGTACGAGCAGTACTTCGGGCCCGAAATGTCCGATGTGCAGCTGGCGCTGTATTACCTCGCATGTAGATACGGCGTCGATGACGAAGGCAAAGCCCTCGGTTTTCAGCCGAGGTTCCTATCCCTGTGGTATCCGAAGGACTGGGTCTGGAGAGATATGCGGCAGGACATCTTCGCCGTGGGCCAGCCGGCGGGATTAAAGGAGTACCGGGAGAAGGCGCTGAGCGCCGAGGATCTCGACCGCAGCCGCGCCGTCGTCATGCAGGCGATAGCGGGGATCAAGGGCGGCCACTTCGAGCCAGGTCCGCGCGAGCTCGCGGGTACCTGCATCACGCGCTTCGGCAACTGCCCCCACGCCGCCATCTGCCCTTATGGAGGTGCACCTCCCGAATGACCCTGAGCCCAGAGCAGAAGGCGGCGGCTCACGCCGGGCCGGACGGAGCTTTCCTCATCGCAGCCGGTCCCGGCACGGGCAAGACGTTCACGGCAACCGAGCGCTTCTGCTGGCTCGTGGAACAAGGAGTAACGCCGGACAGGATTCTTACCGTTACCTTCAACGATCGCGCCGCGGAGGAGCTGCGCCAGCGAATAACCCGCGAGCTGACCGAGCGGCGGCCGGAGCTGGGGCCGGAGGTCCTCGATGCCGCCTGGATCGGAACTTTTCACGGCACCTGTGCCCGCCTGCTCGACGAGTTTGCTTACCTGGTTGGCGCGCCACGCGAGCTGAGAGTCCTGGATGAAACAGGGCAGCGGCTGTTCGAGCAGCGGCTGGTGGCGCGATTGCGCAGCGGCACGGCGGCCCCTCTCGACCCTGACGCGTTCACGGCTCTGTCGGTGGAGGATCTCGACGACCTGCTGCGATCAGGCCTTCGATTTCTCCTCAAGCTGAAGGGCCGGGGCATCAACCCCGAAGGTTTCCGCACGCAGGCTCTCGAGCTGCACGGCCGCTATTGGGACTCGTCGTTCGACGGCGCCTCCGCGAGCGATGCCGCGCATGCCGAGATCGAGGCGATCGAGGTCCTGCACCTCGTCTACAAAACCTACGAGGACTCCCTCCGCGCCGAGAACCTTCGCGATTTCGACGACCTCATCCTCGAGGTGATCGATGCGCTGGAGCGCGTCCCGGAGTTTCGCCGCAGGTGCCGCGAGCGCTTTCGCTACCTGCTGGTCGACGAGTTCCAGGACACCAACAGGATTCAGCTCGATCTGATCAGGCTGCTCGCAGCGGATGGCTTCGGCAACGTCTCGGCGGTGGGTGATGCCAAGCAATCGATCTACGGCTGGCGCGACGCAGAGATCGAGAACATCCGAACGCGTTTCCCAGGGCTGCGGCTGCCGTTGACGCACAATCGCCGGTCATACCAGGAGATCCTTGACTGCGCCACCGACTTCATACGCCGCGACCCTGATTTCGCGACTGAGCCCGAGCTGGTCGCCACACGTGGATCGGGAGGGCGGCCGGTCACGGTCATGATGGCGCCCGACTCGCGCACCGAAGCCCGGTCTGTGGCAGAGACGATCCGGCGCCTGAACGTCGGCGGCCGACCGTTTTCTGACATCGCGATACTGGCGCACTCGATACGAATGCTGCCCCGCGAATTCGAGGAGGAGCTCCGCCGCCAGGGGATCCCCTATCTCACCAGCGGCGGCTCGGGCTTCTTCGACCGCCAGGAGATCAAAGATGTGCTCGCCCTGCTGAGGCTGACCGAGAACCCGATGGACGACGGCGCGCTGGTCAGGGTGCTCCAGGGGCCGATCGTCCGGTTTCCAGATAAAGGTATGTACCGGCTCGCATCGCGGCGCTTCGGCCGCAGCGGAATGCGCTTGCGGGATTGCTTCGAGGAATCTGGGCGCGACGGCTTCCCGGAGATGGAGGCGAAGGTTGCCGCGCAGGCGGTGCGCCTTGTAGAGCTGACCGATCGACTCGGCGGGCTGCGAGACGCCCTGACGGTGGCTGACATCCTCAATCGCCTCCTCGAAGAGACCGGCTATCTGCGCTGGGCCGAGCTCCGCGCCCAGAGAGACGGCAGTCCTCGAGCGCTGCTCAACCTCCGCAAGGTTTTTCAGCTTGCGTCGCGCTTCGAACGAGATCTGGCCCTCGCGGGCATCGGCGACTTCGTGCGCCATCTGGACCAGGTGATCGATGCCGAGCTGCCAGTCGGCGAGGCGGCGGAAGAAGCCGCCACGACCGATGCGGTTTCACTCCTGACCGTTCACTCCGCGAAAGGCCTGGAGTTTCCAGTCGTCTTCCTGGTCAACCTGCGGCCGCCCCGGCCGCGCGACACCGAGCGTCTTTTCTTCGACCCCGACAACCTGGGCTTCGTGATGAAGAACTGGCGCGGGGACAAGCACCCTCGCTTCAAGGAAACGTCGCCCGGCGCACCGGCCGTAGCCCTTGCCATGGGCGAACGCAGGCGCATCGTTTACGTCGGCCTGACGCGGACCAAGGACGCGCTGTACGTGACAGCCACCAGGGAAGAGCAGTCAGTGCGTGACATCGACGTTGGTGGCAATGGCGAGGTCGACCATTTCGCCGAGATCCTTAGCTGGGCGTTCGCACATCCTGAATCGTCGACCGTCGTCGAAGCGGAGCAGCTGGAGCTGCCCGTCATACGTGTGGCTGACGGCTCTGGGGCGGATGGGCCTGCCGTCGTGGAGGCGGTCCTCGAGAGGTGGCAGCACATCCGGCCCCGCGAGGAGGCGATTCGACCAAGGGTCGATGCCGAGATCGAGCTGAGCTTCTCGCAACTTCACGATTTCGAGGTATGCCCCATTCGCTACCGATTCAGCCAGGTTTGGGGTGTTCCCGCGCCGCCCGACGAGATGCTGCCGGCATTCGTGCGCGCGTCAGGGTCGAGCGAGCTTGGCGCCTCGGTCCACGCGGCTCTGGCGGCCTGGCATGTAAGCGGGGGCGACCTGCTCGGGATCTACAAAGGACCTGAAGCGGGAAGGGAGATGCTGGCGCGCTACCTCGCGCACCCACTGGCCGCGGCACCCACCCTCGGAGTTGAGCTCGAGTTCAACCTTCGGCTCGGCGACGCCCGGGTCCGCGGGTTCGTCGATCGGGTTTGCGTGGTTGACGGCCAGACGACCCTTGTCGACTACAAGACCAACGCGACGCTCGATGCGAGGTTGATCGAGGCGTATTCGATGCAGCTGCGGTTGTATGGGCTCGCGGCACGTCGGGGCCTGCTGCCGGGCGGCCTCGAGCCTCGCTTGATGCTCTTCGACATTCGTCGCGGGCAGCTCATCGAGGTGGCGCCGGACGACGAGGCCGTTGAAGCCAGGATCGCAGCCGCGACCTCGCGCATTGCCGCCGGCGACTTTGCCCTGGGTCCCGAGCACGCAGAACGTCCGTGCACGCTATGCGCTTTCAAGGCGATCTGCACTGACGCGCGCATCCCCGTCCCGGCCGCGCAGAGGTGACCGGAGTCGCGCCCCTGAGGGAACAGTACTTCGAGCGCCGCCAGATCCGGGAGGCGATCGCGTTTGCAGAATCCGGCGGCATCGCGATTCATCGCAATTTCGACCATTACCACGGCTCGATGATCCGCGGCATGGTCCGCGAGCGGCCCTTCCTGCACGTCATCGGGTTGCGCCCGGTGCTCGAGGAATGGGGTCGCCGGCACGGTCTGCGGCCGGAGTGGATCCAGCCGGAGAAGCGGAGGAAGGTGGCGCATTACGACGTCTTCGGCTCACATGCGGTCGAGCTGATCAAGCGCGTCCAGGGCGAGTGACGCAAGGCCCGGCGGGCCTTTTGGCGTGACGTTCGGTGACCATTGCCCTTGACACACGATGACGCGGTGCGTTATGATGCACTGCGTCAACCTAAGAAGCAAGGAGAGCAAACAGATGGCTACAGAACTCGAACAGATCGCAGACTCGGCCGGAGAGACGGCCACCACTGTTGCGGAGGTCGCCTTTGGCGCCGCCCAGACAGTTCGCGAAGTCGCGTCAGACCCCATGGGGACGGCGCGCAAGCAGGTGAAGGGCCTGGAGCGCAAGGGCACGCCGACCGCTCGCAAGGTCAACCGCCGCTTCAACGCACGTCTGAACGCCGCCACGGCGCCGGCGAAGGATGTCGCCAAGAACATCAACGCACGCATCTCGGCCGCCGCGCACATGGCGAACGACTTCATGCCCGAGCGCATCACGGTGCTTGGCGTCGAGGTCAACGGCAAGCTGCCTGAGAAGGTCGTCATCAAGGGATTCGAGCTCGTGAAGCTCCAGGCTCGCCGCCGAGACGTCGTCGGCAGCGTCGCCAAGCAGTCCCTGCGAATGTTCAACGGCTCGTTCAAGACGATCGCGAAGGCCGCGAGCAGGCTTGAGTACGCGACCGAGCTCAGGCACACTCCCACTGCCAAGAAGTCGGTGGCGACCAAAGCAAGGACCAAGACCTCGACCAGGACCCGCCGCACCAAGAAGACGGCCGCTCGCCGCCGCGCGGCTTAATCAAACTCCGCTGATCAAAGGGCGCCAACGTGGCGCCCTTTTTGATTTCAGGTAGGCTGCCGCCCGTGACTGTCGTCTGCACCGGCTCCATCGCGTACGACTACATCCTCAGCTTCAAGGGGCACTTCAAGGACCACATCCTCGCCGACAAGACGCACATCCTCAACCTGAGCTTTCTCGTCGACGATCTGCGCAAGCACCGTGGCGGCGTGGCCGGCAACTACGCGTACAACCTGACCCTCCTCGGCTATCCCGCGGCAGTGCTGGCGACCGCCGGGTCCGACGCGAACGAGTATCGCGATTGGCTCGTCGCGAGAGGAGTCGACTGTCACGGACTGAGGCTTCTCGACGGCGAGATCACGGCGACCGGCTTCACGACCACGGACCTCGATGACAACCAGCTGACCGGCTATTACGGCGGCGCCATGGGGCGCGCTGCGATGCTGGGGCTGGACGACGCCCCTCCTGGCGCTGAGGCG
>DATARC010000254.1:0-9526 GCA_036264335.1 Candidatus Dormiibacterota bacterium
CGCGCCTGCACAGGGCCCGGCAGCAGCTTCAAAGATCCCTCTATGACTATGCCGTCGAATCCGGTATTGTCCACGGCAACGGCGCCGGACCGGTGCCCCAGACATGAACTGCAACGACTGTGTGGAGAAGCTCGACCAGTACGTTGACCGTGAGCTGAACAGCACCGAGGTCCTGGAGCTCAAGCTGCACCTCGAAAGCTGTCCGCCCTGCGCCGACCAGTACGAGTTTCAGGCCAGCCTGAAGCGGCTGGTCAAGGTCTGCTGCGACAAGGACACGGCCCCGGAGGCGTTCCGGGAGAAGCTCCGCCAGATACTGCTCTAAGTCCGACGGGTAGGCGGCGTGGGGACGCCCAGGCTGGCTGTAGGGCCGAGAAAGAGGCGTTTTCCACAGGGTTGTCCACGAGTTTCAACCAGGCGGGGTCGGCTGAAAGCATTTTGCAAGCGGATGTCGCAACATCTGCTCTCGGATGTCCCAGCTCGCCGACGTCAACCACGAGATCGAGGTCCACGAGGCCACGCGCCGCAGCCGGCGCAGCGAGACGGAGCGTCTCTCCTCGATCATCCGCGCGATCGACGAGCTCATGTTCTCGCTGGAGGAGCTCAACCTGCAAGGGATCGATCGGGTTCCGGCACGCCTTCGCGAGCGGGCGGGAGCGCTCATCGAGCTGGTCCTGGCGCGGCCGGCCCCGGCCGAGGTCCGGACCGACCCTTACCGGATCCGCTACCGGGTGGTCCCGATGATGGACGTCCTCTTCGAGGTCCAGGACCGCGTGCTGCGCCTGAGGAACCCAATCCGCATCACCGACTCAGAGGACGTGCAGGAGAGCGCTTAAAAGCGCTCTACATAGCCTCCCGCGTGGAGGACAGGCCGGACCTAGCCTGGCCGGGCTGGGCCCCCGCGGTTGGCACCCACGCTCAAGTCTCTGCTCGGTAGCCTTAGCCAGCCACGAGAACCGCACTTTTCGACCACCTCCTCGCCGACCGCCTCTACGTCATCACCCCCGACCAGGCACCCGACCGCCTGATCACGGTGGCGGCCGCCGCCCTCCGCGGTGGCGCGGGCGTCCTCCAGCTCCGCCACAAGCAGCTGGCCCGGGGCGACCTCCTGGTGCTGGCCCGCCGGCTCCGTGACCTGACTCGCGAAGCCGGCGCCCTCCTCGTGATAAACGATCACGTCGACCTGGCGCTCCTGAGCGAAGCCGACGGCGTGCATCTCGGGGCCGACGATCTGAGCGTTGCGGCCGCCCGGCGAATTGCGTCGGATCGGCTGCTGATCGGCGCTTCGGCCTCCACCCCTGAGGCTGCGCTCGCCGCCATCGCGTCGGGCGCGGACTACATCGGCTGCGGACCCGCCTTCGCCACACCGCTCAAACCTCAAAAGGCGGTGATCGGACCGGGCGGCGTGGCCGCAGTGACAACGGCCGTCGGCAAACCGGTGCCGGTCTTTGCGATCGGCGGAATCGACGCCTCGAACATCCGCCGGCTCATCGCAGCCGGCGTTCGCCGCGCGTGCGTGGTCCGGGCGGTGGGGGAGGCGGCGGACCCTGAGGCAGCCGCCCGCGAGCTGCGTGCCATGCTGGAAGCGTGAAGGTCGGAGGCACCGGAGAGCTCGAGCTGCTGAAGCGGATCATGCCTTTCCTTGCTACGCAGGGATTCGAGATCACTGCCGGCGAGGATGATTCGGCCGTCTGGAGCGACCACGGCTCGTACGTGGTCGCCAGCTGCGACATGGCGGTGGAGGGAGTCCATTTCGACCTCAGCTGGATGACCGCTGAGGACGCCGGTTGGCGTGCGCTGGCGCTCGCGCTGGGCGACCTCGCGGCCAAGGGCGCAACCCCGGCGTGGGCCTTGACGTCGATCGCCGTCCCCAGGTCCTGGCAGGTCGAGAACTTCGTCGGCCTGTACGAGGGAATGAGCTCGCTCGCCGCTGACACAGGCTTGCTTATTGTCGGCGGCGACATGAGCTCGGTCGACGGGCCGGCGGTGCTGTCGATCACCGTGGTCGGGCGCACGGTGTCGAGGCCCCTCGCGCGGTCGCAAGCCAAACCGGGATGGGCGGTCGCAGTAAGCGGCCCATTGGGCGCCGCGGCACTTTCTCTCAGGGCGCGCAAAGCGCTGCGCCTGATGCCGCGAATCGACGAGGGCCGTCGCCTCAACCAGGCCGGACTCTGTTGTGGCGACATCTCAGATGGGCTGCTCAGGGAGATGGAGAAATTCGCCGCGGCGTCGCGCGCCGGTTGCATCATCAGGGCGGACGCGATCCCATCGGTGGAGGGCGCGAGCTGGGAGGACGCCCTTACCAGCGGGGAGGAGGCGGAGCTCGTATGCGTTGGACCCGAGGACCTCATCCGGAGCGCGGGCCTGGTCCCGTTTGGAACGTTGACCGATGACCCCGCCGTCAACGTCGTCGGCGGCGACGGGCTGCCGCGCCGGCTGCACGCGAGCGGCTTCGATCACTTTGCTTGATCTGATCACCAGCTCTCCTGCGGAGACCGAGGCGGCAGGCGAGCGATTTGGCGAAACCCTGGCGAAGGGCGACCTGGTCTTACTCAAGGGTGACCTCGGAGCGGGCAAAACGACCTTCGTGCGCGGTCTGACCCGCGGCATGGGCTCATCGGCTCACGTCGCCAGCCCAACCTTCCAGCTGGTGCGCGTCTACGCCGGGCGCGTGCAGATCGCGCACGTCGACCTCTATCGATTGGAGGATTCGGCCGACCTGGCCGAACTTGGACTTGACGAGCTGCTCGACCAGGGTGCCGTGGTCATCGAATGGGGCGACCGCCTGGACTCGCCCGAGGCCGCGCTGTTGTCGATCGAGCATCTAGGCGGCGACCGGCGTCACCTGGTGCTGCTGAGGGAGCTGCGCAGGTGATCTTCGTCATCGATACGTCCTCCGCACGCTCTGCGCTTGCGCTGGTCCGCCCTGATGGCACGGTCGTGGCCGAGGAGACGCACGAGTCCGGCCGCACGTTCGACCTCCCGGCCCGGTTTCGAGCAATGACCGCGGACTACGTGCTGACGAGGATCGCGGTGGCGACAGGCCCTGGCTCCTTCACAGGTTTGCGGGTCGGTGTTTCGTTCGGCCTCGGCGTCGCGATCGGTCTGTCGGTGCCGATCGTCACTCTGAAGACGCTCGAGATCCAGGCGGCGCGAAGTGAGCGTCCCGTCACCGCCCTGGCTGAGGCGGGCCGTGGGCGCGTGTACAGCCTGGCGCCAGGCTCCGAGCCACAGCTCACAGGTGCCGAGGAGCTGCCACGCGAGCTGCCCGCGGTGGGCTGGCTTCGTCCGGCGACGGAGTCGCTATTACGCGCTGCAGGCGTGGACCTGGTGCCCGAAACAGGCCTGCGGTCGTTCGGCGAAGCGGCCTCGCTTTTGCTCGAGTCAGCTTCTGAAGTTGCCTATGGTAGTCTCAGGCTCGAGTACATGCAGGCTTTGGGGAGCGCATTTGCGCGCCACCGTTGGACGCGGACGTGATGGTTCAAATAAGACAGCAGCTGGCCTTAGAGCTGATGCGAGAGGCCGACATCGGGACGGTGCAGGAGATCGAACGCGAGATCTTTTCCACCCCCTGGCCTCGGAACGCCTACTACCGCGAGCTCGCGTCGCGCACGAGCGCTCATTACCTGGTCCTTCGCCAGGAGGGGGCGGTCGAAAGGCCGGCGGGATTCCAGGGTGCCGATTTCGACCCGACCATCGTCGGCTACGGCGGGATGTGGCGCATGTATGACGAGGCCCACGTGACGACCATCGGGGTACGGCACGACCTTCAGCATCGAGGCTACGGGCGCGTGCTGTTTGCAGGGCTGGTGCAGGCGGCTTACGACATGGGCGCGAAATGGGTGACGCTGGAGGTGCGGACCTCCAACGAGAACGCGATGAAGATGTACGAAGCATTCGGCTTCAAGGTGATCGGCCGGCGCAAGGGCTACTACACGGACAATGGCGAGGACGCGATCGTCATGTGGTCGGATTCGATCCACTCACCGCGATTCCGCCGCGCGTACGAAACCAACCTGGAGCGAATCGATTCAGACGTACGCGGGCTACGCCGCGACCTGCTCACCAAAGAAGGAAGTTAGGCGAAGTCGTCTTCCCCGTTCGCTGGGAAGGTGGCGCGAAGCGCCCGATGGAAGGTCCAGGTTGGCACTGACGCTTGCCATTGAAACCAGCTGCGACGAAACCTCGGTCGCGGTCGTCGCCGACGGCCGCCGCGTTCTCTCCAACGTCATCCACTCGCAGGTCGACCTCCACGCGGAGTTCGGTGGCGTCGTCCCCGAGCTCGCGGCCCGCGACCACCTCGAACGCCTCCCACACCTCCTGGAGCTGGCGCTCAAACGCGCCGGCGTCGGCCGCGAAGACCTCGACCTGGTCGCCGTCACACGTGGGCCTGGCCTCGCGGGCTGCCTCCTGGTCGGAGCCGGCGTGGCCGAAGGCCTCTCGGCAGCCTGGTCACGCCCGTTGACCGGCGTCAACCACCTGTGGGGCCATATCTACGCGGCGATGCTCGCACGTCCAGATCTCGAGCCGCCATTGCTCGGCCTTGTCGTCAGCGGAGCGCACTCTGACCTCGTCCTGATGCCAGATCACGGCCGGTTCGAGGTCATCGGGCGCACGCGCGACGACGCTGCCGGCGAGGCTTTCGACAAGGCGGCCAGGATGCTGGGCCTTTGGTACCCCGGCGGACCGGCGCTCGACCGGCTGGCCAGGACCGGCCACCCCGGGCGCCAACCTCTGCCGCGCCCCTCGTTGCGTGGCCTCGAGTACAGCTTCAGCGGCCTCAAGACAGCCCTCCTCTACCGATTGCGCGACCTCGGGGAGCGCGCCGGACCGCAGGAGCGGGCCGACCTGGCAGCCTCGTTCGAGCGTTCCGTGGTGGAGTCGTTGCTGGAGAAGCTCGATTCAGCGCTGTCGATGACTGGCTGCATAGAGGTGGTGGTCGCGGGTGGCGTGGCCGCCAACACGCTCCTCCGCCAACGCGCAGCGGAGGTAGTGGGGGGCAGGGCGCGGCTGACGATGCCGCCCATGGACCTGTGCACCGACAATGCGGCGATGATCGCGGCAGCCGCCCACTTCGCCGTGGCGGCGGGCGGCCTGCAGCCCACGACGGTAGAGCCGTCGCTGGGCTGGTAGCCGGAGAATCGCCCGGTGGGCGTCAAGGGCTGGGAGGTCGTTTTCCGGGGTGATCGCATGCAGGCCGACCTGCTGGCGGCGGTGCTGGAGGCCAATGGCCTTCGCGCCGAAGTTTTCGGCGACACCGCCTACTCGTACGCCATCAACTTCACAGAGGCCCGCGTCATGGTCCCAGCCGACCAGGTGCAAGGGGCCCAGGAGCTGATCCGGGCCGCCCAGGCGGAGATCTCGACCTCCACCGAGGTTTAGCCCTCTCCTCCCGACGGTAGTACTATTAGCAGTC
This sequence comes from Candidatus Dormiibacterota bacterium, assembly GCA_036264335.1. Taxonomy (GTDB): domain Bacteria; phylum Chloroflexota; class Dormibacteria; order Dormibacterales; family Dormibacteraceae; genus Palsa-872. Next base: position 5,414 of record DATARC010000254.1, read on the forward strand.
GAACCTCCCGAGTGCTAAGCGCTCGGGCGCGGGGAGTGCTAACACCAAACCATCACCTGAGGAGGGGCGTACATGAATCTGAAGCCGCTAGGCGATCGCGTAGTGCTCAAGCCGTCCGACAAGGAGGAGAAGACCAAGAGCGGGATCTTGCTTCCGGACACCGCCAAGGAGAAGCCCCAGGAGGGCACAGTTGAGGCAGTGGGCACCGGAAGAGTCCTCGACAACGGCACCAAGGTGCCGATGGAGCTCAAGGTCGGCGACAAGGTCCTGTACGCCAAGTACGCAGGCAACGAATTCAAGATCGACGACATCGAGTACCTGATCGTCTCCGAGAAAGACGTGCTCGCGGTCGTCGGCTCGAACGGCAAGAAATAAAGGAAAGAGGGAAAACAAAATATGGCGAAGTCAGTCACATTTGACGTAGAGGCCCGACAGGCCCTCAAGAAGGGCATCGACATCGTGGCCTCGTCAGTCCGCATCACGCTCGGCCCGAAGGGCCGCAACGTGGTCCTCGAGAAGAAGTTCGGCGCCCCGACGGTCACCAACGACGGCGTGACGATCGTGCGCGAGATCGAGCTCAAGGACCCCATGGAGAACACCGGAGCGCAGCTGCTGCGTGAGGTCGCGACCAAGACCAACGACGTAGCCGGCGACGGGACCACGACCGCCACCCTGCTGGCGCAGACGATGATCAACGAAGGCTTCCGCAACGTGACCGCGGGCGCCAACCCCATGCAGCTCAAGATCGGCATCGAGAGGGCCGTCGAGGCCGTCGTCGAAGAGATCAAGAGGCTCTCGGTTCCCGTCAAGGGACACGAGGACGTCGCTCACGTAGCCGCGATCTCGAGCCAGAGCGAGCAGATCGGCAACCTCATCGCCGACGCGATGGACAAGGTTGGCAAGGACGGCGTCATCACCGTCGAAGACAACCAGACGATGACCACCGAGCTCGAAGTCGTCGAAGGCATGCAGTTCGACCGCGGCTACAGCTCGGCCTACATGGTCACCAACCCTGACCGGATGGAGGCTGTGCTCGAGGAGCCGTTTGTCCTCATCACGGACCGCAAGATCTCGGCCATCCAGGACCTGCTCCCAGTCTTGGAGCGCGTGGTCCAGCAGGGCAAGCCCCTGCTGATCGTCGCCGAGGACGTCGAGGGCGAGGCGCTCGCCACCCTGGTCGTCAACAAGCTGCGCGGCACCTTCACCGCCGTCGCCGTCAAGGCGCCGGGCTTCGGTGACCGCCGCAAGGCGATGCTCGAAGACATGGCCATCCTCACGGGCGGCCAGGTCATCAGCGAAGACCTCGGCCTCAAGCTGGACCAGACGAAGGTCGAGCAGCTGGGCAAGGCTCGTCGCGTGACCGTCACCAAGGACGACACCACGATCGTGGAAGGAGCGGGCAAGCCCGAGGCCATCCAGGCTCGCATCAAGTCGATCAAGTCCCAGGTCGAGGAGACCACCAGCGACTTCGACAAGGAGAAGCTGCAGGAGCGGCTCGCGAAGCTTGCCGGCGGCGTCGCCGTGATCAAAGTTGGGGCTGCCACCGAGGTGGAGCAGAAAGAGAAGAAGCACCGCATCGAGGACGCGCTCAGCGCGACCAAGGCTGCAGTGGAAGAGGGAATCGTCGCGGGCGGCGGCACCGTGCTGCTGAATGCCCAGAAGAAGCTCGACGGCGGACTCGGACTCAAGGACGACCAGCTGACCGGTGTCAACATCGTCCGCAAGTCGCTGGAGGAGCCGGTCCGGCAGATTGGCATCAACTCCGGCAAGGAGGGCTCCGTCATCGTCGAGGAAGTCCGCAAGGGCAAGGCCGGCCACGGATACGACGCCCTCAACGACAAGTACGTCGACATGTTTGCGGCCGGTATCGTCGACCCGGCTAAGGTGACCCGCTCGGCGCTTCAGAACGCCGCGTCGATCGCAGCGATGGTGCTCACCACCGAGGCGATGGTCACCGAGATCCCCGAAGAGAAGCGGGGCGGCGGCGGCGGGGGCATGGGCGGCATGTCTCCGGACATGATGTAACGAAGCGCTGACCTTTCTTGTGAAGAGCCGCTCGCCGCGAGCGGCTCTTTCATTTCAGCCCAGGGTCTTGACGAACTGCTCGATCATCGGAGTCACCTGCTCAGGCACGTCCAGCATGTTGAAGTGCCCGGAGCCAACGGTGACGCCGATCTCCACGTCAGCCTTGAGAGCGCGCAGGCGCGGTGGGTCATTGCTCCCCCCGGTCCCTGACGTGATGATCAGCACCGGCGCGGTGCAGAGTTTCATCGCCCCGACACCGTTCCAGGCCACCACGCCGCGCAGGACCGCCAAGGCCATGGGGAGGTTTGCCGAGCACATCATGGTCACGATGTGGCGCCGGCGCTCCGCGTCGTCGGTCGGCAGGAACATGTCCTCGACGTAGGCCTGGCGAACGGCCGGCCCATCCGGTCCTTGGAGAGCCTCGATCAAGGCCTCAAAGAGCGAGCGTGTGGCGGGCAGGATGTCGATCGGCCCTGGGTCGACTCCGACAACTGCGCGGGCCAGAGACGGGTGGCGCGCGGCCAGCTCGATCGCAATCATCCCGCCGAGGCTGTGGCCGACAAACACCGACTTCGCCAGCCCAAGCTCGCGGCACAACGAGGCGACGTCATCCGCGAGAGTGGGAATGTCATAGCCCTCCGCGGGCGACTCGCTCTGCCCGCAGCCACGCAGGTCGGGAGCGAACACTGCATGCGTCTTGCTGAAGTGTTCGAACTGCGGCTGGAAGAACGTGTGGTCGCAGCACCAGCCGTGTATGAAGACAAACGGCGGGTCGCCGGTGCCTTGCATGACGTAGTGGAGCCTGACGCCGGAGCGCACACTCACGGTCATCCTTTCCGGGAGGATACAGTGCCGCGCGACGGCCGTCTTTTCTCATTGCGGGGCGGTTCATCTACGGGGATGATCCCTCCCAGGCCCGCCATTCTTCGACCGGCAAATGTCACCGCGAGCGGCAGCAGCAGCATGATCGTCGCCACGACCATCGAGAGCGTGTCCGGAAGTCGGCGTGGGTCGCGCATGCCGAGGTAGGTGAGGTAGCCGCCCCCCGCTGCCGTCAGGGCGACGATGAGCACCGCCGCTCCCACAGCCCATCTCCGGTACTCGGCGAACAGAGGCGCGGCGCTGCGACTGGCGAGGCGGAGCAGCCACCAGGCTGTAAGACCGTTGAGCACGAGGCCGCTGAGCAAGGCGAGGGCCGCGATGCCGATGCGGAACTGGGCCAGGTGCGACATCACGAAGGCGGAGATGTTGACCGCGAGGATCCCGAGTGGAGTGATCACGCCTAGGGCGAGAAGGACCGACTCACGTAACCGGCGCGATTGGAGCATCCCCTGAGAAAGATAAGGGCGCCGCCTCTCGGCCGGCGCCCTGTCGTCAGAGATCTAGGGAGCTAGTGGCCGCAGCCGCAAGCCTTGGCTTCGCCCGAGTCCTCGCCTGTGTCGAACGACGTCCCACACGAGCAGGAATGCACCGCGTTCGGGTTGTGGACCGTGAAGCCCGCGCCCATGAGGCTGTCGACGTAGTCGATCTCGGAGCCCCGGATGTACGGGGCGCTGAAGTCGTCGACGATGATCTGGACACCATCCTGCTCGACGACGAGGTCGTCGGCGCGGCGGGTGTCGTCAAAGGCCATGCCGTACTGCATCCCCGAGCAGCCACCGCCACTCACGAAGATGCGCAGCGCCAGCTGCGGGTTGCCTTCCTTGACGAGAAGCTCCTTGAGGCGAGACTGAGCGTCGGAGGTTAGTGAGACGACAGCTTGTTCGATCACAGAGAAAGTCTAGCAGGCAGGCGGGTTTTGCCTAGCCCTTACCGAGCTTGAACCCGCGCTTGGCGCCCTTAGTCTCGGCCGCCGTCCCGCCCGAGATCAGCTGAGCCAGCTGCTCTGCCCCCCGAGAGATTGCGCTCTTGGGATCGGTCAGGACCAGGATCTCGCCCTTCACCGCCGCCTCGTCCGGCTTCGTGCCGTCGAAGTCGATCTCCACCGCGAGCTCCTGCTTCAGGGTCCGGACGACGTCTTCCTTGCTCACCACCGATTTCGGAACCTTGTTGTTCAGCGCGAGGATCACCCGGCCCGGAACGATGTTC
>DATARC010000002.1:0-11597 GCA_036264335.1 Candidatus Dormiibacterota bacterium
GGAGCCCGGCACCTTCAAGGATCGCGTCCTGATGGAGGCCGACCCCTTCGCTGTGGTGGAGGGCATGACGATCGCCGCCCTTGCGACAGGCTGCGAGCAGGGCTATCTCTACGTGCGGACCGAGTATCCGCTTGCGCGCGAGCGCATCGAGAACGCCATCGCGCAGGCGCACGCGAAGGGGCTTCTCGGCGCCGATGTGATGGGGTCGGGCATGGCCTTTGACGTCGAGGTCCGCCGCGGCGCCGGTGCATATATATGCGGAGAGGAAACGGCTCTCTTCAACTCGATCGAGGGGAAGAGGGGGGAGCCCCGCAACAAGCCTCCATTTCCCGTCGCCGTCGGCCTCTTCGGCAAACCGACCCTGGTCAACAACGTCGAGACCCTGGTCAACGTGCTCGAGATCGTCAACCACGGCAGCGCGGAGTACGCGAAGCTCGGCACCGCCGAGTCCACGGGCACGCGGCTGTTCTGCGTCTCCGGCCACGTGCGCGCGCCCGGCCTCTATGAGGTGGCGATGGGCACGACCCTTCGCGACCTGATTCAGCTCGCGGGCGGTCTCCGTGAGAGCAGGTCGCTGCGCGCCGTCCTCCTGGGCGGGGCGGCAGGCTCGTTCGTCACCGAGTCGCAGCTGGACGTGCCGTTGAGCTTTGAAGGAACCCGTGCCATCGGCGCCACGCTCGGGTCGGGCGCTGTCATCGTCTTCGACGACACGGCGGATCTCGAGGCGGTCCTTCTACGCATCGCCCGCTTCTTTCGCGACGAGTCATGTGGGCAGTGCGTCCCGTGTCGCGTGGGAACCGTGCGGCAGGAGGAGGCTCTCAAGCGAATCCTCACCGAGCGCAACCAATCACTTCGTGAAACCGACATCGCGCTGCTCAGCGACATCGCCCGCGCGATGCGCGACGCCTCCATCTGCGGGCTCGGGCAAACCGCCGCCAACGCGATCGGCTCGGCGGTGATCCAGCTGAAGCTCGCTGGAGCGAACTAGATGTCGGTGTTTGTCGGTCTGCCGAAGCGAATGATCACCGTCAACATCGACGGTGAGGACGTGCAGGTGACCGAGGGCACCACGATCCTCGAGGCCTGCCGCGGCCTCAGCATCGACACCCCGACGCTCTGCCAGCTCGAGAACCTGACCCCCGTCAACGTCTGCCGCGTGTGCGTGGTGGAGGTCGAGGGCTCACGCGTGCTCGTGCCCGCGTGCTCGCGGAAGGTCGAGGCGGACATGAAGGTCCACACCGACTCCGAACGCGTCCGGCACAGCCGCCGCATGGTGCTCGAGATGCTCGCGTCATCGGTGGACATGTCGCTGTGCGGACCGCAGGTGGCCGGCTGGATGGCGCAGTACGGCGCGGCGCCTCAGCGCTTTGGGCCGGGCGCGGCCACGGTGGCACAGCCCGCGAAGATCGACAACGACCTTTATGTGCGCGATTACTCGCGCTGCATCCTTTGCTACAAGTGCGTCGAGGCTTGCGGCGTCGACGCGCAGAACACGTTTGCGATCGGGGTCGCCGGTCGTGGTTTCGATGCGCACATCTCCACCGAGTTCACGGTGGAGCTCCCCGAGTCGGCGTGCGTGTACTGCGGCAACTGCATCGGCGTCTGTCCGACCGGCGCCCTGATGTTCAAGAGCGAGTACGACATGCGGCAGGCCGGGACGTGGGATGAGTCGCAGCAGAAGGTGACCGAGACCGTGTGTCCCTACTGCGGAGTCGGCTGCATGCTCGAGCTGCACGTGCAGGACAACTCGATAGTCAAGGTGACCTCGCCGCTGGATCACAGCGTCACCGCCGGCCACCTGTGCGTGAAGGGGCGCTTCGGGTTCCAGTTCGTGCAGCGGCGGGGCCCCAAGTAAGAATAGAAGGGCCGCGCGCGGTGCCAGGCCCTTCGAAAGCCTCTGCCTGTTTAGTCGCCTGACTGCGTGTCGGTCGTGTCCTGCGCCTCGGTGGCGTCCTGTGTGTCCGGTGTCTCGGTCTGATCCGTGTCGTTGTCGACCTCGGTACCAGTCCCTTCAGTCTCGTTGTCGCTGTCAGTGTCGGTCTCGGTGGCCGTCGTCGAGTCCTCGTTGGCCTCGGTCGTCGTCGACTCGGCCGCCTCTTCGGCCGCCTGCGCAGCTTCGCGCTGAAGCTTTGCCGCAGCCTTCGCCGCCTGCGCCTGCTCCTTGGCGAGCAGCTCCGCAGCTTCGGCCGCGTCCTGCTTGTCCTCGATGTTGTTCATCAAGCCCGCCATTGCCGACCTGGTCGGCACGTGCAGCGCAACCGACTGCGACGTATGTGCCAAGACTGATGTGAGCGCCAGGATCACTCCTGCCCCCGCCGCGGCTGTCGCAGCTCCAACCTTGATGATCCTCGTTCTACGCAATTCGAGTTCCTCCTCGGTTTGCCGGTTTTTGGGCCGGTCGATGCCTAGTAACGTTCTCGCCGGCGAAAGTCGGAAGACCCGGAGATGGCTTAATTCCCGCTGCCATCCGGCGGGGTTGCAGAGGAATCTCCGCCGCCAGACGAGTCGCCCCCTCCATCCGAACCGGGAGTCGGGGTCGGTTCTGGGCGATCGCTCGGTTCCGGGCTCTGCGACGGCTGGGGCGATTCCCTTGGCTCATGGCTGGTCGAAGGCGACGGGCGTCCGGGCGCAGTCTCGTTGTCACCCGGAGTCGGCTCTGCCTCCGGCTTCGGGGTTTTCGTCACTTTGGTGGAGCCGGGGAAGTGGCTCACGTTCTGGATCACGGCCCCCGCCCTGCCTCCCCAGATCGCAGGGTTCGGGCTGCCGGTGGCGGCGGTGGCGGTCAGCGCCACGCCGGCGGCAGCGACGGCGACCAGGGCCGGCGCAAAACGCCAGGCCGTGCTGATGCGCTTCGGCATGACCATCCGGTACCTGGCGCTCGACAGCGACGGTGAGGGAGGCGCGACGTCGTCGAGGGCGGCCTTGAGGCGCTGCTCGAGACCAGGGTCCAGCATTTCGTGGTCAGGAATCGGCATATCTCGGTTGCTCTTTACGGGAAGACAACGCTGCACGCGCCTCAAGTGAGAAGGCGCCCAGAGCCACCTCGGGTCCCAATACCGCACGCAGTCTTTCTCCTGCCTGCCGCAAGCGCGTGCCGACGGTCCGCTCGGAGACGCCAAGGGAGGCGGCGATCTCGCGGTTGTTGTAGCCGTGGTAGTGGCGGAGCACGATCGCCGCCGCGAGCTTGGGTGGCAGCATCCGGAGCGCTCCCAGCAGGTCCGGCTGCACTGCGACATCGGCCGGATCGTTGCCCGGCGATGGGCGTCCGAGGCGCTTGACCACCTCGCCAACCGACCTGAGGCGTGCTCGCCGTCGGTACGAGATGGCCGAGTTGACAGCGATGCGGTGGATCCAGGCTTCGGCGGGGGCGTCGGGGCGCCAACGCTTCCAGGCTTTGAAGGCCTGGACGAACGCGTCCTGGGCGCAGTCCTCGGCTTCGGCCGGGTCCGCGAGGATCGCCACCAGGGTTCTGTAGACGCGCGGGTAGGCGATGCGGTAGAGGCGGTCGAAGTCCGCCGACGAGCCCGGTTCGTATTGGCCCGACGCGTCCGGGTGCTTCTGCACTGGGGTGTATAACGGCATGGGATACGCGGGCTGGTGGACAATGCCTATATGCCCATCGTCTGGACCGAGGATCCCGCGGCCAACCGCCTGCTCGAGACCGATCCTCTCGCCTTGCTCATCGGGTTGGTGCTCGATCAGCAGGTCAAGATGGAGAAGGCGTTCGCGGGGCCATACGTCTTGAAGCAGCGCCTCGGCCACCTCGATGCGGCCAAGATCGCGGGCATGGATCCCGACAAGCTGGTGGAGGTGTTTCGCGAGCGGCCGGCGCTACACCGATTTCCGGGCAGCATGGCGCTGCGGGTCCAGGCTCTTTGCCAGAGCGTGGTGAAGGAGTATGGGGGCGACGCCGCCGCGGTATGGACGCAGGCTCGGGATGGGGCCGACCTCGCTGCCCGGATCAAGAAGCTGCCCGGGTTTGGAGAGATGAAGGTCAAGATCCTGGTGTCGGTGCTGGCCAAGAAGTTTGGGGTCAAGCCCGTTGGGTGGGAGAAGCACGCGGCGAGCTGGCATACGGTCGCGGACGTCGATTCGGAGGCGACGATGGCGGAGGCGCGCGTCGTCAAGCGCGAGATGAAGCTGAAGGCGAAAAAGACCTAGGGTCTGCTAACGTTTGCGCTCCGGCCGGTCCAGCCGTAGTGAGCTGGACGACGAGATCAGACAAGACGAGGGAGTTCTAGATGAGAGAGTGCACGCCCACCCGGGAGGAAGCCCGGGCGCTGGCTGACGGTTACAGGCTCATCCCCGTGTATCGGGAGGTGCTCGCCGACATGCTCACCCCCGTGCGCGCATACACGCTTCTTTGTCCTCCCGGCACTCCCGGCTTTCTTCTCGAGAGCGTGGAGGGTGGTGAGAGGCAGGCGCGCTACTCCTTCATTGGTTTCGAGCCGCGCGCTCTCGAGCTCGGCGATGGCGATCCGCTGCCCGCTTTGCGCGCTGTCGCCGCAGAGGCGACCGCGCCGGTGCGCGGCGTCCCCCGGTTTCACGGCGGGGCCGTCGGCTATCTGGGTTACGAGACGGCACGCCACTTCGAGCGCCTGCCGCTCGCCGACGGCGCGCCGCCGCCCATGCCGGAGAGCGCCTTCCTGAGAGCCGAAGACCTGGCCGTGTTCGACCACGTCACCCGGCGGTTGAAGCTCCTGACCATCTTCCGGCCCGATCGCGAGGACTACGACGCGGCCGTCGCGCGCATCGATGCGATGGAGGAGCGCCTTGCCTCCGACCAGCCGGCCGTGTGGCCACGAGGCTTGGATGGATCGCCGTGGAAATCAAACGTGACCCCCGGGCAGTTTCACGCGATGGTCGACGCCGCGCGCGAGCACATCCTCGCGGGCGATGCGTTTCAGATCGTCGTGTCGCAGCGTTTCCAGAAGCCGCTGGCTGCGAGCCCGTTCGACGTCTATCGCTGCCTTCGGGCGATCAACCCATCTCCCTACATGTTCTTCCTGGCGATGGGCGGCGATCGCCACGTGGTCGGCACCTCGCCAGAGAAGCTCGTGCAGGTCGAAGGCAAGCGCGTCGAGACGCGGCCGCTGGCCGGCACCCGGCGGCGCGGTGTCGACCAGGCCGAGGATGCAAACCTCGAGAAGGAGCTCTTGAACGACCTCAAGGAGAGGGCCGAGCACGTGATGCTCGTCGACCTCGGGCGCAACGATGTCGGCCGCGTCGCGCGTCCGGGGACTGTGCGGGTCGACCGCCTGATGGAGGTCGAGCGCTACTCCCACGTCATGCACATCTCATCCACCGTGAGCGGAGAGCTGCGTGACGGCTGCAATTCCCTCGATGCACTGAGGGCGGCGTTTCCGGCCGGGACCGTGTCCGGCGCCCCCAAGATCCGCGCGATGGAGATCATCTCCGAGCTCGAACCCGACCAGCGTGGCGTCTATGCGGGGTCTTTGGGCTACGTGAGCTTCGGGGGCAACATCGACATGGCGATCACCTTGCGCACCGTCGTCATCGCCGACGGCATCGCTTACGTGCAGGCAGGGGCGGGCGTGGTGGCGGACTCGCGGCCAGAGAGGGAGTTCGACGAGACGCTGGAGAAGGCGGGGGCGATGTTCAAGGCGATCGAGATGGCGGAGGAGATGTGAGCGCAGCCCTGCCGTCCCCGAAGCTAGCTGTGATCGACAACTACGACTCGTTCACCTACAACCTCGTGCAGTACCTCGGCGAGCTCGGGGTCGAGCCCACCGTATTTCGCAACGACAAGGTGGGGGTCGCGGAGCTGGCCGCCTATGACGGAGTGCTCATCTCGCCCGGGCCTGGGATGCCTGAGGATGCGGGGATCTCAACGCAGGCGATTCGCGAGCTGAGCGGCACGGTTGCGATCCTTGGCGTGTGTCTCGGTCACCAGTGCCTTGGCGAGGCGTTTGGCGGGAAGGTGGTGCGCAACGTGCCGTCGCATGGCAAGACGTCGTGGATCCGGCACGACAACTCGGGCGTGCTGGCAGGGGTGAGCGATCCATTCGAGGCGACGCGGTACCACTCTTTGATCGTCGAGCGCTCCTCGATTCCGGAGGAGCTCGTGGTCACCGCGTGGACCGCTGACGACACCGTCATGGGTCTGCGCCACACGCGACATCCGACGTACGGGGTGCAGTTCCACCCGGAGTCGGTGCTCACCAAGGAAGGCAAGAAGATGCTGGCCAACTTCATACGCAGGGCCGCGAGGAAGATTTCGTGATCGAGGCTCTTGCCAAGTTGGTACGCGGGGAGTCTCTTTCCGAGCCCGAGGCCGCTTCCTCCTTTGAGGAGATCATTCGCGGCGACGCCACGCCCGTGCAGATCGCCGGGTTTCTCGTCGCCCTCCGCATCAAGGGCGAGACCGTCGACGAGCTCACCGGGTTCGCGCGCACCGCGCGTGCCATGGCCACGCCCATCGAGATCGACGGCGCCCTCCTCGACACCTGCGGCACAGGCGGCGACGGGCTGGCGACCTTCAACATCTCCACCCTTTCCGCCATCGTCGCCGCCGCCTGCGGCGCACGCGTCGCCAAGCACGGCAACCGCGCGGCCTCCTCGCTGTGCGGCTCGGCAGACGTGCTCGAGCAGCTCGGGGTGAAGGTCGACCTCGCGCCCGAAGGCGTCGCCCGCTGCGTCGACGAGGCGGGCATCGGCTTTCTCTTCGCGCCCATCTTCCACCCGTCCTTTCGCTTCGCCGCGGTGCCGCGCAAAGAGCTGTCGATGCGCACCGTCTTCAACGTCCTCGGGCCGCTCTGCAATCCGGCCGGCGCCCGCTACCAGGCGCTTGGCGTGGCCGACGGCAAGGTCGCGGGCAAGATGGCCGACGTCCTCATGCGCCTCGGTGTCGAGCGCGCGATCGTCTTCCACGCGGGTGACGGCATGGACGAGCTCTCGGTGAGCGGGCCGTCGCACGTCATCGAGATCGACGGTCAGCGCAAGGAGTACGAGCTCGACCCCGCGGAGCTCGGCCTGAGCCGCGCGCCGGCCGATGCGATGCGTGGCGGTGGTCCCGAGGACAACGCCCGCATCGCACGAGAGGTGCTCGACGGGGCCCGCGGTCCCCGTCGCGATGTGGTCCTCCTCAACACGGCCGCCGCGCTGCGCGCCGCCGGCCTGGCCAAGGACTGGAAGCAGGGTCTCAGCGCGGGCGCCGACGCGATCGACTCCGGACGCGCCGCCAATGTCCTCCAGCGCTGGGCGACGATCTCGCAGGAGTGAGCCAGACCGAAGATCTGCTCGGGCGGCTTGTCACTGAGGCCCGGCAGGACCTGCAGCGGCGGCGGGCATTGACCACATCGGAGGACCTTGAGCGGGCGATCCTCGCGCATACGCCCAAGGACTTCGTGGGGGCGCTGAGGCGGCCCGGGTTGGCGGTCATCGCCGAGATGAAGCAGCGGACGCCGAGCATGGGCGTGCTCGCTGAGGACTACAGGCCCGGCGACCTTGCGCGCGCTTACACCTTGGGCGGCGCCGCCGCCATCTCGGTGCTGACGCACATGGCCAGCTTCGGCGGGAGGCCGGAGCACGTGGTGGCGGCTCGTTTCGCCACCGACCTGCCGATCCTTCGCAAGGATTTCGTCACCGACCCTTACGAGGTGGGCGAGGCGCGCGCGGCGGGCGCCGACGCCATCCTGCTCATCGTGGCCGCACTCGACCTCGAGCGCCTGGGCGAGCTGCTGCGCGTGACCCGAAGCCGCGGCCTCGCCGCGCTGGTCGAGGTGCACAACGAAGAGGAGGTCCAGACGGCGCTCGCCGCGGGAGCGCAGGTCATCGGCATCAACAGCAGGGACCTGCGCACGTTCGAGGTCGACCTTGGTCTCACCGAGCGCCTGCGCAAAGCGATCCCGCCCGAAGTCCTGGTGGTGGCGGAGAGCGGCATTCACTCGGTGGACGACGCGCGCCGCATGCGCGAGGCGGGGGCCGACGCGATCCTCGTCGGCGAGTCGCTGATGAGGTCCGACGACCCCGCCGCAAGAATTCGGGAGCTGGCGTCCGCATGACGATCCAGGTCAAGATCTGCGGCATTTGCGACCGCGACGCGGCCCACGCCGCGATCGAGGCGGGCGCGGACCTGCTGGGCTTTCATTTCTGCCGCTCCGATCGCCGGGTCACGCCTGAGGACGCAAAAGCGATAGTCGACTCGCTGTCGCTGAGGCCCACGATCGTCGGAGTTTTCATCGACCAGGACGCCGCCGAGGTCCGAGAGATCGCCGAATTCGTTGGTCTCGATCTCCTGCAGCTCCATGGCTCCGAGCCGGTCGGGTTCGAAGCGGGCCGGCCGGTGATGAAGGTGCTGAAGGTCAAGGACGGCATGGTCCCCGACGCGGCCGCCTGGCCTGACCCGATCATGCTCGACTCGTGGTCCGCCGACCAGCGTGGCGGCACCGGCCAGACGTGGGACTGGGAGAGCGCCCGCGGTCTTCTCGGCTCGCGCCAGGTGTTCATCGCCGGCGGTCTGCAACCGGGTAACGTGTCCAGAGTCGTGAGCACCTTCAAGCCTTACGGAGTCGACGTGTCCAGCGGGGTCGAGTCGGCCGTCAGGGTCAAGGACCCGGACAAGGTGCGCGCCTTCGTTCACGCAGTTCGCGTCGCCGAGGTCTTGAGTTGAGCCATCCCGAGCACGGCCGCTTCGGCGTTTACGGCGGGCAGTACGTGCCCGAGACCCTCATGGGCGCGCTCGCGGAGCTGGAGGACGTCTGGCACGAAGCGAAGGCGGACACCCAGTTCCAGCTGGAGCTGGCCGGCCACCGGCGCGCCTTCGTCGGCCGCCCGACGCCGCTCTACTCCGCCACACGGCTCGGCGCCCACTTCGGTGGCGCGCACATTCACCTCAAGCGCGAAGACCTGTGCCACACCGGCGCGCACAAGCTGAACAACGCGGTCGGCCAGGCGCTGCTCGCGCTGCGGATGGGGAAGAAGCGGATCATCGCCGAGACGGGCGCGGGCCAGCATGGCGTCGCCGTGGCCACCGTCTGCGCGCGCTTTGGGTTTGAGTGCGTCGTCTACATGGGCACCGAGGACATGCGCCGGCAGTCGATGAACGTGCGCCGCATGAAGCTCCTCGGGGCCGAGGTCGTCGAGGTGACAGCGGGGACCAAGACGCTGAAGGACGCGACCTCCGAGGCGATCCGCGACTGGGTCACCAACGTGCGCACCACGCACTACATCATCGGATCGGTCGTCGGCCCTCACCCTTATCCGGAGATGGTCCGCGACCTGCAGCGCGTGATCGGCGACGAGGCGCGCGAGCAGTACCTGTCGGTCGACGGGAAGCTGCCCGACGCTGTAATCGCTTGCGTCGGCGGTGGCTCCAACGCGATCGGCATGTTCACGGCCTTCCTCGACGACAAGGACGTAGCGCTGATCGGCGTCGAGGCTGCGGGCGAAGGCGTGCGCTCCGGCAAGCACGCCGCTTCGCTGGTCGGCGGGCGCCCAGGCGTGCTGCACGGCAGCTACTCCTATGTGCTGCAGGACGGCGACGGCCAGATCCTGCCCACCCACTCGATCTCGGCGGGCCTCGACTACCCCGGCGTGGGACCCGAGCACTCGTTTCTGCGCGACTCGGAGCGTGTCCAGTACGTGGCGGTCACCGACAAGGACGCGGTGGCTGCGTTCAAGCTCTGCACGCGGCTGGAGGGGATCATGCCGGCGCTCGAGCCTTCGCATGCGCTGCACCACGCGGGCGTGCTCGCGCGGGAGTTCGGACCGGGCGGGCGAATCCTGGTCTGCCTGTCGGGTCGCGGCGACAAGGACATGGACTCAGTCGAAGGTGTCTGAAGGCCTCCGTCTCGAATCGGCGCTCAAGGCCGAAGACGACCTGAAGCTGATCGCCTACCTGATGGGCGGCCACCCGAATCGGAAGAAGTCGGCCGAGGTGGGGAAGCGCCTTGCGACCTCAGGCATAGCCGCCCTCGAGATCGGCATCCCGCACTCCGACCCGCTGGCGGACGGGCCCGTGATCCAGCATGCCGGGCAGGTGGCCCTCGAGCACGGGATGACGGTCGAGGCCTCGCTCGAGCTGGCTGCGACGATCGCCAAGGAGGGCACGCCCGTCGTGCTCATGACCTACATCAACCCGATCCTGGCTTACGATCCGCGGAAGTTTGCGGCCGAGGCCGCCCAGGCGGGCGTTTCCGGCGTGATCGTGCCCGACCTTCCGGTGGAGGAATCCGAGCCGGTCGCCGGATGGCTCCGGTCGGCGTCGCTGGACACGATCTTCATGGTGTCGCCCACGACGTCGCTGCAACGTCTGCAGAGCATCGTCGAGCACTCGAAGGGGTTCGTCTACTGCGTCACAGTCACCGGTATCACCGGAGCGCGGAAGGAATTGCCTGAGGGCATGCCGGAGCTGTTCGAGAAGGTGCGCAGCCACACCCCGCTGCCGGTCGCGGCCGGGTTCGGCATCTCGCGGCCAGAGCATATGAAGGGGCTCCGCGGCGTCGCGGACGCGGCGGTGGTGGGGAGCGCGATCGTGGCCGAGATCGACAGGGGCCGCGACCCGGTGATTCTTGTCAAGGAGCTTTTGAAGGCATGCCGGTGAGGGGGATCCGCGGCGCCACGACCGCGGCGGAAAACACGGCGGAGGCCATCACCGAGGCGACGCAAGAGCTTCTCGTCGAGCTGACGCGACTCAACGACCTGGACACGGACGAGATCGCCTTCGCCTACCTCACGACCACGCACGACCTCACGGCGGAGTTTCCCGCGTTCGCCGCGCGCAGTCTGGGCTGGCTGGAGGTGCCCCTCCTCTGCGGCCACGACATGGACGTGGCGCTGCCCAACCCTCGCGCGGTGCCGATGTGCATCCGTATCCTTCTGCTTTACAACACTGCCAAAGCGCAATCGGCGATGCGCTTCGCCTACCTGCGGGGCGCCCAGGCGATCAAGGCCGACCTCGACTCACTGAAAGGAACACTCATCCCGTGATCATCGTCATGACGCACGCGGCCACCGAAGCCGACATCAAGGCGGTGGTGGATCGCGTCCACGAGATCGGGCTCAAGACCGAGCTCTCGCGCGGCGAGGAACGCACGCTGGTCGGGGTGATCGGCGGCAACGCCTACGCGTACAAGGAAGCGTTCTCGCACCTCAACGCGATCCACGAGATCATCCCGATCACCAAGCCCTTCAAGCTCGCGAGCCGCGAGTTTCGAAAGGCGGATACGGTCGTCGACGTCGGCGGCGTGAAGATCGGGAGCGACGAGGTCGTGATCATGGCCGGCCCATGCTCGGTCGAGGGCGAAGAGATGCTGATCGAGACCGCACGGCACGTCGCCGCGCAGGGCGAGAAGGTGCTGCGCGGAGGGGCGTTCAAGCCACGGACGTCGCCGTACTCGTTCCAGGGACTGGGCGAGGCGGCCTTGAAGATGATGGCCGCCGCCCGGGACGAGACAGGCTTGAAGGTCGTCACCGAGGTCGTGTCGCCAGGCGACGTCGGCCTGGTCGCGAAGTACGCCGACATCCTGCAGCTCGGCACCCGCAACATGCAGAACTACGCGCTGCTGCAGGAGGCGGGCCGGTCAGGCAAGCCGGTGCTCCTGAAGCGACACCACCTCGGTGACAACCTTGAGCCC
>DATARC010000015.1:0-2993 GCA_036264335.1 Candidatus Dormiibacterota bacterium
TCTCGCAGATCGACAACAACGCAAGCAAGCCTCGATCCCCACCAGAACTCCTCGCAAGCTTCTGGGTACTGCGCGACCACAGCACGAATGTCGTCCTGATCGACCATCACGCGCACGTGGGTTTCGTCGGGCACGGTTGCAAAAATCTTTCCGCGCACGCGCCACGAAGGCATGCCGTGATGATGTTGTTCAGCGGTCTCGGCCAGCCCGAGGGCCAGCGCTCGAGCTTCTTCGATGGTCATCGCCGGACAATAGTGACGTGACATTACCGGCTCGTTTCAGTCTTGCGACTCTTGGTGTGCGCGACGTCGTGCGAAGCACGCGGTTTTATCAGGCGCTCGGGTGGCCGCTCTCGAAAGCTTCGGTGCCTGGCGAGGTCAGCTTCTTCGACACCGACGGCGGCATCCTCGCGGTCTGGGGTGACGATGAGCTCGCGAAAGATTCAGGCCTTGCCGGTGCGCCTGTCGGCCCCGGCGCTTACCGCGGCTCCGCCTATGCGATCAACCTCGACACCCCCGCCGACGTGGACGAGCTCCTGACCCTTGCCCTGAAGGCCGGCGGCCGGATAACCCGACCCGCGCAGGCCACCGATTGGGGTGGCTACAACGGCTACTTCGCCGATCCGGACGGCCACCTGTGGGAAGTGGCCCACAATCCTCACTGGCCGATCGGGCCGAACGGGCGGCCGATCCTGCCGTGAACGGCTATTCGAACCGGGAAGTTGCCGCTGCGGTGGGGGTGTCGGAGCGCACTGTGGGCCAGCGAATCGCCGACGCCATGGCCACCTTGCGCGGACGCCTGGGGGAGATCGCGTAACCAGAAGCCGCAGGCGTGGGCGCCCCAACGTCCCCGGGCCGAAATTGGTCGTTTCGATCTTGCGCAGGTATCCATTCGCTCTTGCGTCGTGATGAGCATGGACCGCCGTCCCGGCCGCGCCGTCAGCGCCACCCGCCCAAGAGGCAAGGTGCCCGGGTGGACGCTCGCCCTCGGCATGGCCGCCTTGGCCCTGCTCGTGATCCCGATCATCGCCAGGGCAAGCGATGCGGTGGACCAGGCTTTCCCGACCAACGTCCTACCCAACACCATCAACAGCACCAAGGTGATGGCCCAGACCTTCACCGCCTCGACCACCGGCCAGATCGACAGGGTGTCGCTGGCGTTGGAAACGCACTCGCAGCTCGTGACAGGTTGGCTCCAGATCCGTCCCGTGGCTGCTGACGGCTCCCCGGCCGGCGGCACCGTGCAGCCGACCACGACCCCCCTCCAGATCACCTACAACTTCGGCGCCAGCTATCACGACTTCGCGATCAGCCCGGCGTTCCCGGTGACCGCCGGCACGCAGTACGCGATCGTCTGGACCACGCGCGTCGGCAACGCTTACTGGTGGGGCAGCGGCTTTGACGCCTACCCCGGCGGCCAGGAGTGGCTCGCCTGCATCGGCTGCGGCTGGAGCCCCTTCGCGGCCAAGGACCTCGCTTTCAAGACCTGGCTCTCGAGCACCACGACCAACCAGCCGCCCGTCGTGGCCGCCGACCACCCCGCCGTCGCCGTCAACGAGGGCACCCCGGCCGCCAACACCGGCACGTTCTCCGACCCCGATGGCAACCCCGTCGTCATCACCGCCTCCAGCGGAACGATCACCAAGAGCGGCACGAGCGCCGGGACGTGGTCGTGGTCAGCCGCCGCCGGCGATGAGGCCGCCTCCCACACCATCACGATCACTGCCGACGACGGCGTCGGGGGAACGTCAACGGCCTCGTTCCCAATCACCGTCGCCGCCGTGGCGCCCATCGCGTCCATCAGCGCTCCCGGGTCGACCGGCCCGGAGGGTACCGCCGTTCACCTGGCGGGCACCGCCACCAGCCCGAGCGCGGCCGACAACGCCGCCGGCTTCACCTACGGCTGGACCGTGACCAAGAACGGAGCCGCTTACAAGAGTGGCGGCGGCGCGCACTGGCAGTTCACCCCCGACGACGAGGGCACGTTCGTGGTCACGATGCGTGCCACCGATGACGGCGGCATGAGCGACACCGCCACCGTGACGGTGACCGGCACCAACGTGTGGCCAACCGCCGACATCACAGGCGTCACCACCACCGTGCCGCTGGTCGTCACGCCTCAGGAGACGATCAACTTCTCGGGCGCCTTCACCGATCCCGGCGCGCTCGACACCCACACGAGCCGCTGGAGCTTCGGCGACTCGAACGCCAGCTCCGCGAGCTTCGGGCCGTCCGGCTCGGGCAACCTGTCCGCGGCCCACGCTTATGGCGCACCGGGCACCTACCACGTGTCGCTGACGGTGACCGACGACGACGGGGGCGCGGCCGTGGCGACCACGACAGTCGTGGTGCAGACGCCGCAGCAGGCGCTCAGCAGCATCGAGGCTTACGTCCGCACCCTCAAGACCCTGAACAAAGGCGAGATGAACAGCCTGATCGCCAAGCTCGATGCGGCGAGCGCGTCGGCCGCGCGCGGCGACAACAACGCCTCGCACAACCAGATGAGCGCCTTCCTGAACGAGGTCAGGGCCGACCTCAAGACCGGCAAGATCAGCGCCGGGGAGCAGGCCACCCTGACCAGCGCCATCCACGCGGTCGAGGCGGCGCTCGGCACCTTCAATCGCATGCTGCAGTGGTGGCCGCTCGAGCCGTAGCACGAGGACCTGCGCCATCGGGGCGCAAATCGACGGCTCCCCCCGCCAGGCATGGCGTCCTGCGTCCCCTCTTGGTCGAAGTCGCAGCGCCCCGCCTCTCGATGAGATAACTTTCGGCCAGCATGCGTCCCGCTTCTCAGCCGCGGACCTGAGCGAAATGGCCCAGGCGCCAATGCCGCCCGCCGACCTGCTCCCGGTGGGCCGGAAAGCCAACCTTCCTTACCGCATCGTCAGGCTCGTCGCCGTCCCGCTTCTTCATCTCTGCTTTCGGTTCGACGTCATCGGGCTGAGCAACGTGCCGCGGACGGGAAACTACGTCGTCATCGCCAACCACCTCAAC
>DATARC010000053.1:0-1796 GCA_036264335.1 Candidatus Dormiibacterota bacterium
AGCCTGGGGTCCTCGCGGCGGTGGATCTTGGCGCCGATCATCGTGGTGACTGCCATGGCCTCAGCTCCTCCTGGCGGCGGCCGAGTGCTCGCCGGATTTGGCCCTGGAGCCGTTCATCGCCTTGGCCGCGCTCTGGACGGACTTGACGATGTTCACGTATCCGGTGCACCGGCAGAGATTTCCCTCGAGGCCGCGACGAATCTCGTCCTCGGTGGGGTTGGGATTCTGGTCGAGCAGATAGGAGGCGGCCATGATGAAGCCGGGGGTGCAGAAGCCGCACTGCAGGCCGTGCTCGTCCCAGAATGCCTGCTGCAGCGGATGCAGCTCGCCGTCCTTGGCCATCCCCTCGATGGTGGTGATGTTCTTGCCTTCGGCCTGGACCGCGAACATGGTGCAGCTCTTCACCGCCTTGCCATCGACGTGGATCGTGCAGGCGCCGCACTGGCTCGTGTCGCAGCCAATGTGTGTCCCGGTCAGCCCGACGACGTCGCGCAGATAGTGCACGAGCAGGAGTCGTGGCTCCACCTCGTGCTCGCGTCGTTGGCCGTTGACGGTGGTCGCGACCTTGTGCTTCATACGACTCCTCCCTTACGCGGTGGCGGCGCACCCTGGCGCCGAGGACTGCCCTCAAATCGGGCCGGCAACGGCCGGCAAGCTGAGCGGTTTCGACTGGGCGGGTGGCGGGGGACCTCTTACCCTCGTGAGCTGGCCGAAGGCGTACACGTGTATTGCGCTACTTTTAGCGGCGAAATGCAACTAGAAAATTCGTTCACCGTGGGCGCGCCCCCCTCCCGCGTATTCGCCTACCTGCTCGACGTCAACAAGATCGTCGGCTGCGTGCCGGGCGCCGAGCTCTCCGAGGTGGTCGACCCAAGCACCTTCAAGGGCAAGGTGAAGATCAAGGTCGGGCCGATCACCGTGGCCTACAGCGGCACGGCCCGAATTACGAACCGGGATGACGCCAACCACGCGGCCACGCTCGAGGCGGAAGGCCGCGAGACGACTGGGCCAGGTTCGGCCCGCGCCAGCGCGCGAATGTCTGTCGATGCGGACGGCGGAGGGTCGGTGGTCAAGATCGTGACTGACTACAACGTGGCCGGCCGGGTCGCCCAGTTCGGGCGGGGCGTCATGGAGGACGTCTCGCGCCGCATCGTCAACGACATGGCCGCCTGCATCAAGTCCAACGTCGAAGCCGCTGAACCTGGCGAGGGCGGCGGCCAGGCGCCGGCGCCATCAGGTCCTGGCGCCGCCCCCGTCTCCGCCGCAGCGCCCGTGGCGACGTCCAAGCCGGTCAACGCGTTCGGTCTGCTGTTCTCAGTGTTCTGGGCGCGACTGAGAGGAGTGTTCGGAGGCCGATCCTGACCGGCCCGGGTAACCTCTAAACCTAGCCAGCGTGGCAGGGTTGGCCGGGTCGTAATAGCAGGCCACATGGCCTGCGGCGAAGCCGCACCCTCGTTTGGACCAGCGTGGCAGGGTTGGCCGGGGTCCCCCCGGCCATGACTTTGTTCCTCACACCGCCATGCGTGGCGGGTAGAGACATTCAATAAATCCAATCCCGGGAAGGAGAGCAGAGCCTGCGGCGAAGCCGCACGCTCGTTGAGAGGGAACAGTCTGGTTCCCTCTCAACGTATTTGGGCGCTCAGCCCAAATACAACGCCAGCATGTGGGACCGGTTGATCCACATGATGGGTTGAGACCAGCTCTTGCCTGCGACCCCGATGATCGTCACGGTCACGTCGACCAGCGAGAAGAACGGATTCTTCAGCAACACCTCGGAGTACATCCGGGGTTCGATC
>DATARC010000072.1:0-14413 GCA_036264335.1 Candidatus Dormiibacterota bacterium
GGTCACGGTCGCCGAGCTTGGCGGCGTTGAGCGGCGCCGGCTCAAGAACCAGTATGCGAGCACGCCGATGATCCCGATGACCGCGATGATCGGCAGGAACACGAAGGGCGGCCTGGTGATGATGTCCAGGCCGCTGATGCCACCGGTCCCGCCTGTCCGCACTCCGGACGCAGGAGGAGGCTGGCTCGCCGAAGGCGTCGGCGAGGAGGTGCCGGCCGGCGACGGCGTGACCCCAGGGGTCGGGGTCGGCGGCGCCTGGAGAGCGAAGGACGCGCAGGGGTGCGGCTGTACGTTCGCGCACAGCTTGTGGACCTTCGGCTTGTCGCCCGGATAGGGCTTGATGACTTTGGTGAAAGCGCCGTTGTCGTCGGTCACCACGGAGGTTGCCACGTGGCTGGTGACGTCCCAGTAGAGGCTGATGCTCTCGTTCTTCAAGAACGACTGGCCGGTGACGGTGATGCTGGTGTTGGCCTGGCCCGCGGTCGGCTGCATGCCGATGTTGGCGCCGACCGGAAGAGGTGCGTAAACGGTCGCCGCGGGGCCGGTTGCTCCTTTCGAGTTGGTCGCGGTGACCTTGAACGTGTAGGTGACGTTGTCGGCAAGGTTCGAGGCGACGTAGGTCGTGGTCTGACCGTTGACCTGCGAGCTGGTGCCGCCCGGGCTGACCGTGATCGTGTACTTCGCGATGCTGTCGCCAGAGCCGTTCGAGGTCGGTGGCGTCCACGAAAGGGTCATCTGGCCCGCGCCGGGTCCGGACGTGGCCGCCAGGTTGGTGGGAGCTGTCGGCGGGATGACGTGAGGCGTTGCCGTGGTACGCGCCGCGGGCCCGTAGTTGACGAGGTTCTGCGCCTGGACCGCGAACGAATAGGTCGTCCCGTTGTTCAAGCCCGTGACGAGGACAGTGGTGCCCGTCGTGGACGTTCGGAAATTGCCCGGCGACACGATGACCCTGTACTGGAGGATCGGCCCGCCCGAGCTGGGCGGGCTCCAGCTCAAGGTGACCTGCGCATCACCCGCTGTCGCCTTCAGATTTCTAGGCGCGCTGGGCGGCCCCGGGGTCGTCACTGCCTGCGCCGCCACGATGGACAGCGCAAAACCCAGTACGGCGGCGGCTATGACGGCGCGTGACCAGAACCTCATCCGCAGCTTCGGAGGGTACCAAAGAGGCTCAGACGGGCGGCCAGGGCACAGACCAGGCCGAGGTCGGCTCGGGAAATCGCCACGAGGGATCGAGGACCCCGCGCAAGCGCCGTTTCAGGACGCGCACCTCGCCTGGATGGAGCAACCCTCCAAGCTCGTCCGCCAGGGTTCCCTTCTCGACCTCCGTCAGCGCCCGCTCCAGGTCCTGACAGAGATCCGCGGGCAGAGGCTCGCCCGAGAAGTCCCAGATCACGGTGCGCAGCTTTGGGTCTGTGTGGAAGGTAAGGCCGTGGTCGATGACCCAGATCCTGTCCTCGGCGTCGAACAGGCAGTGGCCCGATTTCCTGTCGGCATTGTTGGTGATCACGTCGAACAGGGCGATTCGCAGCCATGCGTCACGCTGGCGCGCCTGTTCGGACAGAAAATGCCGGCGGTCCGCCTGCACGTAGAGCTGCATCGCGCCGACGCCATGGGGCGCCTGATCGCGCACCACAGTCGGCGGGATTCGCGGCCAGCCCAGGACCTTGCTGAGTCGGTACGCGGCGACCTCTCTCTGGTAAAGGGTGCCCGCCTCGAAATCCCACAGAGGCGATTCCCCGCGCGCGG
Organism: Candidatus Dormiibacterota bacterium; assembly: GCA_036264335.1. Classification (GTDB taxonomy): domain Bacteria; phylum Chloroflexota; class Dormibacteria; order Dormibacterales; family Dormibacteraceae; genus Palsa-872. Next base: position 1,747 of record DATARC010000072.1, read on the forward strand.
GCTTGTACACCGCCAGCAGGCCGTCCGGTTCGAGAGGGCCGAGCTGCGTCAGGAATGTGTAGTTCGAGGCGCCCTGGAGGATGCCGAGAAGCTCGAGGTCCGGGAGCTCCACCAGGAGGCGCTCCATCTCGTCGGCCTCCTGCGGGGGGTCGTTCGAGTGCTCGCGTCTAGAAGATCGGTCGGGCACCGTTGAGAACCGGGCAAGGATGGCCGGCGGGATCCATCGGCAAGCCGCAGCGGGGGCATAGGGGGCGGCCGGCCGTCAGGACGCTCTCCGCCTGCTTCGAGAAAGCGACCACCTGCTGATGGCTGAGCCAGAATCGAACGCTCGGCGAATCGCCTGCCTGCGGCTCTTCGGTGGCGGCCGACTGGCTCGCCACAAGGACGAACATCTTTCGAGCTTCGTGGTAGCCAAGGCCCATCTCGCCCACCTGCCATTCGGGCTCACCGGGTGAGAGCCCGGCATCGCCGCCGGCCCGTTCAGTCGCCTCTATCCCCTGGGCTTCGAGCATCTGGTGAAGCCGAACGATAAGGGCCTGGATCTGGGCCTTCTCGCAGGTCAGAGTCAGCGTTCTACCCCGGCCTTTGGCCAGCAGGAAGAACCGCCTCTGGCCGGGTTCGCCGACGGCGGCGACCGCGATGTCGTCGACTGGATCGAGCTCGTATATGCCCATGGGATCAAGACTAAGAGTAGGGATGCCGTCCACCTGGCATCAAAACGAGGCCGGTTTAGGCGTTTTGATGCGCTTCGGGCGGGGAAGAGAATCAGAGTAAATATTCAAAGGCGCGCCAGTACCGCGACCTGGAGGACTAACTGATACATGCCAAAAACAGTAGGAATTGACCTGGGGACGACCAACTCAGTCATCGCCGTCATGGAGGGCGGCGAACCAGTCGTCATCCCGAACTCGGAGGGCTCACGCACCACGCCCTCGGTGGTCGCATTCACCAAGACAGGTGAGCGGCTGGTCGGCAACCTTGCCCGCCGGCAGGCGGCCGTCAACCCGGAGAACACCATCTCGTCGATCAAGCGGTTCATGGGCCGCAAGTTCGCCGAGGTCGACTCCGAGCGGAAGATCGTTCCTTACGAGGTGAAGTCGGGCAAGGACGACCGCGTGGTCGTCAGGATCCCGAACGCCGACAAGGAGTTCACCCCGGAGGAGATCTCCGCGATGATCCTGCAGAAGCTGAAGACCGACGCCGAGGCTTATCTCGGCGAGAAGGTGACGGACGCCGTCATCACCGTCCCTGCCTATTTCAACGACTCGCAGCGCCAGGCGACCAAGAACGCGGGCCAGATCGCGGGCCTCAACGTCGTCCGCATCATCAACGAGCCTACCGCGGCCTCGCTCGCCTACGGCCTCGACAAGAAGGCCAACGAGACCATCCTCGTCTTCGACCTTGGTGGCGGCACGTTCGACGTGTCGGTGCTCGATGTCGGCGACGGCGTGTTCGAGGTCAAGTCGACCAACGGCGATACGCACCTGGGCGGCGACGACTACGACCGCAGGGTCGTGGAGTGGCTTGCCGACGAGTTCAAGAAGTCGAACGGCATCGACCTGAAAGCCGACCGGCAGGCTCTGCAGCGCCTCACCGAAGCGGCGGAGCGGGCCAAGATCGAGCTCTCCAGCCGCCTCGAGACTTCGGTCAACCTTCCGTTCATCACCGCCGACCAGACCGGTCCCAAGCACCTCGAGATGATGCTGACCAGGGCGAAGTTCGAATCCCTCACGGCCGACCTGACCGAGCGCTGCCGCGGACCATTCCTGGCCGCGCTCAAGGACGCCAGCCTGACCCCGCAGCAGATCGACGAGGTCGTGCTGGTCGGAGGGTCCACCCGAATGCCGGTCATCCAGAAGCTGGTCAAGGACCTGCTTGGTGGCAAAGAGGCCCACAAGGGCGTCAACCCCGATGAGGTCGTCGCCATCGGCGCGGCCATCCAGGCCGGCGTCCTGAAGGGCGAGGTCAAGGACATCCTGCTGCTGGATGTGACCCCGCTGTCGCTGGGCGTCGAGACCCTCGGCGGCGTCATGACCAAGCTCATCGAGCGCAACACGACGATCCCGACCTCGCGGTCGCAGGTCTTTTCGACCGCGGCCGACAACCAGACCTCGGTTGAGGTCCACGTGCTGCAGGGTGAGCGGGAGATGGCGCGCGACAACCGCACGCTGGGCCGCTTCCACCTCGATGGGATCCCACCCGCGCCGCGCGGCATGCCGCAGGTCGAGGTCACCTTCGACCTCGACGCGAACGGCATCCTCAACGTGAAGGCGCAGGACAAGGGCACCGGTCGCGAGCAGTCGGTGACGATCACCGCATCCTCGACCCTCGGTAAGGACGAGGTCGAGCGGATGGTCAAGGAAGCCGAGCTGCACGCAGGCGAGGACCGCGCGAAGCGCGAGGAAGTCGAGCTGCGCAACCAGGCCGACCACATGATCCACCAGGCCGAGAAGGTCATCAAGGACAACGAGGACAAGATCCCGGCCGACGTCAAGGCCGAGGTGACCACCAAGCTCGAGTCGTTGAAAACGGCGGCGAAGGGCAATGACACCGCGGCGCTGCGCCGCGAGATGGACGACTTCAACGAGTCGCTTCAGAAGATCGGCGAGCACATTTACGCGCAGGCGGGGGCCAAGTCGGGGAGCGGCTCCGATGGGTCCGGCGGTCCTGACGGCTCCGGCTCTGCAGATGGCGAGCCGACGAAGAAGGAAGAGGACGTCGTCGACGCGGACTACAGAGAAGTCAACTAAGCGGCAGTCGTAAAACACTGCGAAGGGCTCCGGCTCAGGTCGGAGCCCTTTACTTTTGTCGCGTGGCTGCCTACTTTCGCGCGCGCCGCCGGCTCTGGGCCGCGGTTGGGCTGCTCGTCGGCCTGATCCTCATCGCCTGGGATCTCTGGGCGGCGGCCGGCACGTACATCTCTCAGTACGCGGTTCGCAACGACTTCCGGCTCGCCTACGGCGCCGCGCTCGTGGGGATCAGGAATGGCTACCGCCACCTCTACGATCTGGCCGCTCAGAAGGCCGCGATCGAGAGCCTCGGCGCGGGCTTCAACGCGCAGCCCTTCATCTCGCCGCCGCCCCTGGCCTGGCTCGCGACCCCGTTCGTCGTTGTGCCCTTCTCTGCCGCCCTGGTGGTCTGGACGGTGCTGCTTCTGGCCGCGCTCGTCTGGACCTGGTACCTACTTGCCCCAGGGACTGGGCTGACGAAAGCCGCGCACCTCGCGCTCCTCCTGGGCGTTTTTCCGGTTGCGTTCGGCGTCATGGTCGGGCAGCCGGGCGCGCTGGTGGCAGCGGCCGTGGCCACTGCGTGGTGGTTGATGCGCCGCGAACATGCCGTCTGGGCCGGCCTGGCGCTCAGCCTCATCCTCGTGAAGCCGCAGATGGCCTTCCTGGTGCCGATCTGTCTTCTCGCGTCGGGCCATGCGCGCACCTTCGGCGCGTGGCTGGCGGCATCGTTGGTGATCGGGCTGATCGCGCTCGCGCTGCTCGGGCCGGACGGGGTGGGGCGCTATCGCGAGGTGCTGGCGCAAACCCAGACGCCTGCGTGGGACATCACGCGGCGCTACTCGATCTCCGGGCCGATCGGGCTCGGACCGCTGCTGAATGTGACGCAGGCGGTGGTGATCGTGGTCGCCGTGGTCGCTGCCTGGCGCCACCGCCTCCAGGGTCCCGAGATTCCAATCGCCGCCGGCATCGTGGGCTCTCTGCTGGCGACGCCCTACCTCGGCTTCCAGGACTTTCTCATGCTGGTGCTTGCGGGCTGGCTGGTCGTCCGCGCCGGCGCGAGAACATTGCAGGTCGCGCTGCTCGTGATGGGTTATGCGCTCTTGCAGTTCGTGATCGTGGTCCTCGCCGCGCCGATTCTGCTGGCCGAAGCGTCACTGCTGCTTTCGCTTCTATTCGGGCCGGCCGCTCAGCCGTCGCGCGATCTGGGCCGTGTGCATTGAGTCATCGGCGGTCAGTGCTGGATGCCGTGACCGCATTTTGATGGAGCCGACGGTGAGATTCGAACTCACGACCTGCCACTTACGAGGCGGCTGCTCTGCCAGCTGAGCTACGTCGGCGGATTGCCCGATCCGCGGGCTGCGTCCGGAAAGCTTAATTTACGGTCGAGAGCCAGGCGGCGGCAGCACCGCCAAACATGTCCGCGGACCGCTTAAGGGTCAGCCTAAGATCGCGCGCACCTCAGGCTTGTCGCGGATCGGGTCCAGGTCTGCGTCTTTGACTGCCCATTCCTTCAACGCCGGATGGAGCTCGAGGCTGCGCCTGAGGTGAGGAATGCAGTCGGCGGCGCGGCCCTGTCGCGCGTAGTAGCAAGCGAGGTTGTACTCCCCGAAGGCGCGGCTTCGTGGGTCCGTGAATGCGGCTTCGTGGATCTCCAGCATCCACTTCTGCGCTTGCTCGGCAGCCGCCTCGTCGCCATGCGCCTGGTGCCAGAACCCCAGGTGCTCGCCAAGGTGCAGGTGCCCGTTGGGCGGCACCACCTCCCAGGCGAGCGTTTCGCGTCCCTCTCGCGCCTTCAACAGGTCATCGTCCGAGCAGTCGTCGATAGCGCGTGCCAGCTCGGCGTAGGTGGCGAGCGCCTCTTCCTTTATGTCGTCGGCCGAGCGGCCGCGGTTCGTGGAGTGGACCTCTGCGTTGACCGTGTCGACGTCGACAGCGTCGGGCACGGGCGTGCCAGTCCGGACAGCGGTCAGGACCTGGGCGGCATACCGCCGCCAGTGCGCGAGGTGCGCCACGTGGTCCTTGGCGCCCCATACAGTGGGGTCGGTGGGAGGGGGCTCCTCAAGGAGACGGTGCAGCTCCGTCTCGCGCTCGGCGGAGGCGGCCAGGGTCTGGAGCAAGCGCTGCTTGAGGTCGGCCTCGGGCACCGCCGGAGAATAAGGCACCCGCGCGCGCAAGACTTGCGTAGCAGGGTTGGCCGGGGTTTCCCCGGCCATGACTTTGTCTCTCTCGACGCCCAAACGTGGCGGGGAGCAGGATCTAGATCAAGCCCATCCTTATACCGGAGGGAGAGCAGGCCCGCGCGAAGCGCCGGCCGATGAGGGGAACCACCGGGGGTTCCCTCTCATTTGGCCGATCGAAGATCCGCCGTCCTGAGGATAAGTGAACACTATCCGCGGGCCACTCCGCTAGCATCGAGGGTCCATGAAAACCCTGGGGGTGGAGCGTCTTGCCGCGGGGGATTACGCCCACGTGCGGCCTCTCCTCGTCGACCTGCACCTGGGGGAGCAGACCCATTACTCCGACCATCCGCAGCTGACGCGTGGTGAGGTGGAAGACCACCTGAGCACAGTGCCGTCCACCTTCGCGGGCGAGAACATCCTCTACGCGGTCCGCGACGAAGCGGCCGCGATCATCGGCTTCTGCTGGATCGTCCTTTTCGATCCCGGCACCGGCCTCGAAGGCGAGGTGGCCGAGGTGTACGTGGCCGCGGAGCATCGCGGCCACGGGGTTGGCGAGCTGCTGATGGAGCAGGCCGTGCGCCTTTTCAAAGAGCGGCGGGTGACGCTCGGCTATGTCTGGACAAGGACCGACAACGAGGCCGCGGTCAGGTTGTACCGGTCTGCAGGGTTCCAACCGAACCGGCAGCTCGTCCTGACCTGGTACCCAACCGAGCCAAACGACAAGTAACCACCGCTCCCTAAACTTGGGGCGGTGATCCAACCTCGGGGCGAACCGCGCCCGGACGCTCCGCCCCGGCGCAGCCCATGGCGACCCATCCTCGTGATCCTCGCCAGCGTGCTGGTGACAGTGCTGGTGGCTTCGGGAGTGACGCTCGGCATCCTTCGGCTCACGGCGCGCACGAATCCACAGCAGGTGAACCTCAGATCGGGGGTCACGATCCTGGAGGAGTCGGCGGTCATCCAGGTGGCGGCGAGGGCCAGGCCGGCGGTCGTCAGCGTCGTGACGCAGGACCAACCGACCCTCGGCCGCGGCAGTGGATTCCTGGTCACCTCCGACGGCTACATCGTCACTGCCGTCAACGTCATCGCCGGCGCGAGCAAGATGACAGTGCTGCTCAGCGGCGACGCGGCACTGCACGTCGCGCGCCTGGTCGACTACGACTGCCAGACGGGTGTCGCCGTCCTCAAGATCGACCAGGTCAGCGGGCTTCCGACGCTGGTGTTCGCCGATCCGGCGGCGCTGGCCCAGGGCCAGGTGATCGTTGCCGTGGGCGGCCCGCTCGATGGCAGCGCCGTGACGCCGGGCTACGTGAGCGCGATGCACCGACCGGCCGTGGTCACCCAGACGGGAACCCAGCGCACAGTGGAGATCAGCGACACGATTCAAACGAGCAGCGTGATCAGTGCAGGCACAGCGGGTGGGCCGCTGATGAACGTCGGAGGGCAGGTGGTGGCCATCGCCATGATGTCGCAGAGCACGAATGCGGCCGGCCTCGGCCTCAACGTCGCCGACATCAGCGACGACGTCCAGCAGATTCTGTCCACCGGCCAGGTCGTGGTTGCCTCGCTGGGCGCGACCAGCACCGACCTCAGCCAGCAGGCGGGCGCTCTCGCCGGGCTACCCGAAGGCAGCCAGCTCATCTCGGTCGACAAGGGAGGGCCGGCGGCCGCCGCCGGCCTGCAGCCCGGCGACGTGATCACTCAGCTCGATGACGTGAAGCTCGACGCCACGCATCCTCTTCGGCTCCTGCTGCGGTCGCGGTTCCACCCCGATCAGCGGGTTGCCGTCACGTACTTTCGAGCGGGGTCGTCGACCCAGGTCCAGCTGACCCTGTCGGCGCTGCACCCGGCCTGCGCATGAGCGCCAACGTCGAGCAGGGCATACGGGATTTGATCGCCGGCGCGCTGGCGTCAGCTGTCCGGGGCATGGGGGTCGAGGGAGAGCTGCCCGACCTCGAGCTGGGCCGCGCCAAGGGGCCTGACCGCGGCGACTACGCAAGCCCTGCCGGCCTCAAGCTGGCGAAGGCGCTACGACAAGCGCCGCCGGTGATCGCGGCCCGGCTGGCCGAGGCGATCTCGATCCCGCAGGGCGCCGCGACGGTGGAGGCGGCGGGCGGGTATGTGAACTTCAAGCTCACTCCCGAGTGGCTGCAGCGCCTCATCGGCGAAGTGAGCGCGACCGGACCTGGCTACGGGGCGTCCTCGATGGGGAAGGGTGAGCGGCTGCAGGTGGAGTTTGCGAGCATCAATCCGACGGGGCCGCTGCATATCGGTCACGGACGGGGCACCATCCTCGGCGATTCGATCTGCCGCCTGCTGGAGTTCACAGGCCACGACGTGCAGCGCGAGTACTACGTCAACTCCGACAACACGCAGACCCGGCGCTTCGGCGCGTCGGTGTACGCGCGGCTGCACGGCGAGGAGCCGCCAGAAGGCGGGTACACAGGTCAGTACGTGGTGGAGATCGCCGAGGCGGCTCGCCGCGACCTTCCCGGAATCGAGAGCTTGAGCGAGGAGGAGGCCGAGCCGACGCTGCGGGTGTATGCGATCAAACGGGTCATTGAGATGATCAGCGCCACCGTCGCCCGGCTGAACATTCACTACGACGAGTGGTTCTGGGAATCCAGGGTCTGGGCAGACGGCCTGGCGCAGGCGGCGATCGAGCGGCTGCGCGACGCCGGCTATCTCAAGGAGCGTGACGGAGCCACGTGGTTCGGCCCAGCCCTCGAGGAGGAGGATGGCCTTGGCGAGCAGGTGTTGTCGGAGGATGAGGACCGCGTGGTCATCCGGTCCAACGGGCAGCCGACCTACTTCGCTTCGGACCTCGGCTATCTGCTGAGCCGCTTCGAGGTCCGCAAGTTCCAGCGCGTGATCGAGGTGTGGGGTGCCGACCACCACGGGTACGTGCCGCGAATGAAATCGGCGGTGGGCGCGTTGGGCTACGACCCCGACAAGCTCGTCGTGATCCTTCACCAGATGGTCAATCTCAAAGAGGGAAAGATGTCGAAGCGGGCCGGGCGCTTCGTCACTTTGGACGAGCTGGTCGACCGCGTTGGATCGGATCCTGTCCGCTACTTCTATCTTCTGCGCTCACCCGATACCACCATCGAGTTCGACCTCGAGCTGGCGGTCACGCAGGGCAACGAGAACCCGGTTTACTACGCCCAGTACGCGCACGCTCGTCTGGTCAACGTCGAGGCGGCGGCCGCGGAGAAGCATCCACAGTTGCCGGCCGAGGCCGACCTGACCTTGCTGGCGCAGCCGTGGGAGCTCGAGGTTGCGCGTCAGCTGGCCTACTGGCCGGAGGTCGCCCACGATGCGGCACGACTCCTTGAGCCGCACCGCATCCCGTATTACGTGCAGGATCTCGCGACCGCGGTTCACCGCTTCTATCACGCCGGGAACGAGAGCAGCGAGCACCGGGTGGTGGTAGACGATGTAAATCTCACCCGCGCCCGCTTGGAGTTGTGTCGCGCTGCACGTCACACTCTGAAAACGGCGCTCGACCTGTTGGGCGTCAGCGCTCCCGAGCGCATGTAGTGCACAAGTAGAAGGAGAGGCATTTGGACGTCACCTGGCTAGGACATGGCTGCTTCCGGTTGCGGGGCCGCAACGCCGCGGTCGTCACCGACCCGTTTCCGCCGACCATCGGGCTGAAGCTCCAGAAGCTCGACGCGGATGTGGTCACGGTCAGCCACGAGCACGACAACCACAACTACACCCAGGCCGTCCGCGACGGTTACGAGATCCGCGGCCCCGGCGAATATGAGGTGGCCGGCGTCAGCGTGATCGGCTTTCCGACCTATCACGACTCGGAGAAGGGCGCCAAGCACGGGCGCAACACGGTCTTCCTGATCGAGATCGACGACGTGCGTGTGTGCCACCTGGGCGATCTCGGGCACCGACTGGACGACACCGATGCGGAGACCGTTTCGTCGGTGGACGTGCTGCTGGTGCCGGTCGGCGGCCGCACCGCGATCAACGCTGCGCAGGCGGCTGAAGTCGTGAGACAGCTGGAGCCGAGGTTCGTCGTGCCCATGCACTATGCGATCCCGGGGCTGAAGCTGGACCTGGACACTGTCGACAGATTCCTCAAGGAGATGGCAGTGGTGGCCGGCGAGCCGCTCTCGAAGCTGTCGGTCCAGGCCTCCTCCGGCGAGTACGACACCAAGGTGGTGGTCCTGGAGCCGAGGGTCGAACCGAAGTAGGCGTCCGGCCGGCCTTTAGCCGGCCCTGGTCCGGTACCATTGTTAAAACCGCCCTGGAGGTCTCTATGTCGAAGTACGTTTTCGTGACCGGGGGTGTCGTCTCCTCGCTTGGAAAGGGCATCACTGCGGCGTCGATCGGGAACATCCTGAAGGCCCGCCACCTCAGCGTCTCCCTTCAGAAGCTCGACCCCTACCTGAACGTCGACCCCGGCACGATGAGCCCGTACCAGCACGGCGAGGTCTTCGTCACCGACGACGGCGCGGAGACCGACCTGGACCTGGGCCACTACGAGCGCTTCGTCGACGAGAACCTGACCGTCGCCTCGAACGTGACCACGGGCAAGATCTACCAGGAGGTCATCGGGCGCGAGCGGCGTGGGGACTACCTGGGCGCGACCGTGCAGGTCATCCCTCACGTGACCAACGTGATCAAGGAAAAAATCCTCCGCGCTTCGCGCGATCCGCAGGTCGACGTGGTGGTGGTCGAGGTGGGGGGCACCGTTGGCGACATCGAGAGCCTTCCATTCCTCGAGGCCATCCGCCAGATGAAGAACGACCTCGGGCGTCAGAACGTCTTCTACGTGCACTGCTCGCTGGTGCCGGTGGTGCACGGCCAGGAGATGAAGACGAAACCGACGCAGCACTCAGTGCAGGCCCTGCGCGCGATTGGTATCCAGCCAGATGCGATCATCTGCCGCTCGGAAAGGGCCATCGACGCGGACCTCAAGGAAAAGATCGCGCTCTTCACCGACGTGCCGCGCGAAGCGGTCGTCTCCGTGCCCGACGTCGACTCGATCTACGAGGTGCCCTTGATGCTCGAGGACGCCGGCTTCGGCCGTGTCATGGCCAAGCACTTCGAGCTCGATGACGAGAACCATTCGCCCGACAACGGCCAGTGGATCCAGCTCGTCGAGCGCATCAAGCACCCGCGCGCGAGCGTCCCGGTCGCGGTCGTCGGCAAGTACGTCGCGCTTCCCGACGCGTACCTGAGCGTTATCGAGTCGCTCCGCCACGCGGGCATCCATCACGGGCTCGACATCGACATCCGCTGGGTTTCGTCCGAGAAGCTCGACGCCGGTGACACGTCACCGCTGAAAGGCGTCGCCGGAATCGTGGTGCCCGGAGGTTTTGGCTATCGCGGCATCGAAGGCAAGGTGCAGGCCTCGCGCTATGCGCGACACAACCAGATCCCTTACCTCGGGCTGTGCCTCGGCCTCCAGTGCGCGGTCATCGATTTCGCGCGCGAGGCGCTCGACGCGCCTGACGCCAACTCCACCGAGTTCGCGGCTTTCACCTCGACCCCCGTGATCGACCTGATGCCTGAGCAGAGGAACATCGACCAGATGGGTGCGTCGATGAGGCTCGGACTCTATCCATGCAAGCTGCTCCCGGGCTCGCTTGCTCACAAGGCCTACGGCGAAGAGGTCGTGTATGAGCGCCACCGCCACCGCTTCGAGTTCAACAACGAGTACCGTGAGTCGCTGGGAGAGGCGGGCATGATCTTCAGTGGCGTGTCGCCGAACGGAAGGCTCGTCGAGATAGTCGAGCTCGCCGGCCACCCCTGGTTCGTGGCCAGCCAGTTCCACCCCGAGTTCCGTTCTCGCCCCAATCGCGCCCACCCGCTGTTCCGCGATTTCGTGCGCGCGGCCTTCCTCCAGAGCGGCATCGACCAGATGGAGCTCCGTCCGGCGGAGCTGGTCGAGGGAACCGAAGGACCCTAGCGAGGAGGCCCTGTGGAGCAGCCCAAGAGGGGGATCCCCTCATTCGAAGCGCGTCACGAGCTTGCCTTCGAGCTCGTCCATGCCACCGAAGCCGCCGCTCTTGCCTGCGCCAGGCTGCTGGGCAAGGGCGATCCCGAGCGAGTCATCGAGGTTGCGGCGGACGCGATGCGTCGTGTGCTGGAGGAGAGCGGGCCTTCCGGCACTGTGGTGCTCGGCCCGCGCGGCAATCCTTACCTGTCGCATGGCACGTCGCTCACGGGCGGCGAATCCCGCGTCGACTATGGCCTCTTCCCGATCGAGGGCGCGAGCCAGGTGGCGAGAGGATCGACCAACGCGGTCTCGATCGTCGCCGCAGTCGAGCCCGGTGGCTTTGCCCAGCTGCCTTCGGTCTGGTACGTCGAGAAGATCGTCGCGGGACCGGCGGCACGCGGAGGGATCGACCTCGATGACACCATCGCGGACAACCTGCGACGGATCGCATTCGCGAGGGATGCCCGAGTCCAGGACCTGACGGTGGCCATCCTCGACCGGCCGCGACACCAGGACCTCATGGCGGAGGTGTCCGCGGCGGGCGCACGCATCCTGACCCTGGAGGAAGGTGATGTCGCCGGGGCCGTGATGGCGGCTGTCCCGGGCAGCGGCATAGATGCGGCGATCGGCATCGGAGGCGTGGACGCGACCCTCATCGCCGCATGCGCCGTCCGCTGTCTCGGCGGCGAGCTCCAGGCTCGGTTGTGGCCGCGCAACGAGGAGGAGCGCCTGCTGATCGGCGATGCGGCCGGCCGCGTTTACGGGTCGGCGGACTTGGTGCCGGGGAATGACCTGTCGGTCGCTTTGACCGGGATCACCGGGGGGCCCCTGCTGCCGGGGGTCATGTTTGGCAGCGGCTATGCGGAGACCGCTTCCCTCCTCATGTCCAGCCGGCAGGCCACCATCCGGCGGTTGACCACGCGTCACCACACACTCGGGGACTCCTGCTGAGGTTCAGGCCGAACCTCGTCGCCCTCGCTCTCGCCGCCACCTGTGCGCTCGGAGCGTGCAACGGCAGCACAGCCACCGGCCCGTCACCTTCCGCGTCGGTGGCCGCAGGCGCTACACCGTCGCCAACGCCCCAGGTCACCCCGCCGCCGCCGTGCGTGAAGGCGGCCTCGATGCCGCGCGCCGGCGGCGTGACCTCGTCCTACCCCGTGATCCTGCTGGCCTCCGGCCTGAACGGTCCGGACGACCTGCTCTACCTGCCGGCCGACGGCACCGTGATGGTCGGCGAGCACGGCAACGGCCGAATCGCGGTCCTGGGCGTGGCGAATCGGCTCAAGCGGCGTCCGCAGGTGATCGGCGAGGCCGAAGGCATCGCCCAGATCGGTTCCACCATCTACATCGCGGACCAGCTGCACAACCGCGTGGTCGCGCTTACATCCAGTGGCCTCCGCACGGTGCTCCAGCTGGTGCCCGACCCCAATGGCCTGAACCTTGACGGCATCGCCAGCACCGGCAGCCAGCTCATCGTCCCGGACAGCCCCCATGGAACGGTCCTCATGGTCGACCCGTCGGGCCGCGTCACGGCGCGATGGGCAGGGTTCAGCCGGCCGGCCGGGGTTTGGGCCGCGACCCTGCCTTACCTGGTCGCCGACGAGAACGGCAGCGCCATCTACGCGCTGAAGAGCGGCGGTGGCTTCACCACAGTCGCACGCAACCTGGCGGGCGCCGATGACGTGGTGCGCGACGCTCGCGGCCACGTGCTCGTCACCCTGCCCGGCCTCGGCATCCTGCGCGATGTGAGCACCGGCGGGAACGTCGCGACGGGGCTTCGCAATCCACAGGGTCTCGAT
>DATARC010000083.1:0-6475 GCA_036264335.1 Candidatus Dormiibacterota bacterium
GAGAACGTGCGATGTCGGCTCGTCGCATCCTGGGGCTGGAGTCGGTCCCAAGGGTTGGGCTGTTCGCCCATTAAAGCGGTACGCGAGCTGGGTTTAGAACGTCGTGAGACAGTTCGGTCCCTATCCGCCGTGGGCGCAGGAGACTTGAGGAGAGTTGACCCTAGTACGAGAGGACCGGGTTGAACGGCCCGCTAGTGTACCGGTTGTCACGCCAGTGGCAGCGCCGGGTAGCCATGGCCGGTTCTGATAAGCGCTGAAAGCATCTAAGTGCGAAGCAGACTCCAAGATAAGGTCTCCCACTGGGTTAACCAGGTAAGGGCCCTAGTAGACCACTAGGTTGATAGGCCGGGGGTGTAAGAGCAGCAATGCTTTGAGCTGACCGGTACTAATAGCCCGAGGGCTTGTTCACCTATAACTCACTCTTCAGTTGTTGAGGATGTGAGGTCACGTCATACGGATCCAGCGCAGCGAAAGCAGCTGGAGATCTCATAGACCTAATTCGGTTGCTCACTGGTTTCGCGCGCCCGCCCGCCGTGGCCGATATATTGCCTGCACTGCCACCAACAGACGCGGATACGAGCCTTGACCTGCATTGGTCGGCGCGCGCCATCGAGCTCGCGCTGCGGGCGGACTATGCGACGAGCCCGAACCCGATGGTGGGCGCCGTGGTGGTGAGCAGCTCCGGCACTCTGGCGGGCGAGGGCTACCACCTGCGCGCCGGCGAACCACACGCTGAGCAACAGGCGCTGGCGGCCGCAGGCGACGACGCGCTTGGCGGCACCATGTACGTGAATCTCGAACCCTGTGCCGTCCACCGCACTCCTTCATGCGCCGATGCGATCATCGAAGCCGGCCTGAGACGGGTGGTGATCTCGATGCAGGACCCAGATCAACGTGTCCGGGGAGCGGGCATCGCCAAGATTCGCGCCGCCGGCATCGAGACCGTGGTCGGCATTCACGAAGACCGCGCGCTTCGGCTGAACGAGTTCTACGTCAAGCACCGCCTCACTGGCATGCCGTTCGTCAGCGTCAAGTTTGCGATAAGCCTCGACGGCAAGATTGCAACTCGCACCGGAGAATCGAGGTGGATCACCAGCGAAGAGTCTCGCCTGCATGGTCACCGGCTGAGGCACATGCACGATGCGATCCTGGTCGGCGTCAACACCGTGATCGCCGACGATCCGGAGCTGACCACACGTCTTGACGACACCGCGGCGCCCCGTCAACCCCTGCGCGTCGTGCTCGACTCACAGCTGCGCCTTCGAATGTCCGCCAAGGTCGTCGGACCCAACACCCTCATCGCGACCACTCGCGCCGGCCGCATGGGATTGGCGGAGGTGGTCAAGTTTCCTGCCACTCCTGAGGGTCGGGTAGCGCTTCAGCCCTTGCTCGAGGAGCTTGGTCGAAGAGGCATCCTCAGCCTGCTGGTGGAGGGCGGGGGGACGGTTCACTCATCGTTCGTAACGGAGGGGCTGGTGGATAAGGTGTATGCGTATGTCGCGCCAACTCTCATCGGTGGTCGCGATGCGCCCACTGCCCTGGGGGGATTGGGCGTCGAGCACCTGGCCCAAGCCGTGCGATTGCGCGCCCTCGATTCGACCAGGCTTGGCGACGACCTTTTGATCACTGGATACGTGGATGTTCACCGGGATAGTTAGCGCGGTCTCCAAGGTGGTGAAGGCCGATGGCAAGAGAGTCGCCATCGACCACGCGGGGATCGCGCGGCGTCTGAAAATTGGCGGCAGCGTCGCAGTCAATGGATGCTGCCTGACAGTGGTTGGGAAGAAGGGCCCCGTCTTCTATATGGACGTCGTCCCCGAGACCCTGCGTCGCACCAACCTGGGTGCCCTTCGGCCTGGCATGGAGGTGAATCTCGAGCTACCCCTGGCAGCGAGCTCAACGCTTGACGGTCACCTCGTGCAGGGACACGTCGACGCCACGGCCACCGTGCATTCGGTGAAGCACGTGACATCGGGCCGCGAGGTGACCATCCAGCTACCGGCATCGGTGGCCAGGTTCGTTGCCGTTAAGGGCTCCATCGCGGTGGATGGGGTGAGCCTGACAGTGGCGGCGGTGGACAAGCCCGCCGGCACCTTCGGGGTGGCGTTGATTCCCCACACCCTCGCGGCAACCATCGCAGGGAGATACAGGAAAGGCACGGTTGTGAACCTCGAAGCTGACGTTATCGCTCGGTACGTCGCTCGAAACCTCCGCCGGTAATATCTACCAGCGATGGCCTTGGCAACCGTTCCGGAGGCGCTTTCCGATTTCAAATCGGGCAAGTTCGTCATCGTCGTGGATGACGAGGAGCGCGAAAACGAGGGCGACCTTGTGGTTGCCGCCGAGCTGGTGACGCCAGAGCACATCAGCTTCATGACACGCCACGGATCGGGCCTCGTGTGCATGCCGATCGTGGCGAAGCGACTGGACGAGCTTGGGATTGCTCCGATGGTGGAGCACAACACCAGCCGGCTGGGAACAGCGTTCAGTGTGAGCATTGATGCGAAGGACAGCGTCACGACGGGCGCGTCTGCGCATGATCGCGCGGCGACCATTCGCAAAGTTCTCGACCCCTCCGCCAGGAGCACTGATTTCTCGATGCCGGGGCACACGTTTCCCTTGCGCGCCGCCGAAGGTGGTGTCCTTACACGGGCAGGCCAGACAGAGGCGGCGGTGGATCTCGCGATCCTGGCCGGCCTTTATCCGGCGGGCGTCATAACCGAGCTGATGAAAGCTGACGGAACGATGTCTCGAATGCCTGACCTGGACAGTTTCGCGCGCGAGCATGACATCAAGGTGATAACGGTCGAGCAGATGATCGCGTACAGGCGTCGTAACGAAAAGCTGGTGGCGCGCAGGGTCGAGGCAGTGATACCGATCGGAGGGCTCGAACCGCGGGAGTGGAGGCTGTACGCCTACGAGGACGTGCTCAGGCACGAGAACCACCTTGCCCTGGTGCTGGGCGAGATCGATCCCGCAAAACCGGTGCTCCTTCGTGCGCACTCCGAGTGCCTCACCGGAGACATCTTCGGCAGCCTGCGGTGCGATTGCGGCGCCCAACTGCATGCAGCCATGGAGATGATCGCGGCGGAGGGCGCGGGAGTCATCCTGTATATCCGCCACCAGGAGGGTCGGGGTATCGGCCTGCTGGACAAGCTTCATGCCTATAACCTCCAGGACCGTGGACTGGACACAGTCGAGGCCAATGAAGCCCTTGGACATCCGGCCGACAAACGCGACTATGGGATCGGCAGCCAGATCCTTTACGACCTTGGTGTGCGCAAAATCAGGTTGCTGACCAACAATCCAAAGAAGATCTACGGTCTCGAGGGTTTTGGGCTTGAGGTGACAGAGCGCGTGCCGATTCGCATCGCGGCCAACGCGCACAACGAGCGCTATCTCAAGACCAAGAAAGACAAGCTCGGACACTTGCTCTAGTCAAAAGGTGGGGGAGAAGGGCGAAACGCCCGAGCTGACCGCAAGTGACCTTCGCATCGCAATTGTGGTTGCGCGCTTCAACGAAGATGTGACCCGGCGCCTGCTGCGCGGTGCGTTGAATGCCCTCGAAGAGCGTGGTGTGAAGGATCCAGATGTTCTCTGGGTTCCGGGTTCGTTGGAGCTTCCGGTGACAGCCCTGGCGCTGGCCGAGAAAGGCAACCATGACGCCATTGTGTGCCTGGGGTGCGTGATCCGCGGCGAGACATATCACTTCGAGCTGGTCGCGAACCAGACGGCGGCCGGAATCATGCAGGTCCAGCTGGACACGGGGGTACCGGTTGCGTTTGGGGTCATCACCACGGAGGACAAGGAGCAGGCGTTGGCTCGTTCCGGTCCGAAGAACAACAAGGGGGCGGACGCGGCGGAAGCTGCCATCGAGATGGCAAACCTGATGCGCGAAGTACAGGGGTAGCCGGTGTTTACAGGCCCCAGCTGAACTTCTTGGTCGGCGTCAGCCGAGCCCGCTCGGCCCCTATCAACTCCGCCGTGCCCTGGACAGCCACCCCCCGTTTCGGCCCCATGCCATCCACCACGAGGGCAGCGCGTGGCTCATGGCCCAGGTTTCTCAGCTTGACTCCGTCCACATCGAACTCGAAAGCGCCGTCCTCCCCGAACGCATACATCACGGGCACGACGTGCGGCCACCCCGACGGTCCCACGGTGGCGAGCCGGGCCAGGCGCTGCGAACGCAGGAACTCGAGCTCCCCAGGCGTGAACTCCATCACCACCCCATCCTAAGCCGCAGAACCCGGCGGGCCGAGGCGGCCCAAACTCCCACCCCACTAGACTGCTGAAAAGGATTGCCAAGACCAGCGCCCGCGGCATCGGCACCATCGGCGGCTACACGATCCTGCGCAAGGAGCGGCTCGATCGTCTCGACGGCTCCTACCTCGAGCTCGAGCACGACCGCACTGGCGCCCGCCACCTCCACATCGCGTGCTCCGACGACAACAACTCCTTCGCCGTCTTCTTCCCGACGGTCCCTCTCGACTCCACGGGTGTGGCCCACATCCTCGAGCACGTCGTGCTCGCCGGCTCCCAGAAATTCCCCGTCCGCGATCCCTTCTTCAGCATGACGCGCCGCTCGTTGGCCACGTTCATGAACGCCTTCACCAGCGCTGACTGGACCATGTACCCCTTCAGCTCCCGCAACCGGAAAGACTTCAAGAACCTCCTCGACGTCTACCTCGACGCGACGTTTTTCCCGAGGCTGGACGAGGATTCCTTCAAGCAGGAAGGAATTCGCTTCGAGTTCGAGGATCCAGCCGATCCCACCAGTGGCCTCAGATACAAAGGTGTCGTCTACAACGAGATGAAGGGCGCTCTCGCCAGCCCCCAGGCGGCAGTCCAGAAGATCGTGGGCGAGGCCCTGTTCCCCGGCCTCACGTATTCCCACATCTCAGGCGGCGACCCACAAAACATCCCCGACCTCACATGGCACCACCTGAAAAAATTCCACGCCACGCATTACCACCCGAGCAATGCCTACTTCTACACGTACGGCGACCAGGACCTCGAGGAGACCCTGGCGATGATTGAGAAAAACGCACTACAACACTTCAACAGAATCGATGTCGACACATCAATCCCGGATGTAAAGCGCTTCAAGAGGCCAATCAAGGCAACGGAGCCCTATCCCGCCACCAAGGGCGAGGACAACACCAAGAAGGCTCAAGCCCTGGTCGCCTGGGTCACCGTCCACACCGGCGACTCCTTCCAGCTCCTGGCGATGAAGGTGCTCGCGGAGGTGCTGCTCGGCAACGCCGCATCCCCCCTGCGAAAAGCCCTGATCGATTCCAAGCTCGGCACCGCGATGGCTGACGGCAGCGGCCTGCAGGACGACTACCGCGAGACGGTTTTTGGTGCGGGCCTGAAGGACATCGCGGAAGCCGACGCGCCCAGGGTCGAGCAGGTCGTGCTGGAAACGCTGGAGCGCATCGCGAGTGAGGGCGTGGACCAGGCTCAAGTAGACGCCGCCATCCACCACCTCGAGTTCGAGAAGCGTGAACGCTCCAACGCCGGCTTCCCGTACTCGCTGAAGGTTCTGTTCACCGCCCTTGCGCCGTATTACTACGGCGGCGACCCCTACGACGCGTTGAACTTCGATGCCGACCTCGCGCGCCTTGAGAAGGATCGAAAGGAGGGCCGTTTCTTCGAGAACCTCATCAGGGCAGAGCTGCTCGACAACCCACACCGCGGCCTGCTCACGGTCGTTCCTGACGAAGAGCTCGAGGAAAACAAACGAAAGCTGGAGCTCGAGCGCCTGGCCAAGGTCGAGGCAAGCCTCACCGACGCCGAGAAGGCACAGATCGTGAGCGAGGCGCTGCGACTCAAAGGGGAGCAGGACGCAAAGCAGGACCTTTCAACCCTGCCCACCCTGGAGCTCAGCGACATCCCGATGATTTTCGAAGACGTCCCCAGCAAGGACACGACGGTCGGCAAGGCCCGGGTCGAGTTCTTCCCCCAGCCGACCAACGGCGTGACCTACATCGACATCCGCAGCGACTTTTCGACCCTCACCCCCGACGACAAGGACCTGCTGCCCCTGTTCGGGCGTGTCCTCACCCAGGCCGGCGCGGCGGGCCAGGACTACGTCGAAGTCGCCAAGCGCATCGCCGCCCACACGGGCGGCATCGGCGCCGCCGCCCAGGTGCAGCCCCTGGCCGGTCGTGAAGATTACCTGCAGTCGTTCATGGTCTCGGGCAAAGCGCTCGATCGCAACGCCAAGCCATTCATCGACCTGTTGATCGACCTGACCGCCCACCTGGAGATCGAGGCGGGAAGGCTGAAAGAGATCATCGCCGAGACCGCGACGCGGCTCGAGAGCTCCATCGCCGGCCTCGGGTTTCAGTTCGCGATCCTGCTCGCCCAGTCGAAGCTGAGCTCCGAAGGCGCGCTGAACGACCGCCTGCAGGGCATCGGCATGCTCCACGTGATGCGCGACCTGGCCAAGCTCGACGACTCTGGGCTGGACGAG
>DATARC010000085.1:0-5320 GCA_036264335.1 Candidatus Dormiibacterota bacterium
CTGGTCCCTCGTGGGATCCGCCTGTTGAGGGCTCCGACCATGCAAAAGGCGGCCACATTCAAGACCGCATAAATGGAAGAATCAAGGCTTGGCTGAGGTTGGATCGGCGTACCGTCCGCCTGGAAGGAGAGCTCAAATGAACCTGAAACTCAACTCGTGGCGCCTGGTCGTGGCGCTGACGGCGCTCATGGTGGTCGCGGCGTGCGGCGGCACCGCGAGCCCGGGGACGACCTCAAAAGGCACCGTCAACGTCGCCGGCTTCAACTTTCCAGAGAGCAGCATCCTGGCCGAGATCTACGGCCAGGCTCTGGCCAAGAACAACTACACCGTGAACTACCATCTGCTGCTTGGCACGCGCCCGGTCGTCGTGACGGCCGTCAAGGCGGGCCAGATTGACCTCTATCCCGGCTACGCGGCGAGCGAGCTCGAATACTTCAACAAGCTCGCCGGCGAGGCCACCAGCGACCCGGCGGCGACGACCGCCAAGCTCAACACCTACCTGCAGCCGTTGGGGCTCATCGCGCTCACCCCGTCGGCGGCCCAGGACGCCAATGCATTCGCCGTACCCCAGGCCATCGCGACCAAGTACAACCTGACCAAGCTCTCAGACATAACCCCTGCGATCGCGAGCCAGCTCACATTTGGCGCGGGGCCCGAGTGCCCGACCTACAAGTTCTGCCTGCCTGGCCTGGCCGCCGTCTACGGCCTGCATTTCAAGGCAGTCAAGACGCTTGACACCGACGGGCCCCTGACCCGAGCGGCCTTCAAGAACGGCACCATCCAGATCGGCCTCGTGTTCACCACAGACGCGGACCTCAAGGGATTGGGCTTGGTCGTCCTCCAGGATGACAAGAACATGACCGCTGCCGACAACGTCCTCCCCGTCCTTCGCCAGCCCGTCGCCACGGACGACGTCAAGACGATCCTGAACAACGTCGACTCGAAGCTCACGACCGCAGACCTCGTCTCGATGGTCGACCAGGTTGCGAACCAGCACCAGGACGCATCTGCCGTCGCCGCGACCTGGCTGCAGCAGCACCCCTGATCTAGCTGGCCGGCCCCTTCTGGCGTTCGAGCCCGACGGCATTCGCCGCCGCGCCTGCCCCGAGCAGGCCGGCGGCGATCAACATTCCAGTCCGGAACGCGTCTCCTGACGCATTCCCGACCTGCGCCGCCAGCTGACCTGGGGCTGAAGCCACCGGCGGGTTCAGCGGGCTCACCTCAGCCCTGAGCGCTGCCGATGAGGGATCGGTCCCCGGTACCCGTGACGCCAGGGATGCATAGAAAACCGCGGAGACCGCGACGAAGATGCCGGCCCCCGCCAGCTGCGGGCCGATGCGCGAGATGGCGTTGTTGATCGACGACGCCAGGCCGGCGTTGGCCACTGGGACCGATGACATGAGGGCGGCGGTGAGAGGTGCGACCAGGATCCCGAGGCCGATGCCGAACACGATCGATGCCGGAAGAAAGTCGATCAGGAACGCGACCGGGGGCAGGAACGAGCTCGCATCATCGGGGCGCAGCTTCCACGCGGTGCTGGTCGGCGGAATTCGGGCGTACAGCAGGACGCCCGCGGCCATGATCAACGGCCCGATGATCAGGAACAGGCGGGGCCCATACCGTCCGGCCAGCGTGCCAAATCGCGGCGACATCACCGCCAGCAGAACTGTGCCCGGGATTCCGACAAGGCCTGCCGCGGTCGCGGTGTACCCCAGGGTGCCCTGGATGTAAAGCGCCGAAACATAGCCCACCGTATAGAGAGCGCCGTAGATCAGCAGCGTCGAGATGTTGATGGTCGAGAACGCTCGAGACTTGAAAAGGCTCAGAGGAATCAGCGGGTTCCGGCGGCGGGCCATCAGGAATGGCAGCCCGACGGTGGCGACCGCGCCGATCGCGAGGACCACATAAGCAACCGGGTCGCGCCATTCGCGCTGCTGGCCGTAGACGGTTCCGAATGCCAGGCCGCCGACCGCGAGCCCGACTGCGATGGCTCCGAGCCAATCGAAGCCTGCCGGTGGAGCGTCGGACTTGCTCTCCGGCACGTGCCGCCATGTGGCGTAAACGGCGACTGCGACGATCGGGACGTTGATCAGGAAGGCTGCGCGCCAGGAGACTGTGTCCACGAGGATGCCGCCGATGGCTGGACCTAGGAGCGTCGTTCCCGATGAGGCGCCCGACCAGATCCCGAACGCTCGACCGCGCATTGGGCCTTCGAAGCCGGCGGTGATCAATGCGAGCGAACCCGGCACGAGAAATGCCCCGGCGACGCCCTGGAGCACTCGCACGACGATAAGCGTCTCGAGGTTTGGGGCTAGTCCGCAGAGTGCCGACATGAGCCCAAAGCCGACGAGCCCAAACATGAACATGCGCTTCCGACCGAAAGCGTCGGTGAGCGCGCCGGCCAGGATCAGCAGCGTGCTCAGCGAAAGCAAGTAACCGGTGTAGACGTACGTCTGGCCCTCGAGCACGCCGACCAGCGAATGAGGAAGGTCGCGCCCGATGCGCGGCAGGGCGACGTTCACGATGGTCGAATCGAGAAAGACGGTCGCCGACGCGAGCACGGTCGCCACGAGGGTCCATCGCTGTGCACGATTCATTCCGATGTACGTTAGCGATGTGTTGAAAGAGGAATCGCTCGCCGACCTCGAATCCAGTCGCAAAGAGTGGGAGGCGGCGTTCGCCAAGGTCCCCGATGAGGCACTCGCGTATCTGAAGCCAGGCGACGACTACGCGCTGGGCGGGCTGCAGGTTCACGTCAACTGGGTCCTGGTCCATTACCGCCGGGTCCTCGACGCCCTGGTCGACCGAGGTTTCACCCCGTTGCCTCCGCTGGACCCGGCGGGCGAAAACGCAGAGTTCAACCAGCGGGCCAAGGCTGGCCTCGACCGCGACAGCCGGCGCCAGGCGCTGGCGGACATGGCTTCGGTGCACAGGGCGGTGGTCGAGGCGGCGAACCAGGTCCCGAGCGACAGCTGGTCGCACAAGACGCCCGTCACGTATGGAGCCGGCCAGGACCCCTATCCGACCAGTCCGGAGGATGTGATCGGTTGGCTGGCCGACCACTACCGCGAGCATGTCCAGCAGTGCCCGGAGCTGGTGGCGGACTGGAGGAAGACCCTCTAAGGCAGGCGGTTCACCCAGCCGGTAGTCCCGTACTTCTCCAGCACGAGCGCGCGTGCCTCGTCAACCTCAGCATCCGAGAGCTGGCTGGCGCGCGCGTGATATTCGCGGAAGAAGAAGCGCTCCAGGTGACGCGCCGTCTCTTCGCAGCTGAGCGACATAAACCACGACAGGGGCGACACCGCTTTATCGGCGCTGCGCACTCCACGCTCCGACACGCGATCGCGGCCGATTCGAATCAAACGCCGGACCAGCTCCACGTCCATTGAGTGGGCGATCGTGGTGTGGTGCAGCACAAACCCTCTTCGCCGCGCCTGCGCAGCACCGGCGATCTTGCCTCGTGGCGAGATGATGTCGTTGATCTCCCGATAGCTCGCCGGGACGCCGAGCGCGATGAACGCGCGCACGGCCCACGCGTCGAGCGCCGCGTACGACTGGCGGAAGCTCAACCCCTCGACGGCGGTGCCGGGGAGATACATCGAGTAGGTGATGGTCCGTCCGGGCTCGCACAGCATCGTGCCGCCGCCGCTCATTCGCCTGGTCAAACCGAACCCCAACCGTCGCGCCGCCGGCACGTCCACCTCGTTCGAAACCGATTGGTGCGACCCGATGACCAACGCCGGCTCGATCCATTCCCAGAATCGGATGGTCGGTCGCCGTAGGCCATCGATCACCTGCCCGAGCAACACCTCGTCCAGCGCCATGTGCATGTGCGCCGTGAACGGCGAGGCAGGAATGAGGTCCCAATCCAGGTCTGCGAGGTGGTCGTCCGGCACCGCTCTGCCAGTATTCCCGATGCGCATGGCCCGAAGGACGCTCTGGACGCTCTACGCCGGCAACCTCTTCACGTCGATCGGCCTTTGGTTCTTCCTGCCGCTGCTGCCGATCTTCATCGGCCGCAAGGGGGGATCGGCCGCGCTGGTCGGCGCCGTCTTTGCCGCGGGCTTGCTGGCGAGCGCCGCCATTCGATATCCCGCGGGCTGGGCCGCAGACCGGTTCGGCACACGGCCGGTGATGGTGGGAGCGATGGCGGCGTATGCGCTCCTCTTCCTCGCGTATCTCATCCCGCTTCCCATCGGCGCCTTCGTCGCTTTGAGATTCCTGCATGGCGCCGCCGCCGGGGCATTCTGGCCGGCGGCCAACGGCCTGATCGCTGAGATCACACCTCCCAATCAGCGCGGCCGCGCGTTCGGCATCATGCAGTCGACCAACATGGCCGGCATGCTCCTGGGGCCGGCGGTGGGAGGATTTGTCGCCCTCTACAACCTGAATGCCGTGTTCGTCATCTCGGCCGTCGCGTCAACGTTCGCGACGGTGGCGCTGGGAATGCTGCCCAACGTCCGCGTCGAGGCGCCGGCCGAAGCGCCTGCTGGACCGATGAAGATCGCTCGCAGGCTCGTGCCCCTTCTGCTGCTTGGCGCGGGCACCGCGTACATGATCGGGACGCTTGACACGATCTGGTCGCTCTACCTGACCTATCGTGGCGCCACCACCTTCGCGGTGGGGATCTCCTTCATGGCGTTTGCGATCCCTGCCACATTGCTGAGCGCGAGGGTCGGCTCGTTCGGCGACAGATTCGGCACGCGGCGTCTGATCATCATCGCCCTGATTGGCACAGGCGCCTTCGGCGTGATCTATCCCTTTGTGGCGTCAGTCCCGTGGCTGATCGGGCTGGGCCTGGTCGAGGGGATGTTCTCGATCTCGGGGGCTCCAAGCTTGAATGCCGAGGTGAGTCGAATGGCCGAACCCGGGCAGCAGGCGCGCACCCAGGGCGTGTTCCAGACCGTGCAGTTCACCATCCAGATCGTCGGCGCGCTTGTCGGAGGAGCGTTGTTCACGGTGAGCCCAACCTGGGCGTTTCTGGCCATCACCGCCGTCTGCCTCCTCGGGATCGCCAGCGCGGTGACGCTTGATCGCGTGACGGTGATCCGATTCAGTAACGCACGGCATCAAGGCTCGGCCAGCCGTACGACACCTCCTCCAGGGTCACCGAACCGAATGTGATCGGCTGGGCCCGCACGTAGACGCCGCCCAACCGCTCGTAGAAATCACGTGCCGGGCGGTTGTCCCGCAGCACCCAGATGAGCATGTCCTCCAGGCCCATTTCGCGCAGGCCGGTTACCACCGCCTTGACCAGCTCGCGTCCGTGGCCACGCCGTTGCGAGGCCTCCAGCAGGTAGATGGCATAGAGCTCTCCCCT
>DATARC010000087.1:0-2971 GCA_036264335.1 Candidatus Dormiibacterota bacterium
ACGAGACGCTCGCCCGGCTCCGCAAGTACGGCGCAGAGCTCGTCAGCAGCGAAGTGGTCCAGTACGAAGACGCTTA
Organism: Candidatus Dormiibacterota bacterium; assembly: GCA_036264335.1. Lineage (GTDB taxonomy): Bacteria > Chloroflexota > Dormibacteria > Dormibacterales > Dormibacteraceae > Palsa-872. Next base: position 77 of record DATARC010000087.1, read on the forward strand.
TCGGCTGTGCTACATCCGTGGGCCCGAAGGCCTTCTCATCGGGCTCGCCCAAGAACTCTGAGCGACGCCAGTCTTCGGAGGAACTCTGCTTGGGTCAACCAACAGGCGCGCGATTCCTCGTTCAGGCCGGAGACCGTTCCACTGCAGCGAGCTCGTCGTCGCCCAGCATCCACCCCACAGCTCCGACGTTCTCACGCACGTGCTCCGCGTTCGTCGCGCCAGGAATGGCGATGATCCGCTCATCCTTGCTGAGTAGCCAGTTGAGTGCGACCTGCCTCAAAGTCTTCTGGTGAGCGCGCGCAACGGCGCCGAGTGTTCGGCCGATCGGTGAGGCGTCCTGAATTGCTCGTCCCCCCGCGAGTGGGCGATACGCGATGAGCGCGACATCGAGCTTGCGGCAGGCGTCGAGAACGCCGTTCCGCTCCGGATCGCGGTGGAAGAGGCTGTACTGGACTTCGTTCGCGGCGAGCGGAATGCCGTGACGATCGAGGCGCTCGGCCGCAATGTGCATCTGGCGCGCAGTGAAGTTGCTGACGCCGACGGCGCGGGCCTTGCCGGCTCGAGCCACCTCGGCGAGCCAATCCATCAACGTACCGATGCCGCGCAGCGAGAACGGGCGGTGGATCAGGTACAGGTCAACGGTGTCGATGCCGAGGCGAGCCAGCGACCCGTCGAGGGCTCTGTGGAAAGACGTGGACGAGATTCGGGTCGGGTAGGGCGCGAACTTGGTGACAAGGAGTGCCGGTCTTGGATCGCGGCGCATGCATTCACCGATCGGCCTTTCCGAGCGATATAGCTCGGCGGTGTCGAAGAGATTCGCCCCCGCGTCGAGTGCAGCGCTGTAGACCTGAAGGACCTGGTCCGGCCCCCTGCCTGGCAGGCCCCAGCGGTTGGTGCCCACGCCCAGAGCGGGAACGCGGATCCCGGAACGGCCGAGCGCTCGCAGCGGAATCGAGGGATCCATATCGGCGGTCACGCGAAACTGATCTGACGCCGCCTTAGTTGGCAGGCTGCTGGCTTACGGTCATTGCGCCCGTCAGCGTGTCCAGAATTCCCGCCAGGGTCTTTTGATCACGATCCGAGAGCGCACCGAGCGCCGGTCCGATGTTGGCCGCGATGGTGCTGGTCACCAGATCGAGCGTGCCTGCGCCGACTTCGGTGAGCTCAAACCAGCAGATCCGGCGGTCTTCGGTGTCGCGTACACGACGAAGGAAACCCATTCCTTCGAGGCGGTCACACACGGGCACGATCGCCGCCGGCGATACCCCGAATATGTCCGCCAGCTGGCGGCCGCTGGCATGGCCGAGCCGGCCTATGTTCCTGATGATCCTGAGCTGGGGAATTGTGAGGTTGAGCTCGAGGACGCGGTCGCTGGCCTGCGCGGCAAGAGCAAGGCCGAATCTTCGCAGCGCTGTCTCGACTAGGTCCCGAGCGGAACCGCTGGCTCTCCCCGTGCTCAAGTCCGACTTAATCATTAAGGTTGATTGTAGTATTTGCGATGATGCCGGGCTACATCGGCCAGCCTTTGCGACGCCGCGAGGACCTACCGCTGGTCACGGGCCGCGGGCGCTTCGTCGCCGACGGCCAGCGACCAGGGCTTCTGCACCTCGCCTTCCGGCGGGCGCTGGTGCCTGGCGGAGAAGGCCTTCGCGTCGACGTTGAGGCCGCCCGCTCGATGCCGGGGGTGGTGGGCGCTTGGGCGGCGGCCGACCTCAGCCTGGCCGAGCCCTTCATGCCCCACATGGGCCCCGAACCACCAGAACGCCGGCCGCTTCTCGCCTCAGGTCGTGTCCGCTTCGAGGGCGAGGCGGTGGCCGTCGTCGCGGCCGAATCCGCGTACCAAGCCGCCGACGCGACTGAGGCGATCCTGGTCGACATCGACGACGTGGCGCTGGAAAGGCCGGAAGTAGGCGCCCGGCAGGAATTCGGTGACGTGGAGGCGGCTTTCAAGGACCCGCCGGTGACGGTGCGCGGCAGAGTGGCGATGGCTCAGATCAGCGGCGGCGCAATCGAGCCCCGCGCCTGCCTTGCCGAGTGGTTTCCGGAGGAAGAGCGCCTCGAGATCCGCGCCACGGTGGGCTGGGTGCACGGGCTCCGCGCGACCGTCGCGACCTGCCTGGGTCTGAAGCCCGAGCAGGTGACTGCGCTGACGGAGGACGTCGGCGGCACCTATGGCGCCAAGAACCACCCGTACCCGGAATACATCGTTGCCGCCGCCTTGGCGCGGCAGCTCGGCCGTCCGGTGCGGTGGGTGGCGGCCAGGACGGAAGACAGCTTGACGACCGCGCAAGCACATGGTGCGGTGCTCGATCTCGAGGTCGCCGCAGAGGCCGACGGCCGCCTGCGCGGCATACGCGGCAGCATCGATTGGCCGGTTGGCGCCTACGTGACGATGGGCGCGATGATGGGCCAGGGTTACGCGACCCACATGGTCTCCGCCTACCAGCTGCCGGCGCTTGAAGTAAATGTCAGGGGCAGGGTCTCCACCGGCCCGCCGGCGAGCTTCATCAGGGGCGGCGGCCGCCCGGTCGGCAACTACGGCATCGAACGGATGATGGACCGGCTCGCCCGCCGGCTCGGCCTCGACCCCGTCGAGCTGCGCCGGCGCAACCTGATCCCGGCTGCAGCGATGCCTTACGAAACCGGCTTCCCCGGCCAGGTGTACGACGGCGGCGACTACGACCGCCTTCTCCGCCTGGCGACCGAGCGGGCAGGACACAAAGAGATCCGTGAGCGCCAGCGGGCTGGCGAGGCCGTTGGTCTGGGTGTGGCGATGTGCGTCGAGTCGACGGGCGGCTTTCCGATGCCCGAGCCGTCCCGAGTGGTGGTGCACGTCGATGGCCGGGCCGAGGTCTTTGTTGGCAGCACGCCGTCGGGACAGGGGCACGAGACCTT
>DATARC010000147.1:0-8752 GCA_036264335.1 Candidatus Dormiibacterota bacterium
ATGTACTTGACCATCCGGAAGCGAACCTGTCCGGTTCGGGGCTCAACCAGCGGGCGGAAGTCATCGACGAAGCAGCGGATCATCTCGTACGCAAGCCGCTGCAGCTCGGCATCCTCCTCCGGGTGGGGCCGCGGCGCCGCCAGTGCGTGGCCCGCTGACGGCACGAGGTCCACGTCCACGACGAGCGCCCGATTGGTGGCGAAGTAGGTGAGCTTGAGCTCGGCGCGCCCATCGAGGTCGTTCGCCGCCTCGATGGCGCTGTCGCAGGCCTGGGTCAGCGCGATCGTCAGCTCGTCGAGGTCGACGAGGCTCAAACCAAGCTGGCTCCCCAGCGTCGTGGCCACCCGCTTGGCGACGGGTATGAAGTCCGACGACGCCGGGATCTTCAGCTCAGCGAGATCGCGCTTGGCCATCTAGGTCGCTGTGCCCTTCTTGGTGTCTTCGCCGTTGATGGTCGCGTCGATCTTGCGGGCGGCGGCGGCTTCCAGCTCTTCGCGGCGGCGCTTGGCTGCCGCCACGCCGTCCTGGATCGCCTTGCCGACCGGGTTGCCGGGGTCCGTCACAGCGACCTTCGCGCGCTGGGCGGCCTGCTTGGCCCGCTGCGCGGGCTCGCTCGTGCTCAGCTCGATCGTCTTGCTCCGAAGGCTGTCCACCTGGCTACGCCCAGGACCTGACGCGATGTACGCGCCGGCCGCGAGCCCGACGATCCCCCCGAGGATGAACCATCCGAAGCCACCGCCGCTTCCGCTTCCGCCGCTCTTCTCATCCGACATTGCTCAACCTCCTAATACAGTCCGAACAAGGCTCTGACCCGCCACCCTCACGCCGTGCGCAGCGGCCTTGATGCCATGCCCAACCGAAGATGCCCCACCTCCAGCCGCACGCAGCCCGACGTTGACACCAGCCGTGATGTCGTTCACGTTGCCGATCGTCTGTCTCACCTCGGGCAGGGTCTCCTTCAACTCTTCATTGGTCGTTTCAAGCAGCTCCTCAACGGCTCCCAGCGTCCCGCGCAGCCGGAACAGCACGGCGGCGAGGGCGAGCGCCACCAGCAGGGCGGCGACCCCGAACGCGAGCCACATGAAGTTCTGCAAGTGGTCAATACCCCCTTACCGGAGCCGGCAAACCGATCAAGCCAATACTAAGTGTCTGCTGGAGGCTCCGGCTCCTTGACGCCTTGGGGTTCTTTTGGTTGGCGGCTCGGGCGTGGCACGAAGCGGGCCAGCGGCTGCAGCAGCAGCGCGAACACGATGGCCGGGAGGATGTTCGCCTGGCCGAGACGAAGCGCGGGCAACCCAAGAAAGTCCCAGAGCTGACCGAGCGCAAAGCCGGCCGCCGTCATGACCAGGATCGGAACATAGGCCCGGCGCCGGTACGGCAGCAGCGCGTAGAAGGCCAGCGAGAAGATGAGGACCGCAAAGACCGCGACGATCAGCCCGGGCGGGATGAGGCTGATCAGGGCCAAAGCGCTCCCTCCGGGCCACGGGGGTGGGTTGTCCTGAGCGAGCTCAGGTGGGTCCCCTGCCTTGGCTCTCCAAGTCCCGTCTCGGGGCCCCCGCGAAATCGCAGATTTCGTGGGGCTCTCTTGCGGGCTTTTGGTCGGCGACCGGACTCCGAGGTCCCTAAATGCTGTCTATTGGGCAACGCGCACATCGCCCGCAACCCATCGGGAGCCCACCAATACTACGTGGAGTCTTTGGGGGCTGGCATGACACGAATGCGCAGCTCCTCGAGCTGCGACGCGTCAACATCGGACGGCGCGCCCAGCATCAGGTCCGACATCGATTGGGTCTTCGGAAAAGCGATGACGTCGCGGATGTTGTCGGTGCCGCCGAGCATCATCACGATGCGATCGATGCCCTGCGCGATGCCCCCATGGGGCGGCACCCCGTACGTGAATGCGCGCAGTAGAGTACCGAAACGTTCGCGGATCAGATCCAGGGGCATGCCCAGCAGCTGGAACACCTGCTCCTGCATGGCCGGATCGTAGATGCGAAGGCTTCCGCCCCCGAGCTCGTAACCGTTCAGGACCACGTCATACGCGTGGGCGCGCACGTCATAGGGCCGATCGCCGACAAATGACATGTCCTCTTCGAACGGTCGCGTGAACGGATGGTGCGCGTACGTCAGCTCGCCCTGGTCGTCCTCATCAAATAGATAGGTGGGATTGATCCAGAGGAACTTCCACTCGTCCTCGCGGATGAGCTTGCGTCGTCGGGCCACCTCTTGCCGGATCAGACCCATGATCGTCTCGGCCTTGCGACGCCGATCCGCCACCACCAGAACGAGGTCGTCGTCGCCCGCGCCCGTCGCCAGCTTGATGCCCTCAAGCTCTTCCGCCGTGAGGAACTTGTCGATCGAGCTGCCGGGCAGCCACGCCAGGCCCTTGCCACCCGCTCCCTTGGCGACGGTCACCAGCTCGTCGAGGTCCCTGCGAGCCATGTCCCGTCCACCAGGCACCCTCATGCCCCGGACGACACCGCCGGCGTCGAGAGCGCCTCGGAAAATCTGCGCCTTGGTCCCTGAGAGGAGCGATCCGAGGTCGGCGATCTCGAGGTCGTAACGAAGGTCAGGCTTGTCGGATCCGAACCTGAGGAGCGCCTCCTTTATATCCATGCGTTGGAACGGGGTCTGCAGCTCGACGCCGAGAACCTCGCGCCACAGCTCGCTGAAGAGACCTTCCATCAGGGTGAACACGTCCTCCTCGTCGCAGAACGACATCTCGAGGTCGAGCTGCGTGAACTCAGGCTGCCGATCGGCACGCAGGTTCTCATCGCGGAAGCAGCGCGCGATCTGGTAGTACCGCTGCACGCCTGAGACCATCAGCAGCTGCTTCAGCATCTGCGGCGCTTGCGGCAGCGCATAGAAAGAACCAGGGTGCAGGCGCGAAGGCACCAGGAAGTCGCGCGCTCCCGAAGGCGAGCTGCGGGTCAGGATCGGCGTCTCGACCTCGACGAACTCGCGAGCGTCCATGTAGTCCCTGATGATCTTGTTGACGCGGCTTCGCAGCTCCAGCATTCGCGTCATGCGCGGCCGGCGCAGGTCGAGATATCGGTACTCCAACCTCGTTTTCTCGTCCGGGTCGTCCTGGTCCTCGATCGGAAACGGCGTGGTCTCCGAGGAGTTCACGACCTCGAGCTCCGTGGCGGTCACCTCGACCTCGCCGGTGGCCATGCGCGGGTTCTCGGAGCCGGCAGGACGCCGTCCGACCAACCCCTTGACTCGCACGACGTACTCTGCCCGCAGGTCCGACGCGGCGGCGTGCGCCTGTGGCGCATTGGCCGGATTGAAGACCACCTGCACCGCTCCCCACCGGTCGCGCAGGTCGATGAAGATCAGGCCGCCGTGGTCTCGACGACGTGCCACCCACCCGTAAAGGTCCAGGTCTCGGCCGACGTCGGCGGCGCGGATGGAACCGCAATGCGGCGCGGTGAAGCCGCTCAAGCCACGCCCTCCGCCAGGTCCTTCCACGGAACCTCCACCTGCTCGCCGCTGGCCATGTCCTTCAGCTGCGCCACGTGACGGCGCGCGTCTGCCTCACTGACCAGCACCACCCAGCGGGCGCCGAGCTTGTTCGCCGACCGCATCTTTGCGCGCAGGCTCCTCGGCTCGTAGTCGACGGCCACCGTGCGCGCGGCGCGGCAAAGCCTCGCCACCTCCGCGGCTTCGACCTCCAGGCCAGGATCTGCCAGAACCACGACGTCTGCCGGCGGTTCCGGGATCACCTCCGCCCCACTCGCGGCCACCACCTCGGTCACCCTGTCAAGACCTCCGGCGAATCCCACACCCGGCGTCGACGGCCACCCCTCGGCGGCGGCAAGCCCGTCGTAGCGCCCACCCGCGACCAGGGCGTCCTGCTGACCCGATGCGCCGCCGGGGTAGAACTCGAAGACGGTGCGCGTGTAGTAATCGAGGCCGCGCACGAGGTATGGGTTCAGCCGGTACTCGATTGCCGCAGCGTCCAAAACTCGCCGGACCAGCACCCAGGCTGCGGCACACTCATCGCAAAGGTGGTCCGTGATGCGCGGAGCTTTGGTTTTGAAGGGCTGGCACTGCGGCACCTTGCAATCAAGCAGGCGCAGGGGGTTGGCTTCAAGGCGGCGCTGGCAATCGCCGTGCAGCTTGTCCTTGAGTGGGCGGTAGTACTCGCGCAGCAGCTCGAGATATGCAGGCCGGCACTTGGAGTCGCCGATGGTGTTCAGCTCCAGCGCCAGGTCCCTGATGCCGACCTCGCGCAACCACGTGGCGGCCAGCTCGATGATCTCCGCGTCGATCGCAGGGCTGGCCGCGCCGATCGCCTCGATGTCGAACTGAAAAAACTGGCGGTATCGGCCCTTCTGCGGGCGGTCGTACCGGAACATCGGGCCGATGAGAAACAGTCGCGCCGGCTGCGGCGCCTGGTTGAGACCGCCCTCGAAGTAAGCGCGGACGATGCCCGCTGTCGCCTCCGGGCGCAGCGCGAGGTTGCGCCCGCCACGGTCCTCAAAGCGGTACAGCTCTTTAGCGACAGCGTCGGTCTCTGTGCCGATCCGCTCGATCAGGTCAGTGTGCTCGACGATCGGGGTCACTATCTCCTGGTACCCGAATGACCGCGCCACGCGTGCAGCAGCCGTTTCGACCGCGCGCCAAAGGGCGCGGTCGTGGGGCAGGAGGTCGCGCATTCCGCGGACAGCCTTGATCGGTTCGGTGCGAGGCACTGGAGTGACGATTGTAAGAAGCTGACCTCGACATGGGTTCGTCGGGACTGGCTTCGCCAGCCCTGACGCCTCGAGGGGGGACGTCCCCCCTCACTGAGACCCGCGCGCGCCGGTTAGTATCTGCCCGAATGCGACTGCAAGCGAACCTGGCAGGGTTCAGCCGAAGACCGTGACCATCGCCCTCATCCAGCTGATCACGCTGATCTTCGCCGGCCTCGCGCTCCTGGTCGGCGCATATCTATTGATAATCGGCCGGCGGCCCTGGCGCGCCGACGAGGAGACCCATGTCGCGCCGCGCGTGCGATTGCTCGGCCTGAGCTACATCCTGGTCTTCGGCTCGGCCATGGTCCAGATCATCCTGCAGCCGCGCGGCCTCAACGCGGAGATACTCGGCGGCCTGATGGTGCTGGGCGGCCTGATCGTGATCGTGGTGGTCTTCCTGGAGGGGCGAGCGTCCCGGCGCTCAATCGCAAGGGGCCGGCTGGGCGACTAGCGACGGCTAGGGGTTGGTCCGCCAGCCCGCCGCCACCTTGAAAGCTTCGTTCAGCTGCTCGAGGTGGACCGGCTTGATCATGTAGTCGTCAAATCCTGCTTTGAGGCAGCGATCCTGATCGCCAGGCCCCGCCAGCGCGGTCAGGGCGATGAGACGGGGACGAGTCCCCTTCGTCCACCGGCGGCAGATCGCCTCGGCCGCCTCGAGCCCGTCCATCTCCGGCATGAGCACGTCCATGAGGACGGCGTCGTATGGCGTCTGGGCAATCGCGGCGACCGCCTCGCGCCCGTTGGAGACGACATCGACGTTGTGGCCGAGCTTGACGATGAGCCGCCGCAACAGGTTCTGGTTGAGCGTGTTGTCGTCGGCCACCAGGACCTTCAGGGCACCGGGGGCCACGCGTTCCGTCACCGCGACGGGCGCGATCACCGGCCTTGCTCCGACCTGGACCATCACGTCGTGCAGCTTGCGAGGAGCCACGGGCTTCGTCAGCGTGGCCTGCACCAATCCACTGTCCGCGGCGCCGGCTTCGTCCGCCGTCGCCGCAGCGGCCGCGATCAGCACGATCGGCAGCTGCTCGGGTCCACGCATTGCCCGAATCGAGGCTGACAGCGCGAGCCCATCGATCTCGGGAAGCCGGTGCTCGATCAAAGCGACGTCGAACGAGTGACCCGCCTGGATCAGCCCGAGCGCGTCTTCGAGGGTTGCCGCCGTCGCGACCGCACCCCAGGTCTCAGTCTGCAGCGCCATCACACGCCTTTCGGTGGGCTCCGCGGTCACCACCAGGACCTTCATCCCGTCCAGGGTCAAAGGCGCGGTGGCCACCTTGGCCGGCATTGCCTCGGCCAGGATCGTGAACTCGAAGAGGGTGCCGGCGTCCGGGCCTGCCTCCACCCCGCCCTGCTCTACCCGCAGGTCCCCGTCCATCATCTCCACCAGTTGCTTGCAGGTCGCCAGGTTGAGCACGGCCAAGCGCTCCCCGGGCTCCAGCAGAGCGGCCCCTGCCTCACCCATACCGCTGCGGAGGATGCGGGCAGGAACGCCCCGGCCCGTGTCGCGAACGCTGAACTTCAACCGGGTCAGCTCACCCTCCGCCGAGCAGCCGAGCTCGACGCCCACCCCGCCCCGTTGCGTCCGTTCGAGGCCCCCGCTGAGCAGCGTCAGGAGGATCTGCTCGACGCGCCTCGAGTCGCCGACGATCACGCTCGGAACGTCGAGCCCGGCGCCGAAGGAGAGGTCCAGGCCTTTGGCTCCAGCGGTCTCGGCCACCAGCCCGAGGCAGCTCTCCACGCTCGAACGAACGTCGAAGGGATGCAATGCGAGCTCGAACTCGCCACTCTGGATCATCGCCGCGTCGAGAACCTCCTCGACCAGTCTCGCCACCTGCTCCGCGCCGAGCTCGACTATCGACGCCAGCTCGCGCTCCTCAGTGGATGCCGCGGTCATCGCCAGCAAGCCCGCCGCGCCCAGGATGGCGTTCAGCTGGTTTCGGAGCTGGTGGCCGAAATCGGCCAGCAGGTCGGCGTCGAGGACGTCAACCGTCTCCCTGCCGATCAGCTCGCTCACGACGTCCTGCTCGCGGGGGGAACGGTGGCCGGCTCGAACATGGAACTGGGGAGGTCGACGCCATTCGAGCGGAAGTGCTTGACAAACGCGGAGACAGCGCCGGTGGCGGTGTGATATCCGACCGCCCGGCCGTCTGCGGTCACCCCGGTTTGGTTGAAGACGAAAAGCTCTTGCATGGTGATCTCGCCGTCGGCGATGCCTGTCACCTCGGCGACGCTCACGACCTTGCGCGCTCCGCCCCGCAAGCGCTCGGTTTGAACCACAACGTTGACCGCTGACGCGATCTGGCTGCGGATGGCTCGCGACGGGAGCTCGGTACCAGCGAGCAGGACCAGCGTCTCGAGCCGGTTCAGCGCGTCGCGAGGGTTGTTCGAGTGCAGCGTGCTCATGGAGCCGTCGTGCCCTGTGTTCATCGCTTGCAGCATGTCGAGGGCCTCAGGTCCCCGGCACTCACCAACGACGATTCGATCGGGCCGCATGCGCAAGCAGTTGCGAACGAGATCGCGAATCGAGATGGCGCCGCGGCCTTCGACGTTCTGGGGTTTCGATTCGAGGCTGATCACGTGCACCTGACGCAGGCGCAGCTCGGCCGCGTCCTCGCAGGTCACGATGCGCTCGGTCGCGGGGATGAATCCCGACAGCACGTTCAGGAATGTGGTTTTGCCCGAGCCCGTGCCGCCGGACACGATGATGTTCAGCCGTGTCTTCACAGCGGCGTCGAGATACATCATCATCGCCGGCGTCGAGCCGCCGAGGCTCACTATCTGCTCCGGGCTGAGGACCTCGCGGCCGAACTTGCGGATCGTGAGGCAAGGCCCGTAGATCGCGACCGGGGGGATCACCACGTTGACGCGCGATCCATCCTTGAGGCGCGCATCACACATCGGCTCCGACTCGTCGACGCGCCGGCCGATCGTGGACACGATCCTGTCGATCACCCGGCGCAAGCTCGCCTCGTCCTCGAAGGCGAGGCTCGTCAGCTCGATCTTGCCCTTGCGCTCGACGAAGATCTGTTCCGGCCGATTGACCATCACCTCGCTGACGTCGGGATCGCGCAGCAGGGTTTCGAGCGGGCCGAGACCCACCACCTCGTCGAACAGGACCTCGACCAGCCGCTCGCGGTCGATCGCCGTGACCAGTGTCAGGGGCGGCTTGGCGCGGAAGTGCTCCTCGGTCAGCTGCAGGAGCAGGCGCCGGATGCCGGCGGGGTTGTTGATGTCGATCTGGGCGGTGTGGTGCGCCAGGAGCTGGGCGTGGATCTCCGCCTTCGCCGCGGCCAGCGAGCTCGTCAGCTTGGTTGGCGATTCGGTGACCAGCGCCGGCGGCGCCGCGGCGACCGGGGTCTGGGGCACGGGGGTGGCGACAGGTTGAGCGGGAGCGGCGGCGGCCGCTGCGGGCGGTCCGTTCCCGGATGGCGTCGCCGGCATGGCCGGTACCGCCAACGGGGTCTGCTGATACCGCCTGTCGAAGCGTTCTGAAAGCTTCATGCCCCGCGGCCCTCGGCCGCAGCACCGACCCGCTTCTGGGCATCGATGGCAGCCCCTCGTATCGCCGCATCGGCATCGCCGGTCAGCCGGCCGAGGGCGACCGCGATGCTCCTGTCACCGATCATCGCCAGCGAGCGGCAGGCGGCCACCCGCACGCGGATGGGCCAGCGCCTGTCCTGGGCGATCGCCGAGAGCGGGCCGACTCTCAAGTTGTCATGCCTCAAACCGCACGCCAGAACGGTGACGACAGCCGCCTGCACACTGGCAGGCTCACGTATCAGCGCCTCGATGTCCATATCCGAAGCAGCGCGGGCGACCTCGATCGCCAGCCGGTGCTGGGGAATGCGGTCCGCGGCCGCCATGAGCGCATCGACCGCCCTGCGTCCTCCCAGGCGTCCGAGCGCGCGGGCGGCGGCCTCCCAGACCCGCGGCCTGGAGTCGGCGAGCATGTCGGCCAGCCAGGGGAGCGAGTCGGTCATCCGCAGGGCCCCGCACAGGCGGGCGGCGGC
>DATARC010000201.1:0-32705 GCA_036264335.1 Candidatus Dormiibacterota bacterium
GCCGATCGCGCTGGACGTGTTGCGGCCCATGAACAGCTCCTCGAGCGATGCCTCCGTCGGCGGGTTCGCGGCGAGCAGCTCACGCAGATGCTTGGTGATCGCGAGCAGTCTCGCGCCGTCGCTACCAGGCTTCGTGACGAGAGTGCTGCACGAGAGGACGAGGTTTGAGCCTGACAGCAGCGCAAATCCAGTGCCGGCGAGGCCTGGATCGATCCCCAGGACTAATCCGTTCGCGGCGACCGACATGTGTCCAACTTCTAAACCTGTGCTGAGACGCGTTGATTCATACCTGGGCTGAGACGCGTTCAAGGACGTTGGTGGGAATGTCGAAAAGCGCGTGGGAGGACTGAGGTCCTCCCCCACGGACCCCCTCCCGAGGCTCGTGGCCACGATTGGGAGTCGTTTGGAAATGGACGTCTAGGTGACGGCCGGAGTGAATCCGGCCTACGTGCGACGCATCACTCGATTTCATTCATACCTGGGCTGAGACGCGTTCAAGGACGTTGGTGGGAATGTCGAAGTTGGCGTAGACCTGCTGGACGTCGTCGTCCTCTTCCAGTGATTCCATGAGCCTCAGCACCGCGGCGGCCTTGTCCTCTCCCACGGCCACCGTCTGCTTCGGCTGCATCGTGACCTCGGCGTTGTCGACGGTGACACCCATGTCTTCCATGGCCGCTTTGACCTGCTCAAACACTCCCGGCGGAGTTGTGACCTCGATCGATTTGCCATCGACCTGCACGTCGTCGGCCCCGGCTTCGATCGCGGCGAGGCCAACATCCTCTGGGTCGTTCTTGCCGGCATCGGCCGAGATGACGCCCTTGCGTTCGAACATCCACCCCACCGCATTTGATTCGGCGAGGTTGCCGCCGAACTTCGAAAAGCGATGGCGGATGGAGGCCGACGTTCGATTGCGATTGTCGGTAAAGGCGTCGACCATCACCGCAACCCCGGCAGGCCCGTAGCCCTCGTAGCGGACCTCTTCGAGCTTCTCCCCGGCGAGCTCGCCCGTGCCGCGCTTGATGGCGTTCTGGATCTTGTCGGTGGGCATGTTGATCTCGCGCGCCTTCTGCACCGCGAGGCGAAGGCGGAAGTTGCCGTCGACGCTGCCCCCGCCCTCCTTGGCCGCGATCAGGATCTCACGCGCCGCCCTGGTGAAAGCCTGGCCGCGCTTGGCGTCGACAATCGCCTTCTTGTGCTTGATGCCCGCCCATTTCGAATGGCCGGACACTAGCCAACCAACTGGCAGGAACCGTGGGAGACGACTCCCGGGGTCCCCGCGAAATCGCTGATTTCGTGGGGTGGGAACATGCTTTCGACGATTCTATCTCACGCGAATTCGAACGAAATTTCTTTTGCCGGCCTGCAGCACGTCCCCGTCTTTAAGCGTGGCGTCCGCCCCGGCCTTGTCGCCGTTGATGCGTATACCGCCCTGGTCGATCAGGCGCCGGGCATCGCCGCGGCTTTTGGCGAAGCCCGCCTGCACGATCGTCGACACCAGGTCCTCTGGGCTCTCGGCCACCAGCTCGCCGACCTCGTCAGGCATCTCGCGCTTGCGGAATCGCGTATCGAAGTCGGCCTCGGCGGCGGCTGCGGCTGCCTCGCCGTGCAGCCGCTTGACCAGCTGCCGGGCGAGCGCGGCCTTGGCGTCGCGCGGTCTGAGCGCCAGCACCCGCTCGAGCTCGGGGCGGCTCAACGCTGAGACCAGTCGGAGATATTTCTCGATCAGCGAATCGGGGATGGACATCGTCTTTCCGTACACCTCGGGCGGCGGCTCGGTCAGTCCGATGAAGTTGCCCAATGACTTGCTCATCTTCTGCGAGCCGTCCAACCCTTCGAGCAGAGGGAAAACCGCGACGTCCTGCGGCTCCTGCCCATAGGCCTTCTGGATCTCCCGACCGAACAGCAGGTTGAACAGCTGGTCGGTGCCGCCGATCTCGACGTCGGCCCGGATCGCCACGGAGTCATAGGCCTGGTTGAACGGGTACAGGATCTCGTGCGCGCCGATCGGCGTGCCCGCCTTGAGTCGCTCTGCAAAATCCTCGCGCTGAAGCACCTGCTGGAGCGTCGCCTTCCCCATCAGCCGCAACACGTCGGCCGCGCCCATCGCTCCAAGCCACTCCGAGTTGCTGTGCACCTCCGTGCGCTCGCGGTCGAGCACCAGATAGATCTGGTCGAAGTAAGTTTTCGCGTTGGCGTCGATCTGCTCGCGGCTGAGCACCGGCCGGGTTTCCGAGCGCCCGCTTGGATCGCCGATCAGCGCGGTGTAGTCGCCGACGATCAGGACCACCGTGTGGCCGTCGTCCTGAAACGAACGCAACGCATCCAGCACCACCAGGTGGCCGACGTGCAGGTCCGGCGCTGTGGGGTCGAGTCCGAGCTTCACACGCAGCTTGTCGCCCTTTACCAGCCGGCTTCGCAGGTGATCCTCGACGTGGATCTCCACCGCCCGCTCGCGCAGGCGCTCGAAGAACTCGCTCACCGCATCTCGCAGTTTTTAGTTGACTGGGCTTTGGCTGAAGTAGATCTGAGGATCCGCCGGCAGGGCCAGGGCGAAGATCGACACGAGCGGCCTGCCGATCGCATGGGTCACAGGAACCGCGATATGCGAGCCCTGGACGGCGTCGCGGATCGACTGCTGCAGCGGGTCGAGCGCCCCGCCGCCGAACGGGTTGGCGGCCGCGATCAGCTCGTTGGTGACGAGCACAAAAAGCACGATTGCGGTGAGGAGCCCGAAGATCACGCCCAGCAGCCTGTTGAACACGAGCGCGCCGACCTGGATCTGGCTGCTCGCCAGCTGCGCCGCGACCTCGACTATCACGATGACAGCGATCACGATCCCGAAGAACCCATAGATGCGCGCGTCGGGAATCTCGAGGTTCGACGAATTCTGGAGAATGGTCCCCGCCTGCAAACCCATGTTGGTGGCGCCCACGAACGCCAGGTAAAGGGCGATCAGCCCGATGACCCGCTTCAGCAGGCCGCCGAAAAACCCAAGCGCCGCGTAAACGATCACGAGCACGATCGGGAGCACGTCGAGCCACGTCATTCGCGGAACCTCGCCTTGTGCCGTTTCTGCAATCCGAGCTTGATCTCTGTCATCACTCTGTCCACTTCGGCGTCCGTCAGGGTGCGCTCGGGGCTCCGGAAAGTCAAGGTGAACGCGATGCTCTTGTGACCGTCGGGAACCTGGGGGCCGTGGTACTCGTCGAAGGCGCGGGCCTGCTCGAGGTGATGTCCGCCGACTTCCTTGAGGGTGGCCAGCAGTGCGCTCGCAGCGATGTGATCCTCGACCACCACCGCAAGGTCCCGTTCGACTGCCGGGAATCTGGGCAGCGCCTGCGCTCGAGCAACTCCGGAGGCTGCCAGCACCGGTTCAACGTCGATCTCGAGGGCGACCAGCCGGCCCTCGATCTTGAAGGTCGAGGCCACTGTCGGATGCAGCTCCCCGATGTAGCCCAGCAGCCGGCCGTCCAGGATGACCGCAGCGCACCGGCCGGGGTGGAACAGCTCCTGCGCGCCCCGCTGGTAGGTGCAGGGCGGCGCGCCCAGGGCCGCGAAGGCGGCGTCGAGCACCGACTTCATGGCATAGAAAGAAGCGCGGCCCGCCTCTGCGCTCGCGCCGGCGGTCGCCACGGCTCCCAGCCGCATCGGCTCGTCAGGCTGCTCGGTCTTGTCGCCCACCGGGGCCAGGAAGGCACTTGCGATCTCATAGACCCGCACGTCCTGGTGCCCTCGATCGCGATTCAGCGCGACGACTCCGACGAGCGAGGGCAGCAGCGACGTGCGCAGCGTGTCCATGTCATCGCTTAAAGCGTTTGACACCCGCATTGCATGCGCATCGATGCGAAGGTTCTCGAGCAGGCGCCCTGAAACAAGGGCGGGGTTCCACGTCTCCGTGAACCCGGCGCCGGCAAGGACCTGGCGAGTCCCATCCAGGCGGCGGCCGATGCTGGGGACGGCGGGAAGCCATTTGTCCCGGCGCTGGCCCGGCAACGTTGGCGGCACGCGATCGTATCCATAAACGCGGCCCACTTCCTCGACCAGGTCTTGCGGAATCGTGACGTCGAGCCTGAAGACAGGCGGGAGCACATCCCACTCGCCGTCTTCGAGCGCTCGGACGTGGAAGTTGAGGCGTTTGAGGATCGACTCGGCCTCTTCGAGCGGTACGTGCAAGCCAAGAATCTCGTCCACCAGGGCAGGCCGGAACCTGATGCGGACCGGTTCCTGTGGACGTGGATACACATCGGCCCACTCGCGATGCACCGTGCCCCCCGCCAGCTCCGCTATGAGGGAGGCAGCACGCCGCGCGCCGGCGAGGGCGAGCTCGGCTGGGAGGCCCTTCTCGAACCGTGATGACGCTTCGGTGCGCAGCCCGATCTCTCGCGCGGTCTGCCGCACGCTCGATCCATTGAAGGTGGCTGCTTCGAGCAGGATTTCAGTCGTCGCGTCGGAGACGGCCGTGTCCTCGCCACCGATGACCCCTGCTATCGCCACCGGCCGCCCGCTGTCGGCGATGACCAGCATCTCGGTTGTCAGCTCCCGTTCGACGCCGTCGAGGCACAACAGCTTCTCGCCGCCCTTGGCGAGGCGGACGTTTATCTCTGGGGGATTCAGCTTCGCCAGGTCGAAGGCATGCAAGGGCTGCGCGTACTCGAGCAGCACGTAGTTGGTGATGTCGACCACGTTGTTGATGGGCCGCACGCCGCAGGCGCGCAACCGTCTCTGCAGCCAATCGGGGCTAGGCCCAACCTTCACGTTCTTGATGACGCCCCCGATGTAGCGGGAGCAGAGGTCGGGCGCGAGGATCGAGACGCTCACCAGGTCGCGGCCGGGCGGGTTGGCAGTCCCGGTGAAGGCAGGCATGAAGTCGATCTTCATCGGCCGGTCGAGTCCCGCGGCCAGCTCGCGCGCGACGCCCAGGTGCCCCATGCAGTCGGGGCGGTTGGAGGTGACCTCGATGTCCATCGTCACCTGGCTGGGGATCACCGACTCGAGCGAATCGCCCGGGTTTCCGGAAGCCAGGATGAGGATCCCTGAATGGTCGTCGCCGAGGAGGAGCTCGTCGGCCGAGCACAGCATGCCCCGCGCTTTGTAGCCGGCGATGTTCATGTCCTTGACGAGCTTGCCGTTGGGCACCGTGGTGCCCGGCATCGCCACTGGGACCAGGGAGCCTGGGACCGCGTTGGGAGCGCCCGCGATGATCTGCTCCACGTGGTCGCCAAGGTCGACCTGGTGGATCCACAGGGGGTTGCGCGAAGAGGGGTGTGGAACCTGCTCGAGGACCTTGCCCACGATGATCTGGGAGAGGTCGACAACTGTCAGGTTCTCGACCTCGAGCCCGAGGCGGGTGAGCACCGCTGCCGCCTCTTTGGGCGTCACGCCATCGAGATCGACGAAGTCGGCAAGCCACTCATAGCTGACTTTCAACTAGAACTGCTCCAGGAAGCGCAGGTCGGATTCGTAGAACAGTCGTATGTCTTCGACGTTGTGCTTGAGCATCGCCATGCGCTCGATGCCGAAGCCCCACGCGTAGCCGTTCCACACCTCCGGGTCGATGCCACCGTTGCGCAGCACCTGTGGATGCACCATGCCGCACCCGCCGACCTCCAGCCAACCCTTGTGCCTGCAGCTCTTGCACCCCGCGCCGCCGCATATCCCGCACGAGACGTCGAACTCGAAGCTCGGCTCAGTGAAAGGAAAGTAGCTCGGGCGCACACGCACCTTTCGCTCGCTTCCGTACAGCGACTGAATCATGTAGAGCAGCGTCCCCTTCATGTCACCGACGGTCAGCCCTCGATCGACGGCGAGGCCCTCGACCTGGCTGAAGTACGGCAGCCGGGTCGCTTCGGGCGCGTCGCGGCGGTAGCACCGGCCGGGCGTGATGATGTAGATCGGCGGCTCCTTCAACCGCTGCATCGCGCGGATCTGAACCGGGGAGGTATGCGCGCGCAGCAGCAGCTGTGGAGTGAAGTAGAAGGAATCCCAGTTCTCGCGCGCCGGGTGCCCGGCGGAGATGTTCAGGGCCTCGAAGTTGTACCACTCCGTCTCGACCTCCGGGCCGAGCTCAACCTTGTAGCCGAGACTCTCGAGGACGGTCTCGATCTGCCGCTGCACCTGGGTGAGGACGTGGAGATGCCCCCGCGCCAGCGGCGGGCCTGGAAACGTGACGTCGATCGCCTCCGTCTCTGCGATGTCAGCCAGTCGAGCGCCCTCCAGCTCGCTGCGCCGATTCGCAAGGGCGGCCTCGATCGCGCGCTTGGCCTCGTTGGCGGACTGGCCGAGCGCGGCGCGCTCAGCAGGCCCGAGCTGGCCGATGCCGGCCAGCAGCCTGGTGATCTGCCCGCTCTTGCGCCCCAGGTAATCGAGCGAGATCGACTCGAGCTCGCCTTCGGTGTGCGCTTTGGCGATTGCCGCGAGCGCCTCTTTGGTCAGCTCCGACGTGTCGCTCACGCTGCCAGCCTCCGGCGCACTTCGAAAAGGAGCAGCGCTGCCGCCGCCGCCACGTTCAGCGACTCGACCCCGCCTCCCAGCGGAACCGTGACGAGCTCCAGGTTTCCTTTCGACAGGCCGTGGGCCTCGCTGCCGAGGACGATCATGCCGGCCTTTTCGATCGGAGCCTCCGCCAGCGGCGCGCCGCCGGCCGCAGCCGCGCCGTAGCCGTCAAGCCCGGCGAGGTCGTCCCACGAGGCGCGCGCCACGGCCAGCCGGAACACGTTGCCCGCCGAAGCGCGTACCGATTTGGCGCCGTAGGGATCCGCACACCCTTCGAGCAATGCCAGGGCCGGCGCTCCGGCCGCCGCGGCTGTCCGGCAGATGGCGCCGACGTTGCCTGGATCCTGCACCCGGTCGAGCACCACCAGCGGCCAATGCTGCGTTTGGGCAACCTCGATCGCCTCACCGGCTGTCCACTCGCGCACTTTTGCGATTGCTATCACTCCTTGTGGCGTCACGGTCTGGCTGATCGAGCGAAACACGCCGCGCGAAAGAGTAATTCGCCGAGGGGCGTCAACTGGAGATTCGTCGCCTTCGCGCACCGCGACGAGCTCGAGCTCGATGCCCGCAGCAGCCGCTTCTGCGACCACGCGCGGACCTTCCAGGAGGGCGAGGCCTGGCTCGCGCCGGCGGGCGAGGCGCTGCAACCTGCGAACGACCTCGTTCTCCGGGCTGACTATCAGCTGGTCAGAGGCTTTTCTTTGCAACCTCCACCAGCCGAGCAAAGGAACCGCTGTCGCGCACGGCCAGGTCTGCCAGCACTTTGCGGTCGATCTCCACTCCGGCCTGGCGAAGGCCGTGCATGAGCTTGCTGTAGGGAAGCCCCGATTGTCGCGAGGCTGCGTTGATGCGCGCGATCCAGAGCGCCCGCATCTCTCGCTTGCGCCGGCGCCGGTCACGGAAGGCGTAAGCGAGCGCGTGAAGTACGGCCTCGTTCGCGGGGCGGAAGAGGAGCTTCTTGGACAGTCGAAAGCCCTTGGCGCGATCGAGGATCGCTTTGTGGCGCCGGTGTGCGGGGACTCCTCGCTTGACTCGTGCCATCTGTCTAGATTCCCAACGCCCGGCGCACTTCTTTGCGGTCGGACTTGGACACCGGCTGCTCGTTCTCGTAGTTGCGCTTTCGCTTCTTCGACTTGTGCTCGAGCAGGTGGCTCTGCCATGACGCCACGCGCATCAGCTTGCCCGTCTTGGTGACCCGGATTCTCTTGGCGAAACCCTTGCGGGTTTTGATCTTAGGCACTGGTGGCGGTCTCCTTCGTGGCTGTCGCCTTGGGAGGCGCGGCCTTCACCGCGGCCACCTTCGGGGCGGTCTCGGTTGCGGCCGGAGCCGGCGCCGCGGCGGCTGCCGCCGGAGCCGCCTGGCGGCTCGGGGCGAGGATCATGAAGAGGTTCTTGCCCTCGAGCAACGGAGCGCGTTCGATTACCGCGAACTGCTTCGCATCGTCAGCCACCCGATCCAGGATCCTTCTCCCGATGTCCTGGTGGACCATCTCCCGGCCTCTGAACATGATCGTTACCTTCACCTTTTCGCCTGCTTCGAGGAACTGCTTCAACCCTTTGAACTTGGTCTGGAAATCGTGTTCCGCCACCTTGGGACGGAGCTTCATCTCCTTGAGCTTGATGACGTTCTGCTTGCGCCTCTGGTCCTTCTCCTTCTTGATGGTTTCGAACTTGAAGCGTCCGTAATCCATCAACCGGCAGACCGGCGGCTGCGCTTGCGGCGCCACCTCCACGAGGTCGAGTCCCTTCTCGCTGGCGATGCGCAGAGCGGCATCGAGGGAAAGCACCCCGAGCTGATTGTTCTGGTCATCGATCAGCCGCACTTCGGAGCTGCGGATCTGATCGTTGATCCTTAGCTCCTTAAACGCGATGAGACATTACCTCGGCCAAATTCAGTGTTGTCTTCGTGCCTCCAAACAAAAATAAAACGGATAGCCGAGGCCATCCGCCTTTCCGTACCCATTCGAGCGGAGCCCGGTGGGTGAGGGTAGGTCCCTGCTTCAGTTGAAGGATGGTACCGGAAACGGGCCGGTGCTGCGCAAGCCCAGGGTCGAATTCGAGCTGACCCGAGCTGACCGTCTCGCTAATGTCGCCTCTCGGCTACCTCTTCGACCACCCGCTGGACGAACTCGTCTAGAGGCTCGTCGGTCTGGTTGCCCGCGCGGTCGCGAACATTGACGTGCTGCGATTCGGCCTCACGCGCCCCGGCGATGGTCATGTAAGGCACCTTGCGCGCCTGCGCGTCGCGGATCTTCCGCTGCATACGCTCCGGCCGGTCGTCGACCTCCACCCGCAGCTTCGCCTTTCGGAGGCGCGCTTCAATGGCGCGCGCGTACTCGTGCTGAGCATCGGTTATCGGAACCACGACCACCTGCACCGGATGAAGCCAGGTGGGAAACGCTCCCACATACCGTTCGATCAGGTAGCTGAACAACCGCTCCATGGATCCCGCGGCGCCTCTGTGCACCATCACCGGGCGCTGCCGCGAGCCGTCCTCGGCCACGTACTCGAGGTCGAAGCGCTCCGGCAGCTGGAAGTCCACCTGGACCGTGGAGTTGGTGAACTCCCTGCGATGCGCATCCTTCACCTGGAAGTCGATCTTCGGCCCGTAGAACGCGGCCTCCCCCACTCCGATCTCATATTTCTGGTCCATCGATTCGAGCGCCTCGATCAGGGCCGCCTGCGCCCGCGCCCATTGCTCCTCGGTCCCCAGCCACTTGTCCTTGACGTCGTCGCGCGCGGAGATGCGATACGAGAACTCGTCGATGCCGAGCACCTGTGAAAAGTAGAGCGCCAGGTCGATTGCACCCTTGACCTCGCCCATCAGCTGGTCGGGCGTGCAGAAGATATGAGCGTCGTTCAGGGCGAACGCGCGCACGCGGTTGAGACCGATCAGGGTGCCCGACCGTTCGTAGCGCCAGTTGTTGCCGATCTCCGCGATGCGCATCGGCAGGTCGCGGTAGCTGCGCAGGTCCGACTGGTACACGACGATGTGGTGAGGGCAGTTGACGGGCCGGAGCTCCAGCTCCTCGCCGTCCTCGAACCGCATCGGCGGATACATGTTCTCGCCATAAAGCTGCAGGTGGCCGCTCTGCCGGTACAGGTCGAGCCGGGCAACGTCCGGGGTCCGGACGTGGAGGTAGCCGCGCGCGAGCTCCTCGTCGACGATGAAACGCTCCAGCTCGCGACGGATCGTCGCGCCCGCCGGCAGCCACAACGGAAGGCCGGCGCCGACTCGCTCGTCGACGGTGAACAGCTTCAGCTCCTTGCCCAGCTTCTTGTGGTCGCGCTTCTCTGCCTCCTCGAGGAACTTCATGTGCTCCTCGAGCTCCTTCTGCGACGGCCACGCTGTGCCGTAGATCCTGGTCAGCTGCGGCTGCTTCTCGTCGCCGCGCCAGTAGGCGCCGGCAACCCGGAGCAGCTTGAACGCCTTCAATTCCTTCGTCGACCTCACGTGGGGGCCGCGGCATAGATCGAGGAACTCGCCAGTGCGATAAAGGCTGACCTCGTCGCCCTCCACTTTGTCATTGATCAGCTCGAGCTTGTAGTCCTGGCCGCGCTCGCGAAACTCGGCGAGGGCCTGCTCGCGGCTCACCGTTTCGTGAACGAAGGGCCTGTCCTCCTGGGCGATGCGGCGCATGCGCGATTCGATCGGCGCGAGCTCGGCCTCGGTGATCGGCTGGCTGAACGCAAAGTCGTAGTAGAAGCCGTCCTCGACGGGCGGGCCGATCCCGTACCTGGCGTCAGGATAGAGCTCCGTCACCGCCGCGGCCAGCAGGTGGGCGGTCGAGTGTCGCAGGACGTGCAAGGGATCTTCGGTTGATTCGTGGTCGCCGTACTCGCCCATGCGGTCGTCCAGTATATGGACGCCTATGGACCCAGCTTCGATCGTGGACGCGCTCGGTTACCCCGCTGCTGGGCTTGGGATCCTCATCGAGAGCGCGGGCGTGCCCTTTCCCGGCGAGGCTCTGCTGCTGGCCGCGGCCGCGTGGGCCGCAGCTCGTCATCACAGCATCGTGCTGGTCATCCTGTTCGGCTTCCTGGGCGCCACCGCAGGCTCGAACATCGGCTACTACCTCGGCTATCGCGGGGGCCGGCCATTCGTCGAGCGGTTCGGCAGCCTCTTCCGCATCCGGCCAGACCACATCGCGCGATCCGAGCTCTTCTTCGCGCGTCACGGCGACAAGGCCATCCTCGCCAGCCGCTTCATCCTCGGGCTCCGCACGTGGGGATCGATGCTCGCCGGCATGTCGAGAATGCCGGTCTGGCGCTTTGAGGTCTTCAGCGCGCTCGGTGCGCTGGGGTGGGCGGCCGTGATCGGGTTGGCCGGCTACCTGCTCGGCGACAACCTGCCGCTGATCGGAACGATCCTGCGAGACCTCGGGCTCGGCGGCCTGGTGCTGGTGATCCTCATTGCGATAACGCTGCTGGTGGTGCGGGAGCGCGCCGCCCGGCGATGAGGACCGCGACGCCGCCGATGATGAGCAGCGCGCCCAGCCCCCCGATCACGTGCGCGGTGCCAATGGTGTCCGACAGCGCGGCGGCAGCGAGCACAGGCAGGGCGGTAACCCCGTTGATGACCATATAGAGGAGGGCGAAGATCCGGCCGCGGATCTCGTCGCTCGTGGTTTCCATCAGATAGGTGATCGCCGGGATCATGATCGCGCCGAACTCGATCCCGAGGATCAGGCTGAACGCGGCTCCTGTAATCCGCGAGTGGACGCGAAGGTCGGGCAGCTGGTTCATCGCCTGGGGTACCGCCGCGAGCGCCAGCATCGTGACCCCGTTCGCGATCAACGAGCCGATGAGCAGGCGCGACCTGTCGATGTTGCGGACGAACTGGCCCAGCAGGATTGCGCTGAGGATCGCCCCGCCCGTCGCCGGGCCAAGAATCACGTAACTGTCCTGGGGCGCGATGCCGAGCACGTTGCTCACGTACGCGGGCGCCAGAGCAAAAAGCATGAAC
Organism: Candidatus Dormiibacterota bacterium; assembly: GCA_036264335.1. Taxonomy (GTDB): domain Bacteria; phylum Chloroflexota; class Dormibacteria; order Dormibacterales; family Dormibacteraceae; genus Palsa-872. The sequence continues at coordinate 11,459 of DATARC010000201.1, forward strand.
AGCACCAGCACCGCGATGCTCACCTGGCCGAAAGCCAGCATCAGGCCGCGTGACGCGCGAAGGGCATCGATGCCCTCTTTCAAATCGACCCAGACACGGTGGAAGCGATTCCTGCTGGCCGCGACCGGCGGTTCCGTTGTCCGCTCCAGGCCCGGTATGTCAGACGCGAAGATGAAGGTCGCCCCGACCACCAGGAGCGCAGCCGCGAGCCAATAGGGCGCGTACAGGTCGATGCGGGACACGATCGTGGCCAGCGCCCCACCGACCACCAGAGTCAGCACCATCGTGAGCAGCGCCATCGAGTTGGCGGTGATGAGCGCGGAGCGCGGCAGGATGGTCGGGATCACTGCGGCCTCCGCCGGCCCGAAGAGCTGGCCGACCGCGGAGAAGATGAAAGTGATCACGAGGAGGTGGACGAAATCGCCGCGCAGCTGGGGCACCAGCGCGGCGAGTGGTATGAGCGCCACGGCTGCGGCGCGGCCGAGGTTGCACCAAAGCATGATCTGCTTGCGATCCAGCCGGTCTGCGATCACGCCGGCCGGTGGCGCGAACAGGACCGCCGGCACCGTGTAGGTGAGCAGGGTGACCGCGACCGGCGTGCTCCCGCCCGAGATCTCGTAGGCCAGGATGATCAGCGAGAACAGGAGGAACTTGTCGGCCAGCTGGGCGGCGAGCTGCGCGAACCAGATGTTCCTGAAAGTCGTGTTGCGCAGGACGGCTCGAAAGCCACCAGGACTCTCGACGTCGAACTTAAACGGATCGGCCTTGAACGGATCGGCCATCGCGGCTGCGATCTTAGCGGGTGAATCCCAGGTACACCCTCTCCCACTCGCTGAGGGTCAGCGTTTGGGCTCGCCGTTCGGGGTGGATGCCGAGGTCGCGCAGCTTTGCCCCTGCCGCGTCGCTGCCGATTCCCGCGATCCGCCCTAACGCTCCGCCCAGCTGCTTGCGGCGGAACTGGAACACCGACTCGACGAGCCTGAAGAAGGCATCCATGTCGGGAACTTTCACGGCCGGCTCGTCGCGCACGTCGAGCAGGACAAGGGCCGAATCGACGCGCGGCTCTGGCGTGAACGCCGCGGCCGGAATCGTCATCCCCAATCGGGCCTCGGCAAAGACCTGCACCGCAACCGTGGCCAGGCTGGCGCCTGTGGTCGCCGTCCATCGCTCGGCGACCTCCTTTTGAACCACCAGGGACATTCGCCCCGGCCGAGGCGGCTGATCGAGGAGCTTGCGGATCAGCGCGCCCGTGAGGTTGTACGGGATGTTGCCGACCACCAGCTCGCCCCCATCCGCATATCTCTCGGCGAGATCGAGCTTGAGAATGTCCGCCTCGACGACCTCCACCCCGTTGCATCCGCCGACCACTTCGCGCAGGGCAGGGATCAACGTGCGGTCGAGCTCGACAGCTGTCACCCGAGGATGGTGTTTGGCCAGCGCGATCGTCAGCGTGCCGACCCCGGCCCCCACCTCGATCACCTGGTCGGATTGGCTGCCGGCGGCCTCCGCCACCTGGTCGCGCAGCTCACGATCGATCAGGAAGTTCTGCCCAAGCCGGTGCTTCAGGTTGATGCGATGCCGGCGCAGGAGCTTCGACAGCTGGTCGGGGTCGGCTGGGTCGATCACGTCATCCGGCTGAAGACTCGAAGCGCGCTGTCGGACTCCAGCTTCGCAAGATCTTGCAGGTCGATGCCGCGGAGCTCCGCCACCAGCTCGGCGGTGTCGATCAGATACGCGGGCTGATTGGGCACGCCCATCCGCTTGTGGGCGTTGCCGTAAGGCGAGTCGGTCTCGAGGAGCAGGCGATCATCGGGGCACTGCTTGACCACCTCGCGCAGCGAACCGCGGCTCGGGCGGGTGACCAATCCGGCGAAGCCCAGGCTGAAGCCATGGTCGAGAAATCGCTCCGCCCACTCCCATTCCAGCGCGAAGTAGTGCATGACGCCACGAAGCGCTGGGTGCGCATCGATGACCTCGAGGATCTCGGTGGCCGCGCCCCGGTTGTGGATCGAGACGGGGAGATCGCGCGCCTCGGCCAGCTCGCACAGCGCGTGCAATCTCGATACCTGGAGGTGGCGAGGCGGCGCGCCGGCCTCCTCGAAGTCGAGGCCGATCTCGCCGATCGCCACCACCCTTGGATCGTGCGACAGCTCGTGCAGGGCATCGATGTCGGGCGGCGACGGCTCGGTTGGATGATGACCCACCCCCGCCCAGACTTCGGCATGCCGGTGTGCCAGCGCAATCGCAGTGCGGCTTCGGTCGGCGTCGACTCCCATCGTGACCATGCGGGTGACACCCGCGGCGGCTGCAGCGCTCACCACTGCGGATGAGTCGCCCAGCTCCTCGAGGTGGAGGTGGGTGTCTACGAAGATGCCGGCGCCTTTAATCCTCGACCACGTCGTCGAGGCGTTTGAACAGGGCGACGGGCTGGGGCAAGGGATGACCCGCCTGGAGCTTCGAGACGTGCCAGCGGTCCTGGACCGGATAGTCGCCGGTGATCACGCGATGGGCGACGCCGTCCTCGTCGACGTTGCGGACCTCGGGCTGCGGGGCGATGACATCTTCGTAACCGAGCATCTCGTGCAGCTTCTGCGATGAGAAGGGCAGGAACGGCGTGAGCATCAGCTTCAGGTTGTCGACGCAGCGCAGCGCGACATACAGCACGGTGCCGGCACGGGCTCGATCAGTTTTGATCGTGTGCCACGGCTGCTCGGTGCCGAGGTAAACGTTGACCTTGGCCGCCATCGTCATCACGTACTTCAGAGCGACCTGGAAGCGCGCCTGGCCAAGCTGCGTGGCGACGTACTCCAGCGCGCCCTCGACTTCCTTGATCAGCGCCTCGTCGGAATCGGTCCGGACGCCTGGCTCCGGCACCGCCCCAAAGTTGCGATGGGCGTTGACGAGGGTGCGGTGGACCAGGTTGCCCCACGTGGCCACCAGCTCGTCGTTGTTTCTGCGCACGAACTCCGCCCAGGTGAAATCGCTGTCCTGGTTCTCGGGGCCGGCGATCATGAGGTAGTAGCGCAGCGCGTCCGCGTCATAGCGCTCCAGCACATCGTTCACGTACACCACCCGTCCGCGGCTGGTCGAGAGCTTCTTGCCGCCCATGTTGAGGTACTCGCTGGCGACGATCTCGTCAGGGAGATGAAGGTCGCCGGCGCCCATGAGGATCGCCGGCCACAGCACTGTATGAAAAGTGATGTTGTCCTTTCCCATCACGTAGTAGTGCCAGGACTTCGGGTTCTCCCACCAGTCTTTCCATGCGTCCGGCTCGCCTCTCTGCATCGCCCATTCGATGGACGCCGACAGGTAGCCGATCACGGCGTCGAACCAGACGTAGATCTTCTTGTGCGGGTTGTCCTCCCAGCCGGGCAGCGGCACCGGGACCCCCCAGTCCAGGTCGCGCGTGATCGCTCGGGGCTTCAGATTGCGCACGAACTCGAGCGAGTACTTGCGCACGTTCGGCCGCCAGTCGTCGTGGCGCTCGATCCACTCCTTCAGCTGGTCCCCGAAGGCCGGGAGGTCGAAAAAGAAATGCTCGGTCTCGCGAAACTCCACCGGTGCCTCGCTGCCGCGCTGATGAGGGTTGATGAGGTCGATGGGGTCCAGCTGGTTGCCGCAGTTGTCGCATTGGTCGCCGCGCGCATCGGGAAAGCCACAGATCGGGCATTTGCCCTCGATGTAGCGGTCGGGCAGAGTGCGTCCGCTCACCGGGTCGAAGGCGCCCATCTGAGTCTTCTTCACGAGGTAGCCGTTCTCGTGCAGCTTTAGAAACAGCTCCTGCGTCACGCGGTAGTGGTTGGCGGTCGTGGTCCGCGTGAAGATGTCGTAGGTCATTCCCAGGCGGCGCAGGTCTTCGACGATCACCGCATTGTTGTCGTCGACGAATTGGCGTGGAGGGATGCCTTTCTTGTCTGCCTCGTAGGTGATCGGCGTGCCGTGCTCGTCCGTGCCGCTGGCCATGAGCACGCGAGAGCCCCGCAGCCGCTCAAACCTAGCGAGCACATCCGCGGGCACGGCGAATCCCGCGACATGGCCGACGTGGCGCGGACCGTTGGCATAAGGCCAGGCGGGCGCGACCAGAACCGTTCGGCTGTGTTTACCGTCCACTCTGTGGACAGTATCGGCCAGCGAGGGACCTGATCTCATCGGCTCGGGACGACCGGTCCCTACGGGATCTGCCGCGATCTCAGGCCCCTGGTGGCCGAGCCCGTCCGCTTATGACAAGGGTAAACTCGCCGCGCGCGCGGCCACCCAGGGCCTCGCCCACCTCAGCCGCAGTGCCGCGAAGAACCTCCTCGTGCAGCTTGGTCAGCTCACGGCCGACGGTGAGCTGGCGCTCGGGCAGGATCTCCGCAATCACCGCGAGCGATTTGCCCACGCGGTAGGGCGAGTCGAACGCCACGGCCGGGCGCGGATCGTCGACAAGAGTCGCAAGCAGGCGCCGCATCTCCCCCGGCTTGCGCGGCAGATAGCCGAGGAAGGTGAATCCGGGACCGCCGTAGCCCGCCACGGACAGGGCGGCGGTGACCGCGCTCGGGCCGGGAATCGGCACCACGGTGTGACCTGCGGACCAGGCGGCGTCGACCAGCGCTTGCCCAGGGTCCGACACCGTGGGTGTCCCGGCATCACTCACCAATGCGACGTCGTGTTCGTCGAGGGCGGCAAGCACGCGCGGCAGGCCGCGGCGCTCCACCGGGGCGCGGTAGCTGATCAGCGGCTTGCGGATTCCATGGCGTGCGAGCAGTCGCGCGGTGATACGTGTGTCCTCGGCGGCGATGGCGCCGACCTCGCCGAGCACGCGTATCGCCCGCGCCGTGGTGTCCTCGAGGTTGCCGATCGGAGTGCCGATGACAAAGAGGGTGCTCAATCGTCGTAGGTTGCGAGCGGGGACGGCGACTCGACATCGAGCCAGCCACCCACCTGGTCGGCGATCTCGATCGCCAGGCCCACGAAGCGCGACGCCGGTGGCAGCACATCGAGGAATGCTTTGCCGTAGTCCTTGCCAAGGATGCGGTTGTCGAGAATCACCACCGCGCCCCGATCGGTCGACCGGCGGATCAAGCGGCCGAATCCCTGCTTCAAACGCAGGGCCGCTTGCGGAAGCGCCAGCTGCGCGAAGGCGTCGCGGACCTGCTCGGCGCGCGCCGCGTAAACCGGTTCGGTGGGAACGGGAAACGGCAGGCGCACCATGATCACGCAGCTCAGCCGCTCGCCAGGCACGTCAATGCCTTCCCAGAAGCTGGCGGTGCCGAGCAACAGCGGGCGCTCAGCCTCCTCGAACGACTTCAGCAGGTGGCGGCGCTGGCCGTCGATGCCCTGGCCGAGAATCAAAACCTCGTCAAGGTCCGTCCGATGCTTGAGGGCCTGGTGCACGTCGCGCAGCTGCCTGTGCGACGTGAACAGCACCAGGGTGCGGCCGCCGACACGACTCGCGACGGCGGCGATCACGTCCTCGACGTGGCGATCGAAATCTGGGTGCTCGGGCCCGGGCAGGTCGGTGGGCAGGCAGACGAGCGCCTGGTGCAGAAAATCGAATGGGGACGGCAGTATGAGCTCCTCGACATCGGCGCTCAATCCAACCCGCGAGCGGAAGTAATCGAACGTGCCGCCGACCGCCAGCGTGGCGGAGGTGAACACCGTCGACCTTCGCTCCGTGTAGACACGATCGCGAAGCAGCGTGCCAACGTTGATCGGAGCAGCGCGAAGGACGAGATTGTCGGTGCGTGCGAACAGCGTGAACCAGTACACGCGGTTGGGGTCGGGCGACACCAGCGCCTCGCCCAGGAGCGCCGCAGCGGCATTGAGGCGCCCGCGGATGATCTCGAGCTCTCGCACCCCCTGGTCAGGCTCGGCGCCACCGAGCCAATCACGAGAGCCGCCCACCGCCTTTCGCAAGGCGCCATCGAGCGCAGCAAGCGCCGTTGACGCGTTCTCGCCGGCGACTCTGATGTGATCCCACGTGGGGTCTTCACGGATGGTCGCCGTCAAGCGCAGCGAGTCATCACGCCGTTCGGCGTCATTCAGCCGTGTACCCACCCATGCCACCGCCGACTCGAACAGCTCGCGAACCCGCTGTGACGCGGCCGCCGTCAGCGGCTGCGCCTCTGTCAGCGCGTCGCCGGATGCTCCAAGGTGCGGCTGGCGACGAAGCTCATCCAGGAGCGCCTTCCCGGATGCCTCTGTGCCGCCCAACCGATCGAGCAGGGCGGCGAGGCCCGGCCCGTCCACCTCCTGGCGCAGGCCTCGTGTCGCAGCTTCCTCCAGGTGATGCGCTTCGTCGATCACGAGGTGGTCGAACGCCGGCAAGAGGCCGCCACCGACCTCGGCGTCAGCAAGGAGAAGCGCGTGGTTGATCACGACGAGGTCGGCTGCCTCGGCCTCGGCACGGGCGCGATGCACGTAGCAGTCCTCTTTGGTGCAGTGAATGCCGACGCAGTCCAGAGGGTCGGATGCGATCCGCGCCCACATCACCTCTTCCTTGCCGTGAAGCCTCAGCTCTGAACGGTCGCCGCTCTCGGTCGAATGAAGCCAGACCAGGATCTTGAGCTTGAAACGCAGCTCTTCGGAGTCATGGCAGACCTCTGCCAGGTACCGCCGCCACCGGCGCAGGGATACATAGTTCGACCGGCATTTCAGGAGGCATGCGGTGAAATCCCACGGCAGCCAGTCGCGCAACCCGGGGATGTCCTTGGTCATCAGCTGCTCTTGCAGCGTGTGGGTGTTCGTCGAGACAACCACCCGCTCGTTGTGCCGCACGGCACGCGCTATTGACGGCACCAGGTAGGCGAGGCTCTTGCCTGTTCCCGTCCCAGCCTCCACCACGAGCGCACCGCCGCGTCCCTGGATCTGGGCAACTGCCAGCAGCATCTGCAGCTGTGGCTCGCGGTGCTCGTAGCCGGGCAGCGCTCCCGCGAGCGGACCTTCCGGGCCGAGCAGCGCCGCCACCAGCCCTGGATCGTCAGGCGGCAAGCCGTTCTTTCCGGAGTGGGCCGTGTGAGCGCGCGGAGCCGGTGCGGGCATGGGGTCGGGATTCGGCGCGGACAGGGCGTCCGCGAAGAAGCGAGCCACCGACCACTCGTAGGGCGCCACCAGCGCCAGCATCGACTCCTTCAACCGCTCGTCCAGCGAGGCTGCTTCGTCGCGAAGCCGCAGCAGCAGCTGGCGTGTCGCGTCGGCATCGTCAAGCGCCCGGTGCGGCCTTGGCTGTGAGAAGCCGAACTCCACTGCGAGCAGCGGCAGGCTGTGGCTCGCGGCTCCCGGCAGCAGGATTCGCGCGACGTCGAGCGTGTCGAGGATCTCGAGCGCCGGGTCCCACAATCCGGCCGCGGCAAGGAAGTCGACGTCGAGGCGCGCCCCGTGCCCGACAGGTTGGCGACCCCGAATGAACTCCGCAAGCTCGTGCAGGGCGACCTGGGGGCTCGCCGCTCCGCGGAGCTCCTCCTGCTTGATACCGGTCAGGCGCAGGACGGTTTCGGGAACAGCGCGCCCGGGGTCGACAAGGCGCTCCATGGTCCCGCTCACGCCCGCGGGCGTGAAAGCGACGGCGCCGACCTCGATGACTCGGTCTCGGGCGGGGTCGAGACCTGTCGTCTCGAGGTCGAGAGCTGCGTATTCCGGCAAAGCCGTCCCGATTCTACGAGTGCAGGCCGTGCGACCGAGACGTCGCTCGCACTCTAGTGGGGGCCTAATCCGAGCGCCGGTTGCTATATTTCCCGCGATGTTGACCGGGGCGATCGAGGCACCCAAGCGAATCGAAGACCTTCACGTCAGGCGGGATCTCGTCGCGAGCTTGCTGCTGCGAACCCTGGCGTTCTCCGATCAGCTGAGCGGCGCCGCGCTCGAAACCCGGTTGGGCTTGCCCTTCGAAACTCTGCAGCCTCTGATCGAGGAATTCCAGAAGACCCAGCTGATGGACACCCTCGGATTCTCCAACGAGCCTGCTGTTGAGGGGCGCCCCATCCCCGTGCGCATGAACTACACGGTCTCGAGCGCCGGCCGCCAGCGCGCGGCCGAGATGTCGTCGGTGCAGACCAGGTACCTCGGACCGTGCCCGGTCAACTTCGAGGATTACCTTTCGCTCGTCCGCTCGCAGGTCACGGGCAAGGCCAACGTGACCGACTCGGCGCTGAAGAAGGCGCTGGGAACGCTGGAGCTCGAGCAGCACGTCATCGACCAGATAGGCGGGGCCATGGTGTCACGCGCCTCGCTGTTCATCTTTGGCGCTCCGGGCAACGGGAAGAGCACCATCACCGAGCGCATGGCGCTTCTCATGGGCGCTCCGATCGAGATACCCCACGCGGTCTCGGTCGGTGACGAGATCATCAGGGTCATCGACCCCGTCTATCACAAGATCGCAGAGGGCGATCAGCCCATCGATCGCCGTTTGGTCAAGGTAGAGCGACCCGTCGTGGTCGCCGGTGGCGAGCTCAAGCTGCAGCAGCTCGACCTCACCTACGACGCATCCAACCGCTATTACGAAGCGCCCCTGCAGTGGAAGGCCAACGCAGGCGTGTTCGTCATCGACGACTTCGGGCGCCAGGAGGTGCCGCCGATGCGGCTCCTCAACCGATTCATCGTGCCGATGGAGAAGAAGGTCGACTACCTCGACCTCTCGGCGTCAGGACGCAAGATCGAGCTGCCCTTCCTGTGCCAGGTTGTCTTCTCAACCAACCTCTCGCCCACCGAGCTGGTCGACGAAGCCTTCCTGCGCCGCATGGCTTACAAGATCGGCGTCGGTAATCCTTCGCCCGAAGCGTTTGGTCGCATCCTCCGGTACGAGTGCGACCGGCAGGGCGTCGCGTTCGACGAAAAGGCGATCGGGTACCTCCTCAACAACCTGTACGGCAAGAAGCCGCTGCGCGGCTCGCACCCACGCGCGCTGATTGCGCGCCTCGTCGACCTGGCCAACTACCGGCAGGAACCGCCCAAGCTCTCGCCGCAAACGCTGAAGGAGGCGTTCGACGCGTGCTTCAACCCGGCCCTGGGCAGCCTGACCGAAGACGACTGGGCGAGGCCGGCGATCAACTAGAGATATGAGAAAGGACCAGTCGGTCCTCTCTGCGCGCGAAGCGGCGTTGAGGATGGGCCTTTCAGAATGCATCGAGCGTGCGGCTCCGCCGCAGGCTCTGCTCTCTCTCCCGGGATTGGATTAACCACGAAATAGTTTCTCCTGGCGACGAGCTGGCGGTCGGGAAACAAAGCCATGGCCGGGGGGACCCCGGCCAACCCTGCAACGACAGTTCGGGTAAAAATTAAGCCGGCTTCGTGACGCCGGCGAGTCGCCGGCGATGAGACTCCAAATCACTGAACGCGCCTCGCTGTCCTTCCGGTAGCAGCTTGGCGATCTCGACCATGATCGCGTCAGCGGCCTCCTGGTGCGAGACCCTGGTCCCGTCGGGCCGCCTGGAGGCCACCAGGAATGGCTTGCCGAACGTGATGCTCACCGGGACGCGGCGCGGCCAGTGCGCCCCTTTGGGCAGACATTCGCGAGTCCCAGACAATCCGACGGGCACCACGGGGCAGCCCGCCTTCTGAGCGATGAAGCCGGCGCCGGGCTCCGGGTGTGCCAGCACACCCGACTCGACCCGCGTGCCCTCGGGATAGATGACCAGCACGTGCCCTGCCTTGAGCAGGTCGAACGAGCGCTTGAGCGCGGCACGATCCGCGGTGTGCCGGACCACGGGGAATGAGTGATACGAGCGAAACAGCATCTCCACGAGGCCGCCCTTGAAATACTCCGACTTCGCCATGCTCCAGCTGTCCGATCTGGGCGTGAAGGCCGGCACCATTGGCGGGTCGAGCGTGCCGGAGTGGCTTGGACACACGAGGAGCGGCCCCGTCGCGGGCACGTTCTCCGCGCCGGCGATACGAAACAGACCCACCAGGTATGTCCGTGTCATCGTGCGCATCAACCAGCGGAGAAACGCGTAGATCATTTCCCTTTGCGGCTCTCGCGCGTGCGCTCGAGAATCATCTCCACGACCTCGTCGACAGTCAGCTCGTCGGTATCGATGACGACGGCATCGCTCGCAGGTCGCAACGGCGCCACTGCTCGGTGCGTATCGACGCGGTCGCGCGCTTCCACCTCTTTGCGCATCGCGCTTTCATCAACCTGCTCCCCACGCCGTTCGTACTGCGCCGCACGGCGACGCACCTTCTCCTCGAGGCTGGCGGTCAGAAAGAACTTATGGTCGGCGTTGGGGAACACGACGGTGCCGATGTCGCGTCCGGCCATGACGACCCCATCCCGCCCGAGCCGCCGCTGTTGCGCGACCAGGGCCTCCCGCACTCCGGGGATCGCAGAGATGCGGGGCAGCGCATCCATGTAGTCGGCGTCGAAGATGCCATCAGTCAGCTCGACTCCATCCGCCCAAACTCTGTCGCCGTCAACCTTCAGCTCGACCGAACGTGCCAACGCCATCACCGCGGCAGTGTCATCCGGGTCGATTCCGCGCTCGGCGGCCACCTTGGTGATGGCGCGATACATCAGCCCGCTGTCGACGAACCGCAGACCGAGTGCCTCGGCCACCCGCTTGCCCACCGCGGATTTTCCGGACGCCACGCCCCCGTCGATGGCAATGATCATCACGCGTCAATGCCGACCGCACGACGTAGGGCCGCGACCTCGGCGTCGCCGAGCAGGCGCCAACCGCCAACCTTCAGGCGGCCGATCTTCAAAGGCCCGAACCCGACGCGGCGCAGCGAATGCACCTTGTGACCGATTCCATGCACCATGCGGCGCACCTGCCGGTGGCGGCCTTCGCGGATCACGATCCGAAGCTCCGCCAGGCTGGAGTCACGGCTGCCTGGTGTGACCGCGAGCGTCTCGACTGCCGCGGGTGCGGTGACTCCGTCCTCCAGCTTCACGCCCGATCGAAGTGTTTCCAGGTCGGCGGGTGTCGGGTTGCCGATGACCGTTGCGATGTATTCCTTCGCGACCTTGTAACGCGGGTGCGTAAGGCGAAAGGCCAGGTCACCGTCATCGGTGAGCAGGAGCAGGCCCGAGGTGTCGGCGTCGAGCCGGCCGACGGGAAAGAGTCGGTGGCCGGCCAGGCCCTCCTCTCCAACCACGTCCAGCACGGTCGTGCGCTCTTGCTCGTCCCGCGCGGTAGTGATCACACCAAGTGGTTTGTTGATGACGACGTAGCGGTGTCGCGTCAGGGGCTTGACCGGGCGGCCGTCAACGGTGACCGTGTCGTGGTCAGGGTCCACGAACAAGCCCGAAGGCGGAGGCAGCTCGCCGTTGACCCGCACCGCTCCGGAGGCGATCAGCTCGTCCGCAGCGCGGCGGCTGGCGACGCCTGCCCTGGCCAGGAAGCGGTTGAGGCGCTCCTTCAGGTCGTGGTCAGAGGGTTGGTCGGAGATTGCCCCACCTCCGTGCGGTCGAGCCGGGGCACGGGCAGATGATCGAGCGACTCGAGGCCCATCACCTGAAGAAATCTCATGGTCGTGCCGTAAAGCCTCGGCAGGCCAGGTCCAGTGCCACGACCGACCTCAGTGATCAGGTCGCGGAGCTCCAGGTTGGTCAGCACGCTCTCGCAATTCACTCCTCGAACCTCTTCGATGCGCGAGCGCGGTACCGGCTGCTGGTACGCGACTATCGCCAGCGTCTCATACGCCGCCGGCGACAGCTTGCCCGAGACCTCGGGACGCAGGGCGCGGCGCACTGCCGCCGCGTACTCCGGCCGGGTGGCGAGATTCAGCTCATCGTGGTGGCGCATCAGCATCACGCCGTGTCCCTCGAGGGCAACCTTGAGCTGTTCCAACGCCTGCTCGACCGCAGTTTTGTCGCTGCTCGTGGCCTGCTGAAGCTCGCGAAGCTTGAGGGGTCGGTTGGAGCTGAAGAGAATCGCCTCGAGCGTGGCTGACAGATCGCTCACTTCGAGGCCTCCTCTGGGGGCGTCCGCGATTCGATCTGAATCGGACCGAATCGCTCTTTTTGCCTGACGCTGATGAGCGACCGCCTGAGCAGCTCGAGCACGGCGACGAAGGTGACCACGGCCTCGAGCCGGTCTTCCGATTCGAGTATCAGCTCGAGAAGCTCGATCGGACCGTGACGCAACCGACTCTCGATCGCGTCGAGCTTCTCTTCCAGCGTCCACGTCCTGCCGGTGACGACCAGGGGTCGCGGCGGCACCCGCGCGAGGACGCTGTTGAAGGCGACCACCAGCAAGCCAACCTCGAGCGGCTCCTCCTGGCCGGCGGCATCGACCTGCCGGGTCGGAGGCGGAAATGCAAACGGCTCCGACTCGGCGCGGGTCATGAGGCCCTGCGCCATCTCCTTGTACGCGCGGTATTCCTCCAGGCGCTGGCGAACATCCTCCTCCCAACCAAGCAGGTCAGTCTCCTCGTCGGTCGGGGGTTCGCCAGGCAGGAGGCGTATCGACTTCAGGAGGAGGAGGCGCGCCGCCATCCACAGGAACTCCGCCATCTCGGACGGGTCGGGGACCTCCCGAGCCGCCAGCTCGATCAGGTAGGCGTCGGTGACCTTGGCGAGAGAGACCTCGAAGATGTCGACCTCCTCGCGCTCGACCAGGGCCAGCAGAAGCTCGAGCGGCCCTTCGAAAACGGAAGTCTTGACGTCAAGGCGCGGAGCAGCTACCGGCGGTTGGTCCACGGGGTAAGGATAACGACGAACTCACGGTTGACCGGAGTCCCCCGGGGATATGACTTTGTGTTTGACGCCGCCAGATCGCCGCAAGGAGAGTCTCTCTTAGTAAGGCTTTCCAATAACCGGAAAGAGAGCAGGGCCTGCGGCGCAGCCGCACGCCCGCTGCAATCAGTACGTCCCATCCTTAACGCCGCTCGGCGCGCAGAGGGAACCATCTGGGTTCCGTCTTAGCCCTCTATCGCAGGTTTACCTGGTGGAACTTTTCGATTCGCGCCATGGCTCGCCACCTGCGCTGGAGGGAGGCCGGGCTTCTCGTTTGGCTCGCGTGGGCGAGGCGTGCCTCGATCTTCCTGGTCAGAACGTCGCCCACGTCAACTTCCAGGTTCGGGTCCAGGCCGCCAAAGCACCATGCTTCCGCGGTCTCGTGCGGCGGGCCTGCCTTCGGGAAGGTGAGAGGGTCGCGAGCGCTCGGCCATGCGGCATCAAGCGCGACGCGGCCGACCACGCGATGGTCTGGATGAAAGCGATAAGGGACGTTCGGATCGAAGGTGATCAGCACATCCGGCTTCGTGGTCCGGATCTCGGCCACGAATTCCTTGCGGAGCTCGAGGCTCTCGACCAGCTCCGCATCGGGGTGGCGCAGGAACGCGACTCTCTTGACGCCCAGCAGATCGGCCGCCAGCTCCTGCTCACGCTCGCGGATCTGCGCCATCTTGGCGCGCGACTTCGTCGCATCGCGGGCGCCCTTATCCCCCGAGGTCGCGAGGACGAAGTCGACGACCACGCCGTGCCTCGCCATCATCAGCACCACACCGGCGCAGTAGAACTCGATGTCATCGGGGTGCGCGACGATGCAGAGCGCGCGCTTGATCCGCTTGTCGTCGGGCCCGCTGAACAAGCGCGCCACTACCGCCTGGCCTCCTGCAGCAGCTCGTGCCCACGGGCGATCGCCTTGGGCGTGACGCCGCCGCTCATCATCCGCGCCAGCTCCCTTGCACGATCCTCATCCCTGGCCAGCTCTCTCACCGAGACGACGTTCCGCCCGTCCTCGCCCGGCACCTTTTCGACCAGCAGGTGATGGTCGGCGAAGGCGGCGATCTGAGCCAGGTGGGTGACGACCAGAACCTGGTGCCTGGCGCCCAGGGCCTTCAGACGCAACCCAACCTGGATCGCAGCCTCGCCTCCGATCCCGGCGTCCACCTCATCGAACACCAGCGTCGGCATCTTGTCGGCGTCAGCGCCGACGGTTTTGATCGCGAGCATCAGGCGCGCGAGCTCCCCGCCCGAGGCCACGCGCGCAAGTGGAGCGATCGGCTCGCCCGGGTTGGCCGAGAACATCATCTCGGCCGACTCAGCCCCGGTCGGCCCGATCTCCGGGCGGGCGCGCAGCTCGATCTCGAAACGCGCGCCCTCGAGCCGGAGACCCTGTAGCTCCGCGGCGACGGCCTCCTGCATCCTCTTGGCCGCGGTCGAGCGGGCCTTCGTCAAGCGTGCCGCGGCGCTCTCGAGCTCGCGACGGCGGGCATCGCGATCCGTCTCCGCCGTCGCCACGGCCGAATCGAGATCCTGGGTGGCGCCAATCTGACCCTCGAGCCGTGCGCGCTCGGCGATTGCAGCCTCGAGCGTCCCGCCGTACTTGCGCTTGATGCTGTCGAGGACCGACAGGCGCGACTCGAGAGCCTCCAGCCGGTTCGGGTCGGAGTCGAGCAGCTCGCCGTAACGCCGGATCTCGTCAGCGACGTCGGAGACCTCGCTTTCGATGGCCGCCAGCCGGGCGGCCTGGTCGCGGAGGCGGGGGTCGAGCTCGGCGGCAGCGGAAATGGCTGCCGCGGCGCGGGCGACGCCATCTTCGCGAAGGGCCGCGCCCGACTCGCGGCTCAGCTCATCCAGGCGGGCCGCGTGCCGCACCGCGGATCGCTCGGCCGAGAGATCGGCATCCTCTCCGGGTCGCAGATCGGCAGCGCGCAGCTCCTCCAGCTGCCAGCGGAGGTATTCCTCTTCACGCCGGCCCCGCGAGCGAAGCCGCTCGAGATCAGCAAGGGTCTCGACGGCCGCGGTCCATGCAGCGTGGCCGGCCGCGACGGCGACTCGCAGCGCGTTGGCGCCCGCGTAACCGTCGAGGAGCTCGGTTTGCGTGTCGGCGTCGAGCAGGGCATGGTGCTCGTGCTGCCCGTGGAGCGCGACCAGCCCGCGGCCCAGCTCTCGCAGCTGGCTCGGCGTCGCCGCGCGGCCGTCGATTCGCGCCGCGCTGCGCTTGCCGATCTCCCGCTGCAGGACCACCGAATCGAACACGCCTTCGATCGTCGCCCTGTCCGCGCCATGTCGGACGAGGTCCGCCCCACCTCGGTCGCCGAGCGTCAACCCCAGGGCGTCCACGATCAGCGACTTTCCGCTTCCTGTCTCACCTGTCAGCAGGTTCAGCCCGGGGCCGAAGGTCACGCGAGATTCCGCGACCAGGGCCAGGTCTCGGACCTTGAGCTCCCGCAGCATCACTTCATGGGGACGAGGGGACGCCCCCAACCAAGCTTGTCGCCCAAGCGCCGGTAGAAGGCCTCGGGCGGACTGAATCTGACCACCTTCAGCCGCCGGGGATGCGACCCGCACTGAAGCGTGTCGCCGGTCTCGACGGGACTGCTTCGGCGCGCACCATCGACCCGCATCTCGGCCGGACCTCGCACGATGGCCAGGTTGATGTCCTGGCCGGGCGGAAAGACGATGGGCCGCACGGTCAGCGCGAAAGGATTCATCGGCACGACCACGAGATCACGCAGCGTGGGCACCAGGATGGGTCCGCCGCTGGCCAGCGCGTAAGCGGTCGACCCGGTGGCGGTGGCGACCATGACGCCGTCAGCATCGATGACCCCAACCGCTTGGCCCGCGACGTCGATCTCGACCCGCAACATGCGGGCGTCCCCCGCCCGGTTCACCACGACCTCGTTGAGACCGATCGCGCGGACCCGGTCCTTGCCGCCATGCCGCAGGACCACCCGCAGGATGTTTCGCTCTTCGATCCGGTAGTCGCCTTTGAAGTAACGAGACAGGCCATCCAGGATCTGGTCGGCCTCGATCTCGGTCAGGAACCCCAGGCGCCCGAGGTTGACACCAAGGATCGGGATACCGCGAGGCGCGGCCAGCCGCGCGCCCGCCAGGAAGGTTCCGTCTCCACCGAGGGTCACCATCAAGGTCGTGGTCCTGAGCTCGGCCGTGAGCGCGTTCTCCGGTGCGTCCCGGTCGGCCTCCCACCATCCGATCCTGCGAGCTTTGAGGGCCCTGGCCGCCTCGTCGATCGCAAGCCGGTCGGCATGGGCGGCTCGGAGGATGCAGACGTTGTGCGCAGCGGCTGCCGATCGGGACGATGTGGACGGGCTCACGAAGCGATCAGGTCCACGAAGATCTCCTGATTGCCATCCGCACCGCGCAGCTCCGAGGGCGCGGTCGCACGGACCCTGTATCCGTTGGCCAGGCACCACGCGCGAAATCCGCTCAGGGCAGCGTCGATAACGGCCTGGTCCCTGACAATGCCCCCCTTCCCCACGTCCGACCGCCCAACCTGGAATTGCGGTTTGAACAGCGCTACGACGTCTGCACCCGGCGCGGCGCGCCGTATGGCCGGCAAGACTTTTTCCAGCCCGATGAACGAAACATCGATGACGACGAGGCTCACCGGCTCTGGGAACGACTCCATCTCGCGCGCGTTGACACGCTCGATCACGACCACGCGCGGATCCTGCCGCAACCGCCAGTGCAGGAGGCCGCGCCCGACGTCGATCGCATACACCTTCGCCGCGCCGCGCCGCAAGAGCACGTCTGTGAACCCGCCGGTCGAAGCGCCGATGTCGGCGCAGACGAGACCTGCCGGATCGACCTTGAATGTGGCAAGGGCGGGCGCGAGCTTCAGCGCGCCACGGCTTGCATATGCCGGCCCGTCCTCGACCGAGATCGCGGCATCATCGCTGACCGTTCGATCCGGACGCCGGACCGTTTCTCCGGCAACGCGGACCTTGCCCGCGATGATCAACGCCTGCGCCCGCTCCCTGGACTCGGCCAGGCCGCTTCGGGTCACCAGGACGTCCAGTCGCGGCACGGTTACAGGATGAGCCCGGTCGCGACGCCGAGAACCGCGCCGACCAGCACCTCTACCGGCGTATGACCCAGCAGCTCTCTCAGCTTCTGCTCCTGCACGCCACGCATGTGAACGAGGTCCTCCACCAACCGGTTGAGGATCGCGGCCTGCCTACCGGCTGCTCGCCGCAACCCAGCCGCGTCGTACATCACCACGAAAGAGAAGATAAGTGCGATCGCGAACACAGGGGAAGTGACGCCTGCATGTTTACCGATGGCGGTGGTCAAGCCCATCACGATCGCACTGTGGCTGCTGGGCATGCCGCCCGTCACGGCGAGAACCCGCAGGTTCAGCCGGCGCGCGCGCACCGAATACAGGATCACCTTGGCGGTCTGGGCGATCGTCCAGGCCACCAGCGGCGCGAGGACGTAGGTCATGCCTTGAGCGCGATGACGAGCTGGTCGGCGCGCGCTTTCAGCGATTCGAGGCGTCGCTCCGCCTCGGCCAGCAGACCGGCGGCCAGCTGGTGGGCGGCCACCAGCTCGTCCAGCGGGGCCGTGCCATCGGCCAGGAGCGAGATATTGGTCTCGAGCCGCGCCATCAAAGTCTCGAAGCTGAAGGTCGTGAGGGCCTCGAGGCGCCCGACCTCTTGCCCGACTCCTTGGCCGGCGTCCGGAAAAGGAAGCTGCTCCGCCGCGGTCATGCGACGCTGGCCGCCACCCGGCCCAGGATGCCGTTCACGAAACGCCCGGCCTCCTCGCCAGAGAATGTCTTGGCGAGCTCGATCGACTCGTTGATCGCGGCCTTCGTCGGCACATGCCGGTCAATGGTGATCTCGTACACGGCGATGCGCAGCACGATCCGGTCGACTTTGGCCATCTGCTCGAGCTTCCAGTGCTCCGAGGTCGCGGAGAGGACGGCGTCGAGCTTTTCCTGGTTCGCGATGACCCCGCGCACGAGCTGCGTGGCGAAATGGGCGACATCGCTTGTGGCGGCGCCTTCGGCTGCGTGGTAGCGCAGCGCCTCGTCCGGATCGTCCTCGGAGCTCTCCAGCTGAAACAGGACCTTGAGCGCGAGCTCCCTGGCTTGGTGACGTTTCCCCAAGGCCTACTGGGCGAACGCTACGCTCGAGACGAAGACGTTGACCTCCCCCACTTCCAGCCCAAGCATTCGCTCTGTCGCTTCGACCACGTTGGCCTGGACGGCGCTCGCCACCTCCGCAAGCTTGCCCTCCGAGTCGACGGTGATGAAGACCTCGAGGTGGATCGAGCGGTCGGCCTCGACCTGGACACGAACGCCGCGGTGGGCGGTCTGGCGGCGCACCCAGTCGCCGAAGTGACGGGCGGCCGTCTCGTCCATGCCGGCCACACCCTCGACCTCGCACGCGGCCAGCGCGGCGATGCTCGCAATCACCTCGTTGGCCACCCGAACAGCTCCGTGGCTTCCGTTCTGTCCCATCGGGTGGATCGTACCAGCCGAGCCCGGAAGTCGAGGCGGCTACGCACGCTCCATGTACGTGCCGGTGCGCGTGTCGACCCTGATCACGTCGCCAGGCTGGATGAACAGCGGGACCTGGATCTTGGCGCCAGTTTCCAGCTTCGCCGGCTTGGTCGCCCCGGACACGGTGTCGCCCTTGAACCCGGGGTCGGTGTCAACCACCTTGAGCTCGACGTTGATCGGCAGCTCCACCCCGATGAGCTTGTCCTCGTACCGCAGCAGGTACGCCGCGCTGCCTTCCTTAAGGAACGGCAGCACGTCCTCGATCATGTCTTCGTCGACGGCGACCTGGTCGTACGTCTGCGTGTCCATGAAGTAATGGTGGCTGCCGTCCCCGTACAGATACGTCGCTTCCTTCTTGTCGATGCGGACCGTCTTGTACTTGTCGCCGCTGCGAAAGCTCTGCTCGAAGATCGAGCCGGTCAGCAGGTTTCGAAGCTTGGCCTTGATGACAGCGCCTGCACGCGCCAGCTTGATGTGCTCGACGCTCACCACGCTGAGCAGCTGCCCGTCCATCTCGAACATGGAACCGTTTCGAAAGTCGTTGGTGGAAATCATTTTTCCGTGAGGTAGTCCATCGCCAGCAGGTAGCCGGTAAAGCCCAGGCCCGTGATCACGCCCTTGGCTGCGCGTGCGGTGACACTCTTGGAACGGAACTCCTCGCGCGCGTGAATATTCGAGAGGTGGACCTCAACGGTCGGCAGGTCAAGAGATTGCAGGCAGTCGAACAACGCAAGTGAGTAGTGCGACAGCGCGCCGGGGTTGATGACGATACCCAGCGATCCTGGCGCTTCCTTCTGAAGGAAGTCGATGAGCTCGCCTTCGTGGTTGCTCTGAAAGATGATGACCTCGACCCCAAGCCGGCGAGCTTTCGCACGCAAGGTCTTGACCAGGTCAGCGTGCGAGCGCGTCCCATAGATATGCGGCTCCCGCTTTCCAAGCAGGTTCAGGTTCGGGCCGTTGGCGATGACGATTCGTTTCATGCGAGCGACTTGCGCAGCACACGGCTCACGATCGCCCCCGGCACCGCGTGCCCTGTCTCAGCGTGACCAAGCCGTCGTGGCAGGACCCATGCAACCTTTCCCCGGCGGGCCTTCTTGTCCCGGGGGATGGCGGCGAGAACCCTCGCCAGCTCCACGCGCGGTGGTCGATCCGGCAAGCCGTACGCCGTGAGCATGGCGTCCTGCGCCTCTACGAATCGCCTGGTGCACAGATCCATAGAGAACGCAATCCTCGCCGCGACCCGCATACCGAAAGCCACCGCTCGGCCGTGCGAGATGCGAAACCCGCTGGCCGCCTCCAGTGCATGCCCGGCTGTGTGGCCATAGTTGAGGATGGCGCGAGGCCCCGCCTCTCGCTCGTCTTTCGCGACGACCAGCGCTTTGGCCATGACGCACTGGAACACGACCTTCTCGAGCGCGGCCCGATCCCCGGCGACGAGGCGATCGCGGTTTTTCAGCAACACCTCGTACAGGCCGTGGTCCATGGCAACGGCGTACTTTACAACCTCGGCGAACGCCTCCCTGAAGTTGACTGGCGGGAGCGTTTCGAGAAACGCGAGGTCGGCGACGACTGCGGCCGGCTGCCAGAACGCGCCGATGGCGTTTTTGGACCGCCGGCCGTTGACGCCGGTCTTCCCCCCGATGCTCGAATCCACCATCGCCAGCAGGGTTGTCGGAACCTGCACGACCTTGATCCCGCGCTGCCATACGGCCGCGCCAAAGCCCGCCAGGTCACCGACGGTTCCGCCGCCGACCGCGATGACGCAGCCCCCTCTGTCCACCTGCTGGCGCTCCAGGAAGGCGAGCAGCTCTCCCAGCGCATCCATCGACTTGGAGCGCTCCCCGGGGCGAATCACGTGGATGGGCGACTTGACGCCTGCGCGTTTGATCGACTTCGCGACCTTCTTCGCCCACGGCAGCACGTTGGCGTCCGTGACGATCGGCGCCGCGGTCGCATCGAGGCGGCCCACAGCGCCGCGAAGCTCGCGGCTGAGATTGCTCCCGATCACGACCGGGTAGCTGCCGGCCGGCGCCTCGATTATCAGTCGGACCAAAGGCTCAGGATCTCCTCCGCGACGACGTCTTCCGGCCGGTCGCCCTCGACCCGGTGGACGGCTTGCATGTATCGGGGGCGCCGCTGTGCCAGCAAAGCCTCGAGCTCGTCCTGAGATCGGCCGGCCATGAGCGGCCTGGTGGTGCCGTCTTTGATCCTGCTCCATATGGTGTCGAAGCCACAATCGATGAAGACGGTGGTCGACCTCTCGACGATGACATTCCAGTTCGCCTCGTCGATCGGTGCGCCCCCGCCGAGGGCGACGACCGAACCTGGCTGCAGCAGTTCCGGGAGCAGCCGCGACTCCATCGCGCGGAAGGCGGCCTCGCCCTTGGTCTCGAAGATCTCGGCGATGGACATCCCTGCCTCGCTCTCGATCTCGAGGTCGAGGTCGTGGAACGGTGCGCCGGCGCGCTTGGCGACCAGGACGCCGACCACGGATTTTCCGCAGCCCATGAAGCCGATGATCGCCAGTGCTGGCTTCAGACGCCGCTGGTGTGTGGCTGGACTGCAGGTGCGCCTGTGCGGCGTCGCTCTGTCTGGACGAAGACCTGATCGCGAAAAACGTCGGGGTCCGGGAGGTGTTCAAGCACCTCGGCGCCCTGCGCGCCCGCGGCGTCGATCTCGACCCGGCCGTATCCGAGCATCCTGCCGAGCAGAGACTGCTTGGTCGTGCAGTCCTGGACCCGATCGATCGGGATCATCTTCGACTGCCGGCTGAACACTCCGGTTTCGATCTTTATGCGTTGGTCGGTCAGCGTGTAAGCGGTCGACCGCCAGCGGATCCAGACCACTATCAGCCACAACCCCGCGATGGCAATCGCGCCCAGGCTCACGATGAGGCGAAGGTGCTGGATGCCCGTGTTGGTGGCGGTGAAATCAACGATGACGGCAACGATCAGCAGGATGATCGGCGCCGCCAGCGACTTGACCACGAAGATCCAGTGCGGGTGGTCCCTGAGGACGAGGTTCTCGCCGGGCAGCAATTGGCTAGTCATCGGCGCCTATTGTCACCCATC
>DATARC010000181.1:0-22897 GCA_036264335.1 Candidatus Dormiibacterota bacterium
AGGTACTTGTAATGCGGGTCGAGGCGCGCGCCGATCGCGCTCACCAGCAGAACCGACCTCACGCCCGCAGCCTTCGCCGCCTCGGCCATGATGCGCGGTCCGTCGACGTTGACCTCGAGGAACGACTGGGGGCGATTGCGGCGAACCGCGACCAGGCTGATGATGTGCTCAACGCCCTGGGCGGATTGCGCGAGGGCCGCCGGATTCAGGGCATCGCCAACCACGACCTGGGCGCCGCGAATCTTGAAGCCGGCGGCCTTCATCGGGTCGCGGACCAGGACCCTCAATTGATGGCCTGCGTCGATCAGCTTGTGGGCCACGCCGCGCCCAAAGAAGCCGGTTGAGCCCAAGAGAAGCACCCTCGCCACGGGTCAGATCGTAACCGAGGGCATACTGCCCCTAGATCAATGAGCGGGCAGAACGCGGCTGTGATCGGGTTGGGGATCCTCGCCGCCCTGCTTGGCACCTGGGGCATCTTTGGGGCCCTCCGGACGCGCCGGCGGCGGGCGGAGATCGCGCCGACCTACGGTTCGACGGGGGGCATCGTCTTCACGATCGTCCAGCTGGGCTGCGCCGGCGCGCTGGTGCTGGGCGGCTTGATCCTGATTGCTGTCGTGCTGCTGTCGAAGCGCTAAACCGGCGTCGGACCCTAGATGATGTTTCGCTCCGTCACCAGCGATCCCCGCGCGAAGCGTTCAAAGGCGAACGATGAGATGTCGATGTCCGACTTTTTGTCGAGCAGCAGCTGGGTCAGGAGCAGCGATGCCGCCGGGGCCTGCATGAATCCGTGCCCGCTGTAACCCGCCGCGCACCAGAACCCCTCGACCTCCGCGATCGGACCGAGGATTGCCTGGTGGTCCGGCGTCGACTCATACAGGCCGGCCCACGCCGTCTTGACGCCCGCGCCCGTGAGCGCCGGGGCCCGGTGAGCCACCTGCTCGAAGACCTTCTCCAGGAACTCCCAGTTGACGTCGGTCACATAGGCGGGCGGTTCCGTGCGGTCGCTCATCCCCATCAGCACGCCGTCGCCCTCCGGGTGGAAGTACAGGGAGGTGTGGAAGTCGACGGTCATGGGAGTGGTGCGCGGCACGGCCGGGAAGGGCCCGGTGACGGCGATATGCCGTCGATAAGGCAGCACGGGGATCTCGAGCCCGGCCATGCGGCCGATCGAGGCCGCCCAGGGTCCAGCGCAGTTGAAAACGAGGCGCGTCGCGATGTCGCCGGCAGAGGAGCGAACGCCCTGCACCCTGCCGGACGCAACGTCGATCCCGGTGACCTCGACCCCTTCTCGCAGGCGCGCGCCCAGACGGCGCGCGGCGGCGGCGTAGCCAAAGGTGACGTCATTCGGGCTGGCGATCCCGTCTGTGGGGCAGAACGTGCAGCCCAGCACGTCTTCGACGTTCAGTACGGGCACCATCTTGGCGGCCTCGGCGGGATCGACCCATCGCGCTTCGGTCAGGCCGACGCGATGCCACATCTCCATGTTGTGCCGGAAGTCTTCGACCTGCTGCGGCTGCGTGAAGACGAAGAGATAACCGATCTGGCGGAAATCCGCAGGGTGCCCGGTCTCCTGCTCGAACGACTCGAGCAGCTTTACCGCCAGGCGCATCACCCTGACGTTGTCTTCGGTCGAGAACTGCTGACGCACGCCGCCTGCGCACTTTCCAGTCGACTGGGATCCCAGGGTCTCCCTTTCGAGGAGCACGACGTCGACCTTGCGCTTTGCGAGCTGGTAGGCGAGCGCGCATCCACTGATCCCGCCGCCGACGATTACAACGTCAGCGCTTTCCATTCCAGGACATTCCCCAGAACTCGAAGATGAGCTTCAGCGCAGCAAAGCTGGTGATGTCTCCATTGTCAAACGGGGGTGACACCTCGACCAGGTCAAAACCGACTGGGCTCGTCCGCCCGAGAACCGTGCCCAGCAAGTCGAGGGCCTGCCGCGTGGAGACGCCGCCTGCCGACGGGATCTCCGTGCCTGGGGCAAAGGCGGGGTCGAGGGCGTCGATGTCGAACGAGACGTGGACCTTCTTGCCGGCGAGGCGGTCACCGATCGCCAGCGCTGCCGCCGCCGGGTCCGCCGCCCACTCGCGCGCCGAGACCAGGAGGATGCCGGTGGCTTTGATGAACTCGACCTCCTCGGGGTCGTAGTCCCGGCCGGCGGCGATCACCACCCTGGCCGGGTCGATGCCCGAAACCTCGAGCGCCCGCCGCATCGCACAACCGCACGTCCAACGACCGCCGCGAGAGAAATCGCACAGGTCTGGGTGGGCGTCGACCCACAGCAGCTGCATGTCGGGGTGGCGCCGCGCCTGCGCCGCGATCGTGGCGATGGCGGTGCAGTGATCGCCGCCTAGGACCGTCAACAGCGAGCTCAACGGGACGGTGGCAAGGTGCTCGGCTACCTGCATCCAGCCTTCGCCGATGTCAGGGCCGACCGTGAAGTCGCCCATGTCATGCACTCGAAGTCCTTCCAGCAGCTGACCGTCTTCGGTGACCGGTGGCATGGCGCCGGACAGCGAGCGGATGCGTTCGGGAGCGAGCGCGGCCCCTTTTCTGTAGACGGCGGACCCGTCGTAGGGGATCCCGGCGACCACCATGTCGGCCGCGTCGAAAGCAGCCCCCGCCAAACCGCCCCATGGCTTGAGTCCATCGAGGTTCATCGCTTTCGAGCCTCAGGCACCTTCAAGATCAGTAACGCGCCGACCAACAAAGATGCGCTGAATATCGAGAAGATGACTGGAAAGCCGCCGGGCAAGCCGAGCAGCTTCGGCCCGTGGTTGAACGGATCGAGGAGGAAACCGCCGATAAAGCGGGCGATGATTCCAGACCCTGCCGTCGCTATGTTGCTGAAACCCATGAACAACCCTGCCTCCTGTGTGGGAATGACGTCTTGTATGAAAGCCCAGTCGACAGAGAAAAAGACACCGTAGCCGATACCGATCAAAACGCCGACGAGAGTCGCCTGCGCCGCCAGAGGCGGCACCCTCAGCATTTTCGCCAACGGTTCGACCAGCGGGGCGGGCAGCAACTGATAGTGGCTGAACACCAGCATGAGCACGCCGAGCGCTCCCATCAGCCCGCCGATCAGGATGAACGGCCGCCGGCCGAAACGGTCAGACGCCCGGGCCGCAGGCCACGAGGCCACAAAGGCCGCGAATATCACCAGGCCCAGCAGCGTGTAGCTCGCCGTGATGGTGTCCATGCGGTCGTTGTGAAAGAAGACGTTGTTGAAATAGAAGAACACGAAGCTCTGGACGCCGACCAATCCCATGAGAATCAGCAAGCGCGAAGCCATCAGCCATAGAAATGCCGGGTAGCGCAGCGGTCGCGCAAAGGTGGTGGTCAGGGCTTCCCGCACATTCTTGAACTGGCTGGCGGTCCGGGTCGCCCGGTCGGGAATGAACAGGACGGTGGCGAGCATCGTGAGGATGAGCAGCGCGCAGATGCTGAGCAGGGCAGCGGTCCGGCCGGCGTGCGCGAGGATGTAGCCCGACCCCAGGGTCCCGGCGAGGAGGCCGACCACGTTCGCCACGCCGAAGTACCCCGAGGCGGTGCCGCGCTGGCCTTCCGGGACGACGTCAGGCATCAGGCCCTGGTACGGACCCTGGGCGGTGTTCGAGGCCCCCTGCAACAGGAAGTAGAAGATCAGCACCAGGCCGAAGCTTCCTGACAGCGCAAGGCCGACCAGGAACAGGACGTCTCCGACTGTGCCGACCACGATGTAAGGGCGGCGCCGCCCAAAACGCGTCGTCGTGCGATCTGACAGTGCGCCGGCGATGGGCTGCCAGACCACCGCCATCAGGGAGCCGACCGCTTCCAGCACGCCGAGCGCAAATCCCTCGTGCTCCCTCCCCACCAGCTGGATGACCATGTCGGGGAGGATCAGGCCCCCGAGGCTCGTCCACAGGTAGCCGATGGCGACCCAATAGAGGGACAGCACCACGAAATCGATGTGGCTGAGGTTGCGTCTCACCGAGTTGACGGCAGCCACCACACCACCCTCGGGCGCCGCGGCCCGGATCAATCTGGCTGGTAGGGCGGGAGTGACTTCTTGACCGGCCGGTCCTCGCGGTAGCCCAGCGCGTACTCGCCCTGGAGGATCGTATGCACCTCGCGTGTGCCCTCGTAAATGATCGGCGCCCGCGCATTGCGCAGGAAACGCTCGACCGGATACTCCGCTGAATATCCATATGCGCCGTGCACCTCGATGGCATCGTTCGCCGCGTTGAAGGCCGCATCGGTTGCGTATTGCTTGGCCATCGAAACGTTGCGCGTGTGGCGCATGCCCTTGTTCTTCATCCAGGCGACCTTGAAGTAGAGCAGCCGGCAGATCTCGTAGTCACGGGACATGTGAGCGATCATCTGCTGGACGAGTTGGTAGCGGCCGATCTCCTGGCCGAACGTCTTACGCTCGCGGGCGTATTTGACGGAGGCGTCGAGGCTGGCCCGAACGGTGCCGGTCGCGCCGGCCGCCACCGTGTAACGGCCGTTGTCCAGGCAGCTCATGGCGATCTTGAAGCCATCGCCCTCGTCGCCGATGCGATCGGCTTCTGAGACCTCGAGGTCAGACATGAAGATGGATCCGACATCGCCGGCGCGGATGCCCAGCCTGCCCTCGATCGGCTCGGTCCGCAGCGCCTTGCCGCAGGCCTCGCGGTCGAGCATGAAAGCGGAAACACCGCGGCTCCCGGCCTTCGGGTCAGTCTTGGCAAAGACGAGGAGGAAGTCGGCGGTGTCCGCGTCCGACACCCAGATCTTCTGTCCGTTGAGAACGTAGTTGTCGCCGTGGCGACGCGCCGTGGACTGCATGGAGGCCACGTCTGACCCGGCGTCCGGCTCCGTCAGCCCGTAGCACGCGAGCTTCTCGCCACGGGCCATGGGTGCCAGCCACCGCTGCTTCTGTTCTTCGGTGCCCCACGTGTACAGCCCCATCCCCACCAGGCCGACGTGGACCGAGAGCACTGTGCGATAGACAGTGTCCACGTACTCGAGCTCTTCGCAGACTAGGCCGAGGGACAGGTAGTCGAGGCCGTGGCCCCCGTAGCGCTGCGGGAAACAAACGCCAGGCAGCCCGATCGACGCCAGCTTGGCGAAGATCTCCGGGTCGTGATGGCCGGCCCTGTCGTTGGCGGCGATCGTCGGCGCGAACTCCCGCGCGCAGAAGTCGCGCACCGTGTCCACTAGCTGCTCTTGGTCCGAGGTCAGCGCGAGGTCGAGCATGTCCAGCCTCTAGGGTGACCGTTTCGGCGTCGTTTTAGGGGTCGGCGAGTGCTTCGGCGTGGCCGTGGGGCTTGGAGTCGGGGAAGGCGCTGGGGTGGGGGCCGGGTGCAGATCGCTCGGGCCGACGTGGCCGATGAAGGGCAGGTGGCTGCCGATGCTCAAGATGATCGGCACGCTCCTGGAGCCGTGCAGCTGGGGCTGGAGGAAGCTGGTGTAGATCTGCTGCAGCTGGTGGATGCCCTGGACGTTGTCGAGCTTGGCGCCGGCGGCGCCCGCGGCCGCGGTCTTCAGCGCGGCGAGGTCCTGCTTCGAGACCATCGCGGCCGTGATCGGGTTGGACTCGACCCACGACTCGAGCTTGTTGACCTGCGCGAGCGAGAGGCTGGCGCTCTGGATCGTGGGCTCGAACGCGTTGTCCAGCACGACCAGCGCGGAGACCGCGAGGTAAACGACCACCAGGGTCACGGCGACGTGGACGAAGATGCCCAGGAGGCCGTCGATGCCGCGAATCGACTCTATGCGATGGAAGGCGCCGCCGATCGCGCCGCCGATCGCGCCCATCACGATGGCCAGGATGATCGCCAGGGCGATGCTGAGCACAGGGGTCAGGTGGGCGATCTTCTCCATCTCGCTCGTGTACTGGTCGTGGAAGCGGAAAACGACCAGCAGCGTGCCGAAAAAGAAGATCTCCGCCATGAGCGGCTGGATCACGCCTCGCTGGTAGCCGATGATCAGCGCGATCACCAGCAGGAGCAGGATCGCGACGTCGATGATCACGTTGTAACCGCGAACGTGAACTGACGACGCATCGTTACGAACTGGAGGATCCCGTACACCGCGGCCAATTGTAGGGTCAAGGCCCTCCATGGACCCCCCTTTTGGAGGCCCGTAGGTCGATGCTGGGCCGCCTTCGGTTAGACTCGCATCACTCTTGGCCCGAACGATCGCCGTCGCGATGCAGAAAGGGGGGGTGGGCAAGACCACCACCGCCGTCAACCTCGGCGCCGCACTGGCGGAGTTGGGGCAGCGAATCTTGCTCATCGACCTCGACGCGCAGGGCCACCTCACCCTCTACATGAAGCCCCCCGCGGGAATCGAGAAGACCATCTACGACCTTCTCGTCGACCCTGCGGCTACCGTCACCGACGTCGTGCAGGAGGCGCCCCAGATGGGCGTCCACTACATCCCCGCCGACGTCGAGCTTGCCGGCGCCGAAAATCAGCTGATAAATGAGATCGGGCGCGAGAGCATCCTGCGCGACAAGCTCGAGGCAGCGCAGAAGCGATACGACTTCATCATCATCGACTGCCCGCCATCGCTCGACCTGATCGTGATCAACGCATTGGTCGCAGCCGATGAGGTTCTCGTGCCGCTGCAAGCCGAGTTCCTTGCGCTCAAAGGCATGCAGGAGCTGCTCATCACGATGGAGCGCGTGAAGCGAAGGCTGAATCCAAGGCTCGAGCTCACCGGCATCCTGCCCACCCTCTACAAGCAGCGCGCGCTGCATTCCCAGGAGGTGCTGGCAGCGGTCAGGGAGAAGTACGGCGACAAGGTTTACGACTTCGGCATCACCGACTCGATTCGTTTTGCCGAGACCCCTCTCGCCGGCCAATCGATACTGCAGTACGCCAAGGACTCTGACGGGGCGAGGTCCTACCGTGCGCTCGCCGCCAAAGTAATGGAGAATCACAGGTTGTGACCACCTTCAAGCGCGCATCACTCGCCGGCTCGGAAGAGCTGTTCCGGCCGACCCGCCCGCAGGTCGTGAGCGACACCGACGATGTGATCAGGGAGGCTGTCGATCGTCCCGCGAAGGTGAAAGAGGTCGTCTACCGCACGCTTCAGTTCACCGAGGAGGAGATCGATCTTCTGGTGGAGGCGATCCAGACTGCCAAGTACCCGGACCGGGCCCGTGCCAAGCCCGCGCTCGACAAGTTCGATTACCTGGACGCGCTCAGGATCAAGATCCAGGGCGAAGGCGCCTAGCGCCTTATGAGAGAAGACCAGTCGGTCTCCTCTGCGCGCAAAAGCGGCGTTGAGGATGGGCCTTACTGAATGCATCGCCGGGCGCTTCGCGCGCGGCTGCTCTTCTTCCCGGGATGGGATTAATTACGAATTAGTCTCTCCACGCGGCGCTTGGGTGGGAGCAAGACAAAGTTATGGCCGGGGGGGACCCCGGCCAACCCTGCCACGCTAGGGGCTACCGCTTCTTCGCCCGCCGCCTGACGTACCCGTAGGTCCAGAAGAGGCAGATCAGCAGCAAGGCGCTCCCGAACACGATGACCGCGGTGCGCTGGTCCACTTCCCCAATAGTGACCGCTTCGCTTGTCGTAAATTCTTTTTGCCATGAAGCTCGGCATCGTCAAGGTCAAGCTCGACCACGAGGTAAATGCTTACGTGGTGGCCGACGCCACGAGCAAGGAAGCCATCGTCATCGATCCCGGCCTGCCGGTCGACAAGCTCGTCGACCAGGTGAAGGGATTCAAGGTCAAGTACATCGTCGCCACCCACTGCCACCCTGGCCATGTCGGTGGCAAGGACGACTTGAAAGAGATCACGGGCGGCCTCACGGCCCTGCACTCGGCGGACGCCAAGCAGTTCCTCAGGTCAGCTGACAAGTACCTCTTCGATGGCGATGAGCTCGAGTTCGGCGAGTTCAAGCTTTCGGTGATCCACACCCCCGGCCACACGCCGGGCAGCGTCTGCTACGTCGTCGCCAACCACGCATTTGTCGGCGACACGATCCTCGCCGGCGGGATCGGCAAGCAGACCCCGGAGACGGACCTCCGCCGCCAGATGATGAGCATCGGCACCAAGCTCCTGCGCCTGCCGCCGGCCACAGCGCTGTATCCAGGACATGGACCGGCCACCAGCCTTGAACGCGAGCTGGCGCAGAACCCGATCTTCAGGGGAGTCGGCGCGCGGGCCTAGCGGCCCTCGCTCAGGACGGTTTCACCATCCGGCCGATCGGTTTCCCGACGGCGCGCCCGTGCTTGAAGACGAGCCGCCCGCGTACGTAGACCTCGACGATTGAAAAGCTCGATTCGAGCCCCTCGAGGGCTCCGTGCTTCTGCTTTGACTTCATCGTCGCCGGCCGGAACTTGGTGCCCCGCCTGGGGTCCACCAGCGCCAGGTCGGCGTCGAACCCGGGCGCGATCCGGCCCTTGCTCTCGCCCAGCCCGATCAGCGCCGCCGGCGCCTCGCACACCCACTTTTGCGCCTTCCACGCGTCGCCCAACCGGTTGGCCAGCTCGAGGCAGCTGAGGTAGAGCGTCTGGACGCCGGGGCTGCCCGCGGAAGCTTCGTCCAGCGACTTCGCCTTCTCCTCATCGGTGTGCGGAGCGTGGTCCGTCGCCACGATTCTGATCACGCCTTTGTCTACGCCGTCGATCAAAGCTTGCCGGTCGGCCCCTGTGCGTACGGGCGGATACACCTTCATCGCGGTCCCCACCTCTTCGAAATCGCCGTCTGATCGCCACAGGTATTGCGGGCACGTTTCGAGAGTCAGCCGCGACCCATCACGCATCGCCGCTTCCGCGGCCCTGAGCCCGAGCGCACTCGAAAGGTGAGCGATGTGCAGCCGGGCTCCGAACGAATCGGTGATGGCCGCCGCCGCGGCGATGGCCACAGCCTCGGCTTCGGGCGGGCGAGAGGCCAGGACGTCGGCGTACGTGTCGAGCGGCCGCACGAATCCGGCCAGGATGCCGGGGTCCTCCGCATGGATGACGAGCGGGAGGCCGAGCGCGGCAACCACCGGCGCCAGGCGAAGGAGCGTCCCATAGTCGGGCGGGGACTCGAGATCGGGGTCGTCCGAGTCCAGCTTCTGCAGCACCTGTTTGCGGCTGAGGCTGAAGCCGTAGCCGAGATAGGCCTTGAAGCCGACGGCGCCGGATCGGGCTAGGCCCTCCAGCTGTCCGGCGGTTGAGGTCGAGCGGATCAGACCCCAAAAGCCGAAATCAACACGCGCCTTGCTGTGCGCCAGTGCCGCTTTTGATTCGAGCACCCCGTCAGAGTCGACTCCGGGAATGGTGTTCGGCATGTCGATCACCGTCGTCACGCCGCCGGCGGCTGCCGCCTGCGTCAGGGTGCCGAAATCCTCCTTGTCGGGGAAGCCCGGGTCGCGGCCGTGAACGTGAACGTCGATGGCGCCGGGCAGCACGTACAGGCCGGTCGCGTCCACGACTCGAGCGCCCGCGGGATGCTTCCTGGAGGGTTGCTCGAGGGCGGTGATGACCCCGTCAGACACATGAACGTCGAGCTTGCGCGGGCCGTCGGGTGTGCCGACGGTTCCGCCGGCGATGACCAGGCCAGTCAAGGAGATGGAAGGGAACCGTCGATTCGGTGCCTTGAATGCGATGCGGGGTAGACGTGCCTGGCAGAGTCAGGCCTACCGACCACGCTCCTAATCAAGTTCCAGATCTGCAATACGAAATAGTGGCGAGTACGGGATGCCGGCGGCCTCGATGTTGTCCTCTCCCCCTTCGCCACGGTCGAGCACGACGACCAGATGGATCACGTCCACGCCCGCGTCCCGCAGCACCTGCGCCGACCGCAGCGAGTCGCCCCCGGTGGTGACAACGTCCTCGATAACCGTCACCCGGTCACCCGCCTCGAAGCGGCCCTCGATCTGCTTGGAGGTGCCGTACCCCTTGGGCTCCTTGCGCACGAGCAGCAGCGGTAGGCCTGACTCCATCGACACCGCTCCACCGAGAAGCACCGCGCCCAGCTCCGGCGCGGCGAGGCGCTGGGTTTCCTTGGGCACCAGCAGGGCCAGCTGCCTGCCCAGACGGCGCAGCAAGGCGGGATCGGTCTCGAACAGGAACTTGTCGAAATAGCGATTGGAACGTTTGCCTGAGCGGAGCACGAAATCACCCTTGAGATAGGAGGCCTTCACGAGGTCGCTGCCCAGGTCGCGCAGCTCGGATGCTCGGGTCTCCACGCCACGTAATCTAGCCGATGGATGTCCTCACCTTTGACAGTCGGGCTGCTTCGTATCGTCCTCCATATACCCGACAGCGGTTCGCTCAAATCGAAACGCCAGGTCGTCAGCGGACTCCTGAAGCGCTTGCGGCAAGAGCACCACGTCGCGGCCGCGGAGATCGGCGAGCTCGATCGCTGGCAGCTGGCGGAGCTGGCTGTTGCCACCGTCAGCGGTAGCGGCCGGCATGCGGACGAGGTGCTGGCCTCGGTGCTGTCCTACGTGGAATCGCACAGCGACGGAGCACGCATCACCGACGTCACCACCGAGCTGATCAGGATTTGAAAACAGCTGACACGTTAGTACGGGAATTCGAGGCGACGCTGCCGTTCAAGCTCGATGAATTCCAGCGCGAGGCGATAGAGAAGCTCGATCGAGGTCCGGGCGGGGTCCTGGTCAGCGCCCCCACCTCGAGCGGCAAGACAATCGTCGCGGAGTACGCCATCTTCCGCGCCTTGCGCGACGGTTCGAAGGTGATCTACACGACGCCGCTCAAAGCTCTGAGCAACCAGAAGTACCACGACTTCGTGAAGGTGTACGGCGAATCAACAGTCGGCCTCGTAACGGGCGAGAACTCGATCAATCCCGACGCGCCGATCGTCGTGATGACGACCGAGATCCTACGCAATCTGATCTACGAAGACCTGCAACGCCTCGACATGGTCTCGCACGTCGTCCTCGACGAGGTGCACTACATCGACGATTTCCCGCGTGGGTCGGTCTGGGAGGAGATCGTCATCCAGGCGCCATCCACGATCAAGCTCGTCGGCCTGTCGGCGACCATCGGAAACTTCCGCGAGATCGCCGAATGGATGGCCGAGAACCGCGGCGGCATGGAGACCGTGTTCCATGACGTCCGGCCCGTCGAGCTCAAGCTCTGGCTTGCGATCAACAACCGATTACTGCCCCTGTTCAAAGGCGACGGCGCGATCGAACAAAGAACGTGGAGCAAAGCGGCAGAGGAAGAGGAGGCTTCGTATCGCGTCGGGGGCTACAGCAAGCTGCCGTCGAACGACCTGCTCCATGTGATCGAGGAGCTGCGGCGCGGGGACATGCTGCCGGCGATCTATTTCATCTTCTCTCGTCGTGGGTGCCGCGAAGCCCTGCAGCGCTGCTCGTACCACGACATCGACCTGACCACGGCCGCTGAGAAGGAAGAGATCGACAAGGTCGCCGCCGCGCGCCTCGAAGGGCTCACGGACCACGACGAGGAGGCGCTGTTTCGCCGCATGGTCGATGCGCGTCTCCTGCGGCGGGGCCTGGCCGAGCACCACGCGGGACTCCTTCCTTATCACAAGGAAATGGTCGAGGAGCTTTTTCAGCGGGGCCTCATCAAGGCGGTCTTCGCGACGGAGACCCTGTCGCTGGGGATCAACATGCCTGCGCGAGGGGTCGTCGTCTCGTCGTTCAGCAAGTTCGACGGGACCA
Source organism: Candidatus Dormiibacterota bacterium (assembly GCA_036264335.1). Lineage (GTDB taxonomy): Bacteria > Chloroflexota > Dormibacteria > Dormibacterales > Dormibacteraceae > Palsa-872. The sequence goes on from DATARC010000181.1 coordinate 11,630, forward strand.
ACTTCTCCAACCTGACCACGGGGGAGCTCACGCAGCTGATGGGGCGCGCCGGCCGGCGCGGCATCGACGTCATCGGGCACGGCGTGATCCTCAAGGAGTCGGACGTCGAGATCGGCACGATCTATGAGGTCGCGATGGGCGCGACGCTGGTGGTGGAATCCAAATTCCTGCCGAGCTACAACATGGCCCTCAACCTGCTGCGCATTTACACCCCGGAGCGGGCGGAAGCGCTGATGGAGCGATCCTTCGGCCAGTTCCAGAAGCGGCTGGCGGAGGAGAAGACGCGCGAGCGTCTCGTCAACGTGCGCGCGCGCCTGGCGGACATTCGCAAGCTCTGGAACGACAGTGAGGTATCGATTGACGAGGTCGCGCAGTACTTCAAGCTCGAGGACCGGCGCCGATCGATAAGAATCGAGCTGAGGCGGCTCCGCCGCGAGGCGGGTGCGGAACGGCGCGGGCGGCGCGGAAGGCAGCACACGCGCACGCTGGGGTCGGCGGGGCGGCTCGTCCAGAAGCTCGAGGTCGAGGCCAGAGGCCTGCTGGACCGGCAGCGCAAGCTGAAGCTGGTTCACTCGCCCCGATTTGGCGAGTACCTCACCAAGTATGCCGAGATCCGCACCCTGCAGAAGGAGCTGGATGGCGGCGAGCGCGAGCTGAAAGGCCAGATGGACGAGTACGCGCGCAAGCTGCGGCGGCTCTGCCGGATCCTGACCGAGAGCGGCTTCCTCGCTCACGACCGGCCCACCGAAAAGGGCCTCTTCGCCTCGCGCATCTACGGCGAGAACACGATCCTCGTCGCCGAGGCGGTGTGGCTGGGCTGGCTGGAGGGATTGGCGCCCGAAGAGCTCTGCGCCGTGCTGATCATGCTGGCGACCGAGGATCGCGAGCGAGGCGGCAGAGACAGGCAGCAGCGAGGACCGCGGCGTTATCCCACCCCTGCCGTCGCGCAGACGGCGAGGTTGGTGCGCTCCCTTTACTTCCGCTTCGCAGACATGGAGAGCGACCTCGACGAGCCCAACCTGCGGCAGCCCTCGCATGACTACATCGACTTCGCTTACAGGTGGGCGGGCGGGGAGCAGCTGGACAAGATCCCGCTGCCGCCGAATGTCGATATCGGCGACGCGATCAAGGCGATGAAGAGCCTGTACTCGCTGCTGCGCCAACTCGAGTGGGCGGTGAGGCAGGCGAAATCACCGCTGTTCGAAACCGTCGCCCGCGCGGTGGCGCAGATGGAGCGCGACGTTATCAAACGAACGTGAGGCAGACTAGCTAGACATGCCCTCCAAGAAACGCCGAATCCTCGTCACCGGGGTGGCTCGTTGGTGGGGTGCGCTCGTCGTGCAGCGCCTCGTCGAGGACCCTGACGTCGCCGAGGTCATCGGCATCGACATCCGTGAGCCGCGCTACGACCTCGGCCGCGCGGACTACCTCAAGCTCGACATCCGCCACTCGCTCATCGGCAAGCTGGTCCGATCGGTCGGGATCGACACCGTGGTGCACACGCTGACGAGAGTCGATTCCTTCGACATGGACCCCCGGCGTGCCCACGAGGTCAACGTCATCGGCACGCTCAACCTGCTTGCGGGTTGCGCGGGCGCGGGGAGCCCGGTCACCCGGTTCATCCTCAAATCCTCCAGCCACGTTTACGGGTCGCGACCGGACCTTCCCAGGAGCATTCGGGAGGACCATCGCCTCGACAGCAACTCGCGTCATCAGTTCGTGCGAGACATCGTCGAGGTCGAGTCGTACGTGAATGACTTCGCCGCGCGCAACGCGGCGATCGACATCCTGGTGCTTCGTTTCGGCAACAGCCTCAACGCAGACGAGCCGCAACCCCTCGCCCGGTACCTCGACCTCGAGGTGGTGCCGACAATCGCCGGCTACAACCCCACGTTCCAGCTCACGCATCGGGACGACTGCGTCGAAGCGATGCGCCTCGCGGTCAAGCGCGGCCCGGCAGGCGCGTACAACATCGCGGCGCCTGGGGCCGAACCGCTGTCGAGCCTGCTCGACGATGCGGGCAAGACCCACGCGCCCTTGATTCCACCCTTCGGGATCGAGCTCGCGGCGTACGCCCTCAGGAAATCGGGCGTGGCTTCTCTCTCGCCCCAGCTGCTCGACCTGCTTCGCTGGGGTCGCGTGCTGTCGACTACCAAAGCCTCACGCCTGCTTGGGTTCCGAGCGGCGCGAGACACCAAAGCCGCGTTCGAGGAATACATCTCACAACGAAGGGTCCTGCGCTACACGCCGGACAACCAGGGCTATCAGTACGAAAAGGAGCTGGAAGACTTCATCCACTCGAGAGCGCCGGTTTCAGAAAACGGCGAGTCAGCGAGCTCGGATTCGGGTGTTTTGGCACCAGAAGTGCGTAATCCGGGCGCCTTCAGCGCACGTTTGGAACCAAAACAGCGTGTCGGCGGGAAGGCTAAACCTCTCCCCCGCCGCCGTCGATGACCAGCACCTCTCCGTTGATGTAGCTCGCGGCGTCGGAGGCCAGGAATGCGACAGCTCCGGCAATCTCGTCAGGCATGCCGATCCTGCCCATCGGATTGGAGGCCAAGACCCTCTCGAGGATCGCCTCGTTGCCCCACAGCGCCTCGGCGAACCGCGTCTTCACCAGGCCCGGCGCCACTGCGTTGACGCGTACCCTGCCGCCAAGCTCGCGGGCGAGCTGCCGCGTCAGCATGATCACGCCCGCCTTCGTGATGTTGTAGACGCCGAGGCCGAGGCCCGGCCTCAGCCCGCCGATGCTGGCCACGTTGACGACGGCGCCGCCGTGCTGCTCCATCGACGCGTCGTACACCAGCTTGGTCAGCAGGAAAACGCCGCGAAGGTTGACCTCGAAGGTCTTGTCCCAGGCGGCCAGGTCGGCGCCCAGCACCGGCCCGAAGTAAGGGTTGGTCGCAGCGTTGTTGACCAGGATGTCGATCCTGGAGAACCGACTCATGACCTCATCGACAAGGCGCTTGAGGTCCTCTTCCCTGCCGGTGTGAGCCGCAATCGCCACCGCCTTTTCTGGAAACCTGGCATTGATCCTGGCCGCCTCGGCGTCGAGGTCCGCCTGCTTGCGGCTCGACAGAACGACCTGCGCTCCCTGCTCGGCCATGGTCTCGGCGATCGCGCTGCCGATGCCTCGGCTGGCGCCCGTGACGAGCGCGACGCGGCCGTCCAGGCGAAATCGGTCAGCCGGCGCGCGACCTGAGGTTTCGGGCACGGCTGATAGGATAGGCCGACCCATGGCGACGATCTCGGGGAAGGCTGCCGAAGACATCCTCGAGCGAATCTTCCAACCGGCGACCAAGCCGACGGCCCGCGACCAGGCCGAGGAAACGCTGCGCCACCCGAAAAGGCTCGTGTACGTCGCCATGTCCAACAAGGTCTTTTACTGGCGGACGCACATCCAGAAGTTCGTGCTCGACGCGGGGATGGTGCCCGTCAGCCCGTTCATGCTCTTTGACTACTACCTGATGCACACGGTCTCGAAGGAGATCGTCCGCGAGGCGATGAACAATCTCCTGGCGCGATGCGATGAGGTGTGGGTGTTCGGCCACATGTCGCTGGGAGTGAAGGTGCAGGTCGGAATCGCCAAGCGCATGTCCAAGCCGGTGCGCTACTACGACATCTCGGAGCTCCCGGTCGCCATCGTCCCCATGAGCGAGGAAACGGCGCAGGAAGAGACCTAAGCCGAGCCGGCCACCCTCCGGTACCAGCGCTCAGGGTCGTTCAGCTCTTCCAGACGCGGCATCTGGTCCGGGCCCTTCCACGCCAGGTTCAGCGCCTTCATGCCGTGGGCCCTGTACACAGCGCTCGCAAAAGCCTCGCCCTTCCTGTACTGCTGGAGCTTCAAGTCGAGGCCTGTCAGCTTCCAGACCAGCTGGTCGAGCACGCTCTTGTTGGAGCTGCGCTTCTCATAAGCCTGCTCGAGCTCGGCGAAGCCCGGCAGGAGGGTGGCGCCGAGCTGGTTCATGACAAGGTTGCTGTAGCCCTCGATCAGCGACATGGTGCCCTGCATCTGCCGCATCACTCGCCACTGCGCCGGCAGGACGCCCGCGAACGCTGCGATCCGGGCTGCAGGCGAGACCTTGGTCGTGACGGTGTCGAGGAGCACCCGCACCGACTGCTCCATGTGGCCGCGCAGCCAGGGATGGGCAGCGAACTGCCACGCGTGCGTCATCTCGTGCAGGATGAGCCACCGTCGCAGATCCTCCTGCGGAAGCTTGGCCGTCTCGCCCCACTCCGCCACGTTGGTCTCGATGAGGTACAGGCCGGCGCCGTCGCTCGATTCAACGCCCATCAGCTGCGGGTCGTACTGGCCGAGGACGCGTCGACCGAGGAAGGCGAGCATCAGCGCCAGGTAGTGGTCCAGCCCGGAGCGCCCGAACTCGACCATCAACGAGTTCGGGAGCCGGCCCTTCTCCAGGACCGGGTCGACCACGCGGCGCATGATCCCGAGGTTGAGGTCCAGCCAACCTTCGCGGTCCAGCGCCTGAAACTCGGGCAGCCTGGCGCGATCGGGCATCCCACCGACGAAATCCAGCAGCGGCTGTTCGACCGTGGCGGCCATGGCCCGGTAGCGCTTGGCGGCGGCGGCGAGTGAAGCTCGGGGTTCAGACGGGTTGGCCAGTCGAGCCCGCGCGTTTCGGCGGACCTCGTCCCAGTCAAGCAGCAGCGAGGTGCCGCCACGAGGCTTGACGGCCTCGGCAATGGCAACGGTGGCCAGCCCGGCCACAACGCCAAGCACCGCAGTCCGCCTCCTCACGGCCTCAGCGTACGAGAGAGTCGAATGCCAGCGTGGCAGTTTCACCAGCGTGGCAGGGTTGGCCGAGGTCCCCCCCGGCCATGACTACGTCAGTACACGTATGGCCAGGATCTATTTCGCTTGAAGACCACCTTGCAGCCCTCGCAGCGAAAAACGATCTGGAGGTGCCGCCTCCCGATCGCCCCGGCGTCGCGACCGCATACCGGGCACGAGGCCAACTCATCCTGGAACGGAACCGGCAGGGGCTCGACCTTGATCTCCAAACGCCTTCTTTTCTTCGACATATGCTCCATCCGTTGCTGAAACTCAGCCCGCGAGTGCGGGTTGGTACTTAGACGTCGAGTAGGGTTACATCCAGGTTCCTCAATCCCTCCGGTGCTTCGACTCCGGCATTTTGAAGGCGCTTCAACAGCGCCAATATGTAGCGGACTCCCGCGAGGTTCACTCCGTGCTTCCGGGTGAGCGTCTGGATCGCCTGCAGCTTCATCACGTCCCGCCGCGAGTAACGCCGGCGGTTGGTCACCGTGCGCTTGGGCCGGATCATGTCCAGGTGCTCGTACATCATCAGGGTTCGAGGATGCGTCTCGAGGATTTCAGAAGCCACGCTCAAGGTGAAAATTGGCTTGTCCAGGTCGATCCCGGAGTCGTTGAGCGACGGGGACGGTGCCTCGCCAGTTTCACGCTGCCTCGCCTTCATATAGATCTCGGTCGGGCGGATTATACCTTTTGAGCGATTGCTGTCCTAACTTTGGGTTACAGAGGCGGTTGCAGATTCGCTACGTCCTGAGTGACGCTCACGCTGTGGCCTGAGGATTTTTGTGAAGGAATGGCGAGGAAATGCTGCCAAGCAGGCGGCAAATCGTGGGTTGCCATCCGTGATTTGCTTACCCGAAATGGGGTGGCCGAGCGCCGCGCCCTACGATTACTCGGTTGACTGAATTTCCACCGCTTGAGCAGGTGCTGCTGTCGGTCGAAGGCCATGTCGCCACCATCACCCTGAACCGGCCGGAACAGCGCAACCCACTGTCCAGCGTCATGCTTCGGGACCTCGCAGCCGCCTTTCGATGGTGCCGGCAAGAGCCCGAGGTCCGCGTCGTGGTGCTGACCGGAGCCGGCGACCGGGCATTCTGCGCCGGCGCCGACCTAGCCGGCTTCGACAGCGAAACCAGCGACCTCGATCGGCACCACAGCCGAGATCTTTTCGTCGAGCTCTTCGCCTTGATGACGAGCCTCGGCAAGCCGATCGTCGGCCGCATCAATGGCCATGCGCTCGCAGGCGGCCTCGGTCTGGCGTGCTCGTGCGACCTGCTGGTTTCGACTGACAGCGCGACCTTCGGCACGCCTGAGATCAACGTGGGGATCTGGCCGATGATGATCCAGGCCATCCTCGCCCGCAATCTGCCCCGCAAGGTGCTGCTCGAGATGGAGATGCTGGGCGACCGCTGGACGGCAACCCAGATGCACGCCGTCGGGGTGATCAACCGGGTCGTTCCAGGCGACCAGCTCGATGACGCAGTCAAGGAGATCGTCGGCAAGCTTGCAAGGAAATCGCCCGCCGCGATGCGCCTGGGCCGCGACTCGTTCTACCGTCAGCAGGACATGGAGTTCAACGCCGCCCTCGCCTACCTGCAAAGCCAGTTCACGCTGGTCACGCTGACCGAGGACTCAAAGGAAGGGATCAAAGCGTTCTTCGACAAACGCGAGCCCGATTTCAAAGGGAACTGATGGCGAATTCACGTCAACGCGAGCTTCGCGAGAAAGCGCTCAAGGGCGGCACCCGCTACCTGCCCAAGCTGCGCGAGCAGAACAAGCTGACCGCGCGCGAGCGGCTGGACCTGCTTCTGGATGCGGGTTCCTTCGTCGAGGATGGGCTCTTTGCCAACGTGCTCGCCGACGAGCTGCCTGCTGACGGCGTCGTCACGGGGCTCGGGCTGATCTTCGGGCGACAGGTCGCCGTGATGGCCAACGACCCGACAGTGAAGGCCGGCAGCTGGGGCGCGCGCACCGTTGAGAAGATCATCCGGATCCAGGAGACCGCTGCCCGCATCCGCGTCCCCCTCTTCTATCTGGTCGACTCAGCGGGCGCCAGGATCACCGACCAGATCGACATGTTCCCGGGCCGGCGCCACGCGGGCCGCATCTTCTTCAACGAGGTCCAGCTGTCGGGGCAGGTGCCGCAGATCTGCCTGCTGTTCGGCCCGTCGGCGGCCGGAGGCGCTTACATCCCGGCCTTTTGCGACATCGTGATCATGGTCGAGGGCAACGCCTCGATGTACCTGGGGTCCCCCCGAATGGTCGAGGTCGTGGTCGGCGAGAAGGTGAGCCTCGAAGAGCTCGGTGGGGCGCGCATGCATTGCACCGAAAGTGGCTGCGGCGACGCACTGGTCGCTGATGACAAAGAAGCGATCGCTTTCGCTCGTTCGTACTTCCAGCTCATGCCACAGCAATCGGGTGAGAAGCCGGGTGCCGTCGAGGCCAAAGCCCCACGCGCCGGCAAGCCGATAGCGGACCTCATCCCCGCCGAGGCGAACCGCGGGTACGACATGCGCAAGGTCATCGAAGCGTTGATCGACGAGGGCAGCTGGGTGGAGGTGAAGAAGCTCTTCGCCAAGGAGCTGCTCACGGGGTTGGCCCGGCTTGATGGTCACGTGCTAGGCATCGTGGCGAACCAGCCGATGCAGAAGGGCGGCGTGCTGTTCAGCGACTCCGCCGACAAGGCCGCACGCTTCATCTGGCTGTGCGACGCGTTCGAGATCCCGCTGCTGTTCATGGCGGACGTGCCCGGGTTCATGATCGGAACTGACGTCGAAAAGCGCGGCATCATCCGGCACGGCGCCAAGATGCTCAGCGCGGTGTCGGAGGCGACGGTGCCAAAGATCTCGGTCATCGTCCGCAAGGCGTATGGCGCCGGCCTTTACGCGATGGCGGGTCCGGCCTTCGATTCTGACTGCGTGATCGCGCTGCCTACGGCACAGATCGCAGTGATGGGCCCCGAGCCCGCCGTCAACGCGGTGTTCTTCAACAAGCTGGCCGAGCTGCCGGAGAACGAGAGGGCCGTCCGCCGCAAACAGCTCGAGGACGAGTATCGCGAGGACGTCGACCTTTACAAGCTTGCGGCCAACCTGATCGTCGACGATGTGGTCGAACCGGACGACCTTCGAGCGGCGCTGATCGCGAGGTTCAGCGCTTACGCGACCCGAACATCATCCCGGTTGAATCGCAAACACGGGGTGCCTCCGACTTAGGTCGGCGTCAGCCGGCCCGGTGAAAAGGGACGGCGTAGGTGATCACGACGAGGTAGAAGGTGATGCTCGCGGTGATCACCGCGACGTGGAACAGCTCGTGGTAGCCGAACACGTTTGGCCACAGCCGCGGCCTCTTGAACGCATACGCCGCAGCGCCCAGGGAATACTGCAGGCCGCCCAGCGCCATCAGCACCGCGGCCGCCCAACCGAGCGCGGCGGTAAGCGGAAAGAGCGTGATCACGGCGAGCCATCCCATGGCCAGGTACAGGGCGGCCAGCAAATGTCGTGGGATGCGCAGGAAGGGCGCGGCGCCGGCCACCCCCGCCGCCGCGCAGATCCAGATTGCGAGCAGCACGGCCGTGCGCCACCAGCCATCAAGGACATTGAAAACAAGCGGCGTGTAAGTCGCCGCGATGAAAACGAAGATCATGGCGTGGTCCGCGCGGCGCAGCCAGTCCTTGACCCTGACCGGCCAGCTGACGATGTGGTACGTCCCGCTGATCCCGAACAGCAAGACGAGGCCGGTTCCGTAGACGATCATCGAGACGAGCTTCGCGGGGTCGTTTCGGGTGATGACGATCAGCGCCACCAGCCCCGCGACCGACACCAGCGCTGCAAGCCCGTGCGACCATCCGCGCAGCAGGGGCTTCAGAACAGCGACCTCAGGCGTGTTCATCGACACACTGAATTCTTTTCGTCACAACACCTTCGATGCCGCCATCCCTATGGCCAGCGCCACGACTCCCCATGAAAACGCCTGGAGTGCTCGCTCGAGCGGGCGGAGCAGCGCCGCCTGGTCCAGATCGACCGCCGAGCCGTCGCGCAACGTCACGCTGCCGGTGACCGACCGGGTGCGCCGCCGCAAGAGGCGGGCCGGGGTGCTGAGACTGCGCTGGCCGAAGGAGAGCGCGAAAGCAGCGACGGCGGCGGCCGCCGCGCCAATCGACAGGCGACCGGTCTGCGCGAAATATGCGGTCAGCACCGGGAATGCTCCCCACGACAGGGCGAATGAGAAATCCCCGTGCAGCCTGCCGCCGAGCAGCTCGAGGTTGTACGCGAAAACAAAGAGCACGCCCGCCGCGATGAACGGCAGCAGACCGATGCCCAACCGTGTCAGGCCGGCCACGCCGAGCGCGACCGCGCAGACCAGGCCGATGGCGGCGGCCGCCGCCAGCACCGACGTCGGGATCTCCGTGCCAAGAGGCCGGCCTTTGAGCTCGTCGAGGGCGTGCGCCGAGATGCCGACCGCCAGAAAAAATGCAACGAGCGTAGCGATCAAGCGGATCGCATCGAGGCTGGGAGCCAGGCTCGCGCCGATTACGACATAGGAGAGGTGCCACGCGGTGTACGGCGGGTGGAGCACGGCCCACAGGTCTCGGCGCCAGCCCCCGGCTCGGGCGGCGTAGTACGCGGGGGCGAGGGTTTCAGGCGTCGCGGCCGGCATCGCCTTTGCGACCCCACATCACGACGCCACCGCCAACGCTCATTGGTTTGGATCGGACACCGGTCATGCCCGCGGCTTCCCATGCCTCGACGATCCGCTCAAGCGGCCATACGCGGTAGAAGGACGAGATGTTAGGCCCGAGGAACCGACCGACTCGCCACCACTCATGTCCGCCCAGGGCTAGACCGGCCGGGGGCAGGAGGGCTCGCGTGTACAGCCACCAGGCCGCGCGCCACTGCGAGGCCGGCGGCACGAAGAAGTCGAGACTTGCCAGCGTCCCCCCTGGTCGAAGCACGCGGACCAGCTCACGCAAGGTGGCTGCGGGGTCGCTCACGTACCGCAATAGATAGGTGAAGGAGACGGCGTCGAAGGCCGCGTCCGGGAATGGAAGCTCTTCGGCGCGCGCGACCTGGAGCCGGATGCGCTGGTCGAGGCCCGCCGCCACCACCCGCTCACGGCCTCGCGCGAGCATCGATTCGGTGAGGTCGACGCCCGTTACCTCACCGCCCGACCGCTGGGCCAGAGCGATGGCGACGCCCGCCGTGCCGGTTGCGACGTCGAGAATCTTCTCCGGCGAAGACGAGGCGATCTGCGTGACCAGCTCTCTACGCCACCTCCCGTTTTGGCCAAACGAGAGGACCTCGGCCAGCATGTCGTAGCGCTTCGGCAGTCCGTCGAAGAGGTCTGCGGCAAAGGCGTTCTCAGCGCTGGCGGTCGAGGGACGGGGGCTCAAGTCCACCTCAGGATGGACAAGACCGCTCGCGGCAGCAACATTCCACCTCAGCGTAGGCGAACAAAGTGCATTAAGGTCGGCCCTATCCGATGAGCGACACCGATCGGTTTCAGACCTGGCAGCGCGACACGCTCGCCGATCGCGACGACGGCGCGGAGATCCTTTCGCTGGGTCCGTTCAGAGCGGTTCTGTCCGCGCCGGGCGACAACGCGCGCAACGGCTGGGCCACGCTGATCGACGGAGCGGCTGCCGAGGCGGAGACGGTGAAAGCGTTGACCAAGCTGCGTTCGACGTTCAAACGGCACAAGGTGCCGCTGGAGATCGAGTACAACGAGACGCTCTTTCCGAAGGTCGGCGAGTGGCTCGAGGGCGCCGGTTTGAAGCTGATCGAGCGAAACTCCCTCATGTCCTGCCGCCCGGAAACGTTCAAGCCGTTCGCCACGCCCGAAGAGGTCCACATCACGCAGCTGACGTCCGCCGCAGCGCCGGCAGAGCTCGAGGCATTTCAGTCGATCCGATGGACCGACGGTGGAGAGATCGACCGACCGGCCCCCCCGGTGGAGCGATTGCGCGCCGACATGGCACGCGCCAACAGCGTCTTCCTCCTCGCGTGGCTCGATTGGGAGCCAGTCGGCACCGGCGTCTCGCACTCGCTCAAAGGGGCAGCCGAGATCGTCGGAGTCGTCACGCGACAGGACCGGCGGCGCAGAGGCATCGCCGCCGCGATAACGTCGGAGCTGGTGCGGCGCCACTTTGCCAATGGCGGCGACTTTGCCTTCCTGGACGCGGCCACCGACGACGCTGCCAGGGTGTACGAACGGCTCGGGTTCTCGCCGTTCGGCGCCAACCTCGTGTACCGATGAGACCGCTCGCGTATCTCAACCTCCCGCCCGCCTGATCCTGGCGGCAACGCCCGGAGGCCCCGACCAAAGGGTCAGGGCCTTCTAGCTGGACTAGAGGTTGGAAGGGATTCGCGTTCTTACCGTGCTTTCGCAGCCGTGCTCACCGGCGCGGTCGCGAGCTGGACGATGCGCAGGTGGTTGCCGAACGGGTCGCGCAGGCCGCAGTCGATCCCGTAGGGGTGCTC